>CAZAWU010000092.1:0-15269 GCA_964488915.1 uncultured Burkholderiales bacterium
GACCTGCACCCAACAGTGCCAAGGAGACAGGCTCCGGCACTTCGTTCGGCGGCACGCGCTGAATTCCGTACAAGTTCGCATGCGACAAACCACCACCCTGTTGCGGGGTATTGGACCAATCCGCCGTTAGCGTATTAGGCGCCAAACCGAACACCGCCCAGTCGGGCGAGTTGTTATTGCCTACCTTGAAACCGACCGCCAGCGCGCTGTAATTCGCCCAAAGAGCCGGATCGATAGTGATGGTGCCTGACGATACGTTAAGAGCACTAACACTAAACCATCCCTCAACATTCGCGCTTATCGCGGCACCGCTATCTTTGTCCAGAATCGTGTACGCGGAACCCACGCCGTTCGTGAAATCGTCTGCACTTTCTTGCCCAACTTGGCCCTGCAAGTTACCGTCTCCCCAAGCCAAGCAGGTCGGGTCGACGGCTGCAGTCAAATAGAAAATTCTACCGCCGGTCGCGTTGGGTGGGCATTGGATGGTGCCAGCTTGTGCTGCCCCCGCACCCACCAGCAACACCGCACCCACCAACTTGATCATTCGCATTTCTTCTCTCCTCAAGTGAAACAACCTTGAACAAGGTCTAGCAAAAAGTGCGCCTATTTATATGCGATTGATTTATATGACTATTATTTCTTAACCATTCCTTAACGTCTTGATTTGTAAGAAACAACGACATTGGAGGATCTGCAGCCGAAACGCCATTCGATATTTACTAGGGCCAGTACTGACCATAGATTGGGCATCAAAGCAAATTCATGAGCCATACCCTTCGTTTCGCTCAGAAACCAAGCGGACTTTGTTGACAAATTCCGGTGACCTCGGATTCGGCAACGTAAAAATTGCCAGAAGTCTCTTAGCGAGCAGAGACACCGGCTAAGAACAAAAACGCCGGCCGTATAACGCTGGCGCCGGCTAAGAACAAAAACGCCGGCGCGTGGCCGGCGTCAAATGGCGGTTTGCCCCGACTCTCGTTTTTTGTTGTTTTTGTCGTTCTTGTTCTTCTTGGAGGATTCCCAATACCGCGCTTACTTATTTGCTACTTACGCTTGCGCAGAGCCAGGCCGGTCAATCCTAGGCCTAGCAAAGCCAGCGATGCAGGCTCGGGCACTTCGTTCGGCGGAACGCGCGGATCATCCCAGCTCCCGATGGCAAACCCGCTGTCGCTACAGGCGGTGCAGTTACCCACTGTCAACGATTGCAGGTGCGCGCCCATCTGGCCAGCCCAGGCGGAATTACCCGCCAAGAAATCCACCGGTGCGTTGAGGAAATCGGTTTCGGTAAAGTTGCCTGAAAGCTTGGTCATGGTGAACGTCAGATTCACCGAGTTGGTTACGTTATTGCCGTTGCCTGGCGGATCATTCGATTCGAACAAGAAGTCCGCGCCGCCGGAGCCTGGCACGTTGTTTCCGCTCGTAATACTCCAACCGGCCGGGGTGAAATTCGAAAAGCTGTAGTCGCCAAAGCCGCCGACCATGTTGAAGGCGAACACATCCAGCTTCGCGTTCGGATGCAGCGGCGAATTGATATCGATCATCCAGTTCACCGCATTGGAAGTGGTATCACCGGATACCGCCACGTTCACGATCAAGTTATCGGGGTTCTGGGCACGGGGGTCGCCGGTCAAAGTGGCGGTTAAGTTAATGGGGGTGGCCGACGCCGCTTGCGCCAGGGCCAGGCCCAAAGCTACTGCGATTGTTCTTGTTTTCACTACGGGTTCCTTCAGAGGTGGACTTCAATGAATTGATATCGCCCCTCCTTCTCAGCAACGGTTGTGCCATGTTCTTAACTGTCTGATCAACAATATATTTAGCCACCACAGCTCGAAACGAGATGAACTACCCGTCAAATTGGCCGACGCTCTTATTGTGTGATTTTTTCCCGCACCATTCGACCTGACCACCCTTATCAGGCATATACATAATGCTGAATATATCGATAAATAAGTATTAGAGCCAGTTCTCGGACTATCGAGCTAGGTGTATATCCGCGTAACGTTGCCAATACGCGACGCCTGCCCGCTTGCGGCAACGTAAGCGCAGGCGACTGAAGGGGGGATTAAGGCTTACGCCCAGCTTACGCAGCGCTGAGCACGTCGAGGCGCGCCGCTGCTTCTTCGATGCCGCCGCGATTCAGCACCACAACGCGGTCGGCCGAAGCGATCGTCTCGGGGCGATGGGCGACGATGATGCGGGTTAAATTGAGGTGACGCGTGGCTTCGTTGACGAGGCGCTCGCGCGCCACATCGAGATGACTGGTGGCTTCATCCAGCACCAGAATCTTCGGGTTCTTGTAGAGCGCACGCGCGAATAAAACGCGCTGCTTCTGCCCGCCGGAGAGCACCGTGCCCATGTCGCCGATCAGCGTGTTGTACTGCATCGGCATGGCTTCGATGTCGTCGGCGATCGCGGCCAGGCGCGCGCAATTGTGCATATGCGCCTCGTCCGGCTCAGCGTCGAAGAATACGATGTTGTCCGCAATGGACCCGGCGAAGAGTTGATCTTCCTGCATGACCGTGCCGATCAACTTGCGGTAGCGCTCCGCCCCGGCACGAGCTAGCGGCTCACCGCCGACCAGCACTTCGCCTTCGGTCGGCGTCAACAGCCCAAGCATGATCTTGAGTAATGTGGTCTTGCCGCAACCTGACGGCCCCACCAGCGCTACCGACTCGCCCGCTTCGATCTTCAGATTGATATTGCGCACCACGTACGGTTCAGCCTCCGAATAGCGGAAGCTCACGTTGCGCAGTTCGACGCTCGACTTGAGCGCGCGGCTGTGGACCAAACCCGGCACGGCTTGCGCTTCAGGCTCGTGCAGCGCGATATCCGCCACACGCTGCGCATGCAAACCGAGCATCTTCAGTTCGATACTCTTTTCGATCAGCGCGCCGATGCGCGAAGTGAATTGCTGCTTGTAAGAAATAAATGCGAACAGCATCCCGACCGAGAAGCCGCCGTCGAGCACCAACAGCGCGCCGACCCATACCACCAGTACGTTCTCGATGCCGAACAACAAGCCGTTCAGCGCGCGAAACAGCATGCCCAGCTTCTGCACGCGGATGCCGGCATTGAAACTGTCGATCATCAAATTGCGGTAGACGCCTTCGCGCAGATCCTCGCGGCAGAACAGCTTCACACTCTGCACGCCGCGCACCGTCTCGAGCAAGTTCGATTGTTGCTTGGCGCCGCGCACGATCTGCTCTTCGGACGCTTGGCGCAGCGGCCAGTACAAACTCCAGCGCAGCACGGCGTAGAGCAGCGCTGCGGTGGCAACGATCAGCACCAACTTCCAGCTGTAGATGAACATCAGCCCGAGCATAACCACCGTCATCAAACCGTCGACGATCGCCTCGATGAACGAATTCGACAGCGTGCGCTGAATAGTGCTGAGCGAGTCGAAGCGCTGCACCACGTCGGCCAGATGGCGCTTCTCAAAGAAGCTCACCGGCAGCTTCAGCATGTGATGGAACAGATTGCCGATCATGCTCAAGTTGAGCCGCGTGCTCATCACCAGGACCACCCAGCCGCGCAAGTAGCTCACTGCGACTTGGATCACCGCCAGCATCAGGAAGCCCAGTCCCAGCACCACGAGCAGATCGCGATCCTGAGCGACCAGCGCGTGATCGACAACCAGCTGCATGAAGAACGGGCCGACCACGGCAAACACTTCCAAACCGAGCGCGAGCAACACGATCTGCACCAGCGCACGCTTGAGCCCGCTGGCGTGGCCGATCAACTGCAGCAAACTCACCTTCTCGCGCGCGTCCGCCCGCTTGAACTGCGTGGTCGGCGCCAGCTCCAGCGCCACACCCGTGAAATGGCGCGATGCTTCGTCCAAGCTCAGCTCGCGCTCGCCGCGCGCCGGATCGCTGACGACGATGTGCCGGCTGCCAACTTTGGTCAGCACCACGAAGTGGTTGAAGTCCCAATGCAGGATGGCGGGCAGCGTCAACTTGCCGAGCTGATCGAGTTCGACTTTGAGCGCGCGTGTGGACAACTTGAGTTGATGCGCGAGCTGCGTCAGATGCGCGAGCGTCGTGCCGCGCGCCGATACCGGATAGCTGCGGCGCAGTTGCGCCAAGTCGATCTCGAAACCGTGCGTGCCGGCCACCATCGCCAAGCAGGCCAAGCCGCACTCCGCCGCCTCGGTTTGCAGCACCAGCGGTGTTCGCCGGCCGCCGACGAATTGCAGAACGTTTTGCGCGCCGATCATCGCCGCTTCCTCACACGCGTCCGGTGATCGACAGCAGCGGCGCGAACACCCAGTCGATCAGGCGCCGCCGCTCAAGCGAAACGTCCGCCTCCAGCGCCATGCCGCTTTGCAGCGGCATCCGCTTGCCGTAGGCGTTCACGTGCTGCGACTCTAACTCCACCAGCACGCGATAGACGGGCTCCTGCACTTGATCGGCCATGCCGCTCTCCTGCGGATTGATGAGCGTGCGTGAAATCTCGGTGATCTTGCCTGCGTAGCTGCCGAAGCTCTGATACGGGAAGGCCGCATAGCGGATCGCCACGAACTGCCGCACGGAAACAAAGCCGATGGAGCGCGACGGTACGAACAGCTCGGCGCGCAGTACCGTGCCTGCCGGAAGAATCGACATGAGCGGCGCGTTGGCCGAGGCCACCTGCCCTTGCTGCGCCAGAATCGTCGTCGCCAGCCCGTCAGAAGGCGCGGTGATCACCGCGGTACGCCGCGACTCCCACTCCGACAGTTGCGCTTCCAGTGCGGCAATTTCACGCCGCAGCGCCGCCGGCTCTTTCTCGCTTTGCAGTTTCTTGCTGCGCGTTGCCTGCCTCGCACTCGCGAGATCGCTTTCCAAGCTCACGCGGTTGCGCGTCAGCGCTTGCAGTTTGGCGGTTTGCGCCAGCAGCTCTTCTTGCTTCTGCTGCACATGAGCGGCAGAGAAGAAGCTCTGGTCGCGATAGCGCTCGTACCGAGTAAGCGAGGTTTGTGCGCTGTCCACCAGTTGGCGCTGCGTGACGATCTCCTGCTCCAACTGCGCCAACTCGGCGCTCAACCCGCGTGCCCGCTCTTGCTGCGCCGCCAATTCGGCTACACCGATCTCGCCCTGCTTGTCCAACTCGCGCAGCAAGCTGTCGCGCCGTTCGTGCAACTTCGCAATCGCAGTAGCGTTGGCGGCCGAAGCAGTTTGCGAATTACGCTCGAGCGAGAGCACGAACAGCGCGTCGCCCTTCTTTACATGTTGGCCTTCCTGCACGCGGCGCTCGACGATGGTGCCACCTTCCGGCGCGTACACCTTGATATGGCCCATGGTCGGCACTAGTTGGCCGAGCACGTGTGTTTTGCGCGTGAATTCTCCCCAGTAACCGTATGCCAGCAAGCTTGCGGACAATCCCAACACCAGCACGACAAACACCCACGCTTTGGGCGTGTCCACGCGCAACGTATCGCCGTAGGCGCACTCGCGCTTAGCTTGTAGCGCTTCCTGCCGGAAAAGAGTACTTCGCATTACTCGTCGCTCCTACTTTCATGCTTTGCTTTAAACAATAGGGCGAGTTGAACTCGCCCCCGAAGAAAACATTGGGCGAGGCTTCGCTCGCCCGACTCTCCAAGCGGAGAGCATAAGCCGAGGCCCGCGAGGGAGATCGGCGAAAACTGTAGCGGTGGCGCCGCTTTAGGATTAATTCTTCTGGGCGCCACCGCATTGTTACGCTAGCAACAGTATTGGCGTGAGTAGTACGACATCATGAGGCGGTAGTCGTGCACGCCGAGGTAGTCACAAGCGTAGCCGCCGTTGACTAGATCGAATTCTTCGACGCTCATCTCGCTTTCCTCGATGTCAGCCGCTAGCGCTTGCTGAAACAGTGTTTCGACGTTGGTGTTGTTCATGGTTTTGTTCTCCGTACTAAATTGTCGGTTGATGGGATGTGTCTTCGACGCGCCGGTGCGGATCGCCCGCGCTGCGCATCACCTCGTTGGGCATTGCATTGTTGGTCACCACTTGGGGGCAGCGCAGGCACGCCTCGCGGCCTTCTTGCTGAAACCAGCGGCAATGCGCGCGGATGGTACAAGCGGGCAGCGTGGCAACCACCTTCGGCACCCACTGCACCGTTTTCTGCGCCAGCTGGCACTGCGAGTGCTCTGCGGCGAAGTGCTTGCAGCCGCTGCCCGCGCAGGCCGCCGCGAAGCGGAACACTTCCGCCGGCGCGACCGGATGCGCCAACGCGAGCAACTCCGGCGTTACCGGCTGCGGGGCGGAGAGATAGGACACTTCCGCCTGCGCAGCCGATCCGCCGACCACCGCGAAGATTTTCGCGCCCGGCGAGTCGTGCTGCGCGCTCGGGCAAAGCACTTCTCTTGGATGGGTCGGCGTTTCCATGGCCTTACATGCCTAGCGTTTTCGCGCCGAGCGTCTGGTTTACGGGGACGTCATATCCGCCCACGCCGACGTTGATCAGATCGCGCCAGTAACCATAGATGAAGATCTTGTCCGGCAGCGCTAACGCACCGCCGACCTGCCCGGCCTCTTCCGCACTAAGTTCTTGCATCGCGCACTTACGCGATTCCAGCGCGCGCTGCACGCCTTGAGCGGCGACGGTGGCGATCTCGGTGGCGGCGATGCTTGCTGCTTTTGTCTTGATGGTTTTCATGTGGTCACCCTTACATTTGGATTTCAAAACCGACGATGCTCTTCGGCGGCAGCGGTTGCGGGTTGAGTGCAACCAGGTCCAGCTTCGACACCAACGCGGCGCGATACCAAGGGTCGGGTTCCGGTTGCGGCGGAATAAGGCCGCCGAACTGCCCCGGCCACGGCGTGCCGCACCAACCGCCATTCACTGCTTCCAGTTCCGCGCTGCTGAGCAGCTGCGCTGATTCTGTCTTGTTCATGTTCACTCCAATTAGGATTCGTTGATCGGTAAGCTGCTCGCAAGCCTCCATCGCGCCGCAGCCTTCTAACTCGACTGCTATCGTCCCCGTGAGCGATTCCTCGCCGTACGCGCCACAGCAGTTACTTGCAATCTAGATCCCGCAGCGGTGCGCTCCAGTGCGCAATCGCACAGCGCTGCGGTGACTTGTGCACCGCGCTTCGGCCGAACTGCATAGATCGAACGAACAGTCAGCCACAGCAGCGCAAGCGTGAACAGTGCGAACATGGCTCTGCTACCAGCTGGCCGGCAGCTTCTTGGCGATGATGAGGCGCTTGCCCTCGACGCGCAGATAGCCGCCGACGATCAAGTCGCGGAAGATGCGTGTGACCATCTCGCGCGAAGCGCCGATGCGCTTGGCTAACTCTTGGTGCGTGAATCGGTGGTTGATGACGCGCGCGGCCGCGTTTACCGCTGCGGCATCGCCGTGCGGCTCAGACATCGCAGCCAGCGTGTGCGCCAGGCGTTGATACACATTGCACAGACCGAGGCTGCGCACCTGCTCCGAGAGTTGCCGCACTTGCCGCGCGAGGCGCTGCGCCAGGCGCAGCGCGAAATGCGGGTCTTGCTGCGCAATTTCCGCCAGCACGTGACGCGGAATCGTCAGCAAGCGCACCGGCTCGAGTGTCGCCACATTGGCGCTCATCGCCGGTTCTTCGAGCAATGCCACTTCACCGAAACTCTCGCCCGCCTCCAGCGAGCCGAGCACGATCTCTTTCCCGTCCTCGTTGCTGAGGAACAACTTCACGCGCCCGCTCAGCAGCGCCCACACCGCCTGCGCCGGTTCGCCCGCGTGGATGATGGTCATGCCTTTGGGCAGACTGCGCACGTTGGCGTGTGCTTGAATCAGCGCCAGCGCATCCGCGTCGAGTTCGTTGAAGAGCGCGATGCGCTGCAAGTCATAACTCTCACGCCGGCGCATATCGTGTGTGAAAGAAGGACGTTCCAAAATGCTCGCTAACATCTGCCTGATCCCCCGATTGGCTGTTGTCGACTGCGCCGTGCTGCGGGCGCTGCGAACTACTTGCCTGCAGTCTAGGAACGAGGGGCAAAGGAAAAATCTGACAGAAGCGCTAGGCCGAAAGGCATAGGGGATGCCCGAGGGGAGAGCACGTGCAGCGCTTCGCAATGGATACGGCGGATGCACAGTACGCGCCTGCACCCCCCTATACTACCGCCTGAAGGTCGCGGTCAATCCGATTAAATATTATTTATCGACCTATACAGTTAGGCTGTATGCCTAAACTCCTGCAGCCAGTCCGCGCAGCGCACCGGTCAGCCGATCGACGTCTTCGAGACCGTGGGCGGCCGACAGCGAGATGCGCAGACGCGCGGTTCCGGCGGGCACTGTCGGCGGGCGAATCGCCGGCACCCAGATACCTTGGTCGAGCAGCGCCTGCATGAGATCGAGCGCGCGCTGGTTCTCGCCGACCAAGAGTGGTTGAATCGCCGTCGCCGAGTCGGCTAGACGCCAGGGTAGATCCGCCAAGCCCGCGCGCAGTCGAGCCGTCAGCGCGCGCAGATGCTCGCGGCGCCAGTCCTCAGCGGCGATCACGCGCAAACTGGCAAGCAGCGCGCACGCCAACAGCGGCGGTGCCGCGGTGCTGAACACATAGCTGCGCGTGCGCTGAATCAGCCACTCGATGACATCCTCCGGCCCAGCCACGAACGCGCCTGCCACACCGGCTGCTTTGCCCAAGGTGCCCATATAGATGATGTTGTCTGAACCTACGTTGCAATGTGCGAGCACACCGCGGCCCTCTGCGCCGAGCACGCCGAAACCATGCGCATCGTCCAACAGCAGCCAAGCGTCGTAGCGCTCGCACAGCTGGACCAGCTCAGCCACCGGCGCGATATCACCGTCCATGCTAAAGACGGCATCGGAGACCACCAGTTTGCGCGGCGCGTTACAGCGGTCTAGTGCTTCCGCGAGCGCGGCGGTATGCCCGTGCGGATAGACGAAAACTTGAGCGCGCGACAAGCGGGCGCCGTCGATGATGCTGGCATGGTTGAGCTCATCGGAAAAAAGAGCACTGTCGCGCCCGGCGAGTGCCGCGACGACACCGGTGTTGGCCGCGTAGCCGCTCGAAAAGTACACCGCGCGCGGTAGTCCGACGAATCGGGCGAGTTCGCGCTCGAGACTTTCGTGCACCGCACTGTGGCCGGAGATGAGATGCGACGCCCCGGCGCCGACACCGTACTCGGCGGCGCCACGCTGCGCCGCCTCGATCAATGCAGGATGGTTGGCAAGGCCGAGGTAGTCATTGCTGCAGAACGTGAGGTAGTCCTTGCCGTCCACCCGTACACGCGCGCCCTGAGCGCCCTCCACCACACGGCGCACACGCCGCAGCGCGTCGCGCTCAAGCTGGGCGATTTCCCCGGTGAAGTTGGGCATGCGGGCATTCTACCGATGAACCTTGCGGCGGCCCGCAGGCATTCACGCACAGACCAACTGGCGCACGGAGACAGACCATGCCCTTGAAGCCCATCAAAGACGCTGTTCTCACCACAGCCATGGCCGCGGCAATCGGCGGCGCCGTCGCATTCTTCGGCGCCTACCTGATCGCGGATTTCGCCCTAGCGGCTCCGGGCGCAGTGATTTCGCCGGACGCGGCCAGCTTGGCGCCACCCGACTTCATTGCCGAGATCCGCGCGCCCGGGTAGTCTGGCGAGCGACTAGTTTCGCCCCGGTGACTGAGCTTCGTCCGCAGGAATCTGAGGCGCTTCGCCGGGTACGCCGTCGGGCGGCATGCCTTCCATTTCCATCGCCTGCTCAGGCCCGCCCGGCCCCATACCGGCGCCGCCGCCCATTGCCATCGGATTGAACGGCTTGCCGTTGACGGTAAGCTGACCGCTCTGAAACGCGATCTTGGCTTTGAGCAAGCCATTCGCGCGCGTCACATAGCCCTCCCCGCTCAGCGCTTCGAGTTGCGCGGCGAACATCTGCTGCTGCATCTGCTTTTCTTCCGGCGATTGCGCCTTCGCCGCGCCGATTTCCGCCAAAAACGCCTCGGGCAACTCGAGATCGGCGCCGGCATCGAGCTTGGCCAGCATCATCATCGGATTGGCCAGATCTTCCGGTTTCGCATCTTTCAATTTAACGTGCCCGGAAACGCGCGCTTCACCCTGCGGGCTCTTGAAGCTGATGCGATCGATGGCGAACTCGGGGTTGTACTTGAGCAACTCCATGGCCGGTTCGGCCAACGGCGCGAGCATTTCGCCGGGATTCGGATTCTGCGTCATTGCCGCCGGATCGGAATACATCTTCATCATCGCCCGATATAGCTTCGCCGTAGTGCGCGCGTGCAAGCGCTTGAACGAAAGGTCGTAGTGCACTGGACCGTAGTCCTGCTTATCGACCAGAACCGAAGCAGCGCCCAGCTTTGCACCCATGTCGAGGAACTCGCCATTGATCGGCATACTGATATCGTAGGTCACGTTCTTGATCGACACCGGCTTGGCGGGCGCTTGCGGCACGGCATCGGCGGCGTCCTGCCCCTCGGTCAACGCTGCCGCACCCGACGGCATGCCACTAAATTCGATCTGCGCGATCTTAAAGTTCTGCGTGCCGGCGTAGAGCATCGGCTCGTCGTCAAACACGCGCTTCTGGTCGCCTGTGAACTGCATGTCGGACATGACCATGTGCCCGCCCTTGTTGTCTTTGACTTCGAGTTTGGGCGCCGCCCCGCGCAATGTGTAGCTGCGCATCTGTGGCGCGAAATCCACGTCCGCCTTGACGCCGCCCCAGGTGAGCGTACCGCCGCCCTCGTCCGTGAAAGTGTGTGCGATCGGCGGGCTTTCGACCGTCGAACTGCCGCCGCCGCCAAAGGCAAACACCGTGCGGGCGGTAAGCGGCTTCTTATCGCCGAACACCTTGGCCAACTCGTGCTTGGTCTTGTCGTCGAACACCAACTCAGTCTCAGCCACGGCCGCCGCCAGCTTGCCGCCGGCGAACGGACCATGTTTGATGTTGCTGCGCACGGTGAACTGTACTGGTTGCGGCGCAGCGCCTGCGGCGGGAGTTTGCGCACCCGGTGCCGCGTTACTTTCGAGCTTCCCCAAGCTGCGGAACATATCGCCGAACAATTCGAATGTGACCGTTTCGGTCGAACTGGCGAAGCCACGCTGAAAATCGCGCTTGACGATTTTCATGAACGGCATTTGCTCGACCATTTTGTACTGCTCGGCCATGTGCGCCTCCACTTGCTTACCCGTCCACCACGTAGCCGCTGGGTAGGCAAGCACCAGTAGCGCAACGACAATGCCGACGACCTTCTTCATGCAATCTCCCTAGTGCGATGTTGTTGATTCGATAGTAATGCGGTAGAGCGTACGCGCGTCGTTCGGATCGGTTAGCGTCGCCGAGTGCAGCAGCGAGGCGTTGTCCCAGATGACGACGTCGCCGACGCCGTATTTGACCGCGAGCTGATACTTGGGCTGCGTTGCGTGCGCGGCGAGTTCACGCAGCAGCGCCAGCGCTTCATCCTCCGGCATGCCGTCGATACCCATCGAGGTGCCGGAGACGGCGTACAACGCCTTCTGCCCCGTGACCGGGTGCGCGCGAACCAGTGGATGTTTGACCACGGCCATCTTCTGCCATTGTTCGCCGTTCAATGCCGAAGCGGCCGTGCGCGTGGTCACGTCGAGGTTGTCGCGGTTGCCGTACAAATTGAGCGTGACCATGCCGTCGATGCGCCGCTTCATCGCCGCCGGCAGGTCGTCATACGCCGCGCGCATGTTGGCGAACAAGGTGTCCCCGCCGCGCCGCGGCACTTGGATCGAATAGAGTGTGGTGGCTTTGGCCGCCTCGGCGAGGTAAGAGTAATCCGTGTGCCAATACGTGCCGCCGTCGGCCAAGCCGATCGGTTTACCGTCTTGCTTGACGTTCGACAAAATCAAAATCTCGGGAAACTCGGCGTGATGGAACTGATCGATTACGTGCGGCTTAGGGCGGCCGAACTTGCGCGCGAACGCAACGAACTGCGCGGGTGTAAGCGTCTGACCGCGAATGACTAGCACTTGGCCTTGATAGAGCGCTTGCTCGATGGCGTCAAAGGCCGCAGTGTCTTCGATGGCGGGCAAATCGACGCCGGATGTCTCAAGACCAAAACTGTCGGCGAGCTTGCGGAAGGCGGGCATAGGCGGCAGGTGATGTTAGGTCGACGCGAGGAGGCACAGCAACGGGGATATTACCGAACGGGCGCGTTGCCCAACAAATAATCAGCGTCGCACGACGCGGGCAGGTGAGAACTCTGCCGGCGCGGCTGGGAGAGTTGCTGTGGCGGTGTGGGCTTAGCGGAGTTCGGAAACCGCCACCTGCATGCGCTCTTGCCCGGGACCGACGAAGACGAAATCGACGCGCCGGTTCGCCGCGCGGCCGTCCCTCGAGGTAGCGGCAGTACTCACACCGCCCGCCGAGTAGGTCAGAACGATCTTCGCGGCGGCAACACCCTCACTGACCAACATCTGCTTAGCACTGAGCGCGCGCGCACGCGCGAGCTTGGTGTTGGTCGCGACTCCGGCAGCGCCGCCCGCCTCGCCGTGCAGAATGACTCGCGTGGCCTGCTTGGCCGCCTGCACCAGCGCAGCGCGCGTTTGCTTGGATACAGCCAGACGTGCCGCCCCCTTGGCAAAATGCACACGCACAAGTGTGGTTTGGTCGCCAACCGATTTGGCTTGACCTACTTCGGCGGCTGCAACCTGCTCATGACGCTTCTCGTGCTTACCGGCGTGCGGGCCAGATCGCACCACTTCCGGTGCCTCTGGTACGACCGCTTCCGCCGCAGCATCGGCTGCTTGCACAAATACCGAGTCGGTTCGCACCGGCGCGGCCGCAAGCCGTGAGACGCTGCCCGGCGCCGGCACCGCATCGCCCAATTCGGTCGCCGCGCGCAGATCGAGCGGCCCAGCGCTAACAGGGCTATACAGCCAGCCCACCTGCACGACCACGCTGCGATGCACGCCCGAAATGACCAGGTAGTCGCCGTAGCGCGCGGCATTCAGCGCGTTGCCTTGCGCATCGAATACATCGGCGTCCGCGCCGGGTGGGGCAGAAAACTGCACGTAGGTTTCATAGCCGTCGTCGAACACGCGCTTTACGCCCGTGGCTTCGGCACGGCGCACGCTGTAACCGACGTTGTAAGCCGCTTCGCTTGCGGCAGCCTCGTCGCCCGACAGCGCGATCGGAACCTCCGCATCCGCTTCGGCCACAGGCGCAACCACCGGCGCGACAATCGCTTGCGGCACCGATTCAATCGGCGGCGGCAAATCGCCCGCAGCGAAATGCTCCAACCTCGGACTCTGGGCAGAAGGCGTTAGCCCGGCGCAACCAGCCAGACTGAGCGCCACAGCGACCGCGAGAGAACTTCTAGGAAATATGTTCTTATGATTCATGGACCCACACCCCACAACAGCCAGCAAAACAAACCCGTACCTCTACAGAAAGCACTCTGCTTACATAAGCTTACGCCGCCGTGGGCGGGAGGGCAAACGCCGCCAACAAGCCAGCCTAATCGGTGAAATCCGGCGCCCACCAGCGCGGCAGCGCCAGGAACAACTCGGGCCAAACGATGATGAGGATCAACACCGCGAGCATCGGCAGCAGCATGATAACCACATCTTTCAGCACGGATTTTAGCTTTACCTTCGCTATCGAGCAGGAGATTAATAAGCAAAGCCCGTACGGCGGCGTAACCAAGCCGAAGGCCAGCGAGACGATGCCGATGAGCGCGAAGTGCACTGGATGCATCCCCGCCGCTTTCGCCATCGGCTGCAGGATAGTGCCGACGATGATGATGGCGGGAATAGCATCGAGGAAACAGCCCACCAGCAGAAATACGCCTGCAATCAAGAAACCGGTACCGACCAAACCGAGGTGCCAGGAAGATACCGTATCCAGGAGTATCTTAGGAATCTGATAGTACGCCAGTAACCAACCGAAGCAGGAGGCAGTACCGACACAAAAGAGTGCGATCGCAGCAAGTTTGCCTGTTTCCAGCAGCGCTTGGTACAACTGCTTGCCGCCGAGCTCGCGGTAGAAGAACGCCGACAACCCAAGCGAGTACAGCACCGCTATCGCCGCCGATTCGGTGGCCGTGAACCAGCCGAAAATCTTGCCGCCGATGATGATGACAGGCGTCATCATGGCCGGCACCGAAATCACCGCGGCTTGCATGAAATCGGCGAAACGAGCGCGCGGATAAGTCGGGTAGCCGCGCCGCTTGGCGTAGGCGTGCACCGTGGCCATCTGTACGCCGCCAATGAGCAAGCCAGGCAAGATGCCGGCGATGAACAGAGCGCCGATCGAAGTCGTCATCACCCCGCCCCAGACGATCATCAAAATGCTGGGCGGAATGATCACCGCCAGCACGGCGGACACCGCGGTGATGGCGACGGAGAAACTAACGTCGTAGCCCTCCTTAACCTGCGCTGGAATGAACAGCTTGCCCTGGCTCGCTGCGTCCGCGGTGCTGGAGCCGGAAATACCGGCGAAGAAAATTGAGAGCACGACATTCATCTGCGCTAGTCCGCCCGGCAGATGGCCGACCATAGTGCGCGACAAGCGCAGCATACGGTCGGTGATGCCGCCCGCGTTCATCAAGTTCGCCGTCAGCAGGAAGAACGGCACCGCAAGCAGGATGAACGAGTTGTACGCCGTGTAGGTTTCGTTGAAGAGCACCATCGGCGAGAGCCGCTCTTCTAAGAACAAAAGCGGTACGCACGCCAAGCCGAGCGCGAAGGCGATCGGCACGCGCAAAAACATCAGCGCGAAGAACACGCCGAACAAGATCAAACTGGCCTGGCCGGCGCTCATGTCCGCCGCGCCATGCGCCACTCAGTGAGCAATCTTTCAGCGGTGAATAGCACCCACATCAACCCCGCCAGCGGCCAAGCGATGAAGATGAGCCACAGCGGCAAATCCGCCAGTTCTGAAGTGCGTTCGCCCTGCACCGCTTCCTGCGTGAACTGGTAGCCGTAGTAAAGAAAGATAAGCGCGAAGACGAGAATCGCCGCGTGCATGACGATGCGCAACGCTAAGTGGACGCGCCGCGACACGTTGGGCAGCAGATCGACATCGAAATGCGTGCCCTCGCGCACACCTATCATCGCGCCAAGCATAATCATCCAGATGAAGCAAAAGCGCGCCATCTCCTCCGTCCAGATGTAGCGTGGGATGAAACCGACGTAGCGCGAGAAGATTTGCAGCAGAACGGGAATGATGAGAATGGCAACGCTCAAAGCGAGCAGCCAGTTGAGCAGGCGGTGGAGGAGGCTGAGGGTTGTTCGCATTCTCTAGATCGTCAGTGAAACGTGAAAAAGTGAAACAAGATCCCCTCACTCCGCCCTCTCCCCGGTGTCGGGAGACGGTGCTTTCCTTT
>CAZAWU010000093.1:0-3724 GCA_964488915.1 uncultured Burkholderiales bacterium
CGCAGGTGCGAGCAGCGCCGTGGGTAGCGCTTCGCTGCGGCAAGCGAGGAAATAGCGCTCGACACAGATCGGAATGAAGTCCAAGCCGAAGCGGCGCGCGCCGGTTTCTACGCCGAAGGCGGCATCAGCCATGCCGCTGCCGACGTAGGCCGCCACCGCCGCGTGCGTGTATTCGGCGGTTTCGTAGCCGCGAATGCGGCGCGGGTCGATGCCTTCGTCTTCCAGCAGCAAGTCGAACAGAATGCGCGTGCCCGAGGTGCTCTGCCGGTTGACGTAGCGTACGTTGGGGCGCGCCAGGTCTTTCAGAGCGCGAATGCCAAGCGGGTTGCCGCGCGCGACGATCAATCCCTGCTGGCGCGTGGCGAGGTTGATGATGCGCAGTGTTTTCGCGTCGAGCAAGCGCCGGTACTGCTGCAGCGCGCGCGTTTGCAGCGCGCCAATGGGCACGTGAAAGCCCGCCAGTTCGCAGCCGCCTTTCTGCAGTGACGCGAGCGCTTCCTGGCTGGCGATGTAGCGCACCTCGACCGGAACTTCGTCGGCCACCAGCGTTTCGTGCAGCGCTTCCACCGCGAAGCCGTGGCTCGCATGGATGCGCAGCAGACTCGGCGAGGCTTTGAGCACTCGCTCCAACTCACCCTGCAGCTCGGAAGCGAGCGTGTCCAGCAGTGGCGATAGGCGCGCGGCGATGCGCTTGTCCGCCCACAGCAGCTTCTCGCCGAACGGGGTGAGCTTCGCGCCGCGTCCGCGCGTCATGGCCACCAGCGGCACACCGAACAGCGCACCGGCTTCGCGCAGCAACCCCCAGGCGTGCCGGTAGGACACGCGCAGCTGCTTGCTCGCTTCCGCCAGACTGCCGCGCTCGTGCAGCGCCGCGCACAGCGACAGCACCTGCGGCAGCGCCACGCCCGACTGACCCGGGCGGTCGACGACCCATTGCGGAGCGACGCGAAGCTTATATGCAATCCGATGCATATTGAGGAAGTCAAACCGAAGCGTAGAATGAGCGACGCAGCATTATATGCAAAGATGTGCATATCAAGGAACGAGACCGAACACCGCCTCGGTGTAAACCTGGGATCGCGGTGGTAGAGCATGAAGACCGACCAACTCACTGCGGCAGCGCTGCACGAAATTGTTGCCGACCTGATCGCGCTGCCCGGTGCGCTGCTGCCAATTTTGCATCGCGTGCAAGAGCGCCTCGGCTTCATCCCGCCGGAGGCGGTACCGATGATCGCGCACGAATTGAATTTGTCGCGCGCCGAAGTGCACGGCGTGGTCAGCTTCTATCACGACTTTCGCGAGAAACCTGCAGGCGAGCGCGTGGTCAAGATCTGCCAAGCGGAAGCCTGCCAAGCTATGGGGGCCGCGGCTTTGACGCAGCATGCCTGTAATCGGCTCAATGTGAAGCTGCACGAAACTTCCGCCGACGGCGCGTATACGCTGGAACCGGTTTACTGTCTGGGCAACTGCGCGCTCTCGCCCGCGCTGACGATCGACGGCCGGCTGTACGGGCGTGTGTCCGCCGCGCGCTTCGATGCGCTGGTTGCGGGTGAGCCAGAACACTGAGACTGCGGTGACGAGCAGAGTTTTTGTGCCGTGCGATTCGGCAGCGGTTTCGGTTGGCGCGGATGCGGTCGCGGCTGCCGTTGTGGCCGAGGCGGCGCGCCGGGGCGAAGCGATCACGCTCGTGCGCAACGGCTCACGCGGGCTGTTTTGGCTCGAGCCCATGGTCGAAGTGGAAACGCCCGCGGGGCGCATCGCCTACGGCCCGGTTACACCCGGAGCCGTGCCGGCTTTGTTCCAAGCGAATTTCCTGCGCGGCGGCGCGCACGCACTGCGCCTCGGTGCGACCGAAGAGATAGCGTATCTCAAGCGCCAGGAGCGCTTGACCTTCGCGCGCGTGGGTATTGCCGATCCGCTGGCGCTCGACGATTACCTCGCGCACGCTGGTTATCGTGGTTTGCGCAACGCGCTCGATCTTTCCGCCGAAGCGATCGTTGCCGCCGTCACGGCCTCGGGCTTGCGCGGGCGCGGCGGCGCGGCATTTCCTGCGGGCATCAAGTGGAACACGGTGTTGAACACGCCCGCGCCACAGAAGTACATTGTCTGCAATGCCGACGAAGGCGACTCCGGCACCTTCTCCGACCGCATGATCATGGAAGGCGATCCGTTTGTGCTGATCGAAGGCATGACGATCGCGGCGCTGGCAGTCGGCGCTACGCGCGGCTACATCTACTTGCGCTCGGAATATCCGTACGCGCATCGCACACTCAACGCCGCGATCGCGAAAGCAGCCGAGCAAGGTTATCTCGGCGACAACGTGCTCGGCAGCGGCAAAGCTTTTCACCTGGAAGTGCGCTTGGGCGCCGGCGCCTATATCTGCGGCGAAGAAACCGCGATGCTGGAAAGCTTGGAAGGCAAGCGCGGCATCGTGCGCTTCAAGCCGCCGCTGCCGGCGATCGAGGGATTATTCAGTAAGCCGACAGTCATCAACAACGTGATTTCTCTTGCCTCGGTGCCGATCATTCTCGACAAGGGCGCGGACTTCTACAGAGACTTTGGCATGGGCCGCTCGCGCGGCACGCTGCCGTTTCAGCTCGCCGGCAATATCAAGCACGGCGGCTTGGTGGAAAAGGCCTTCGGCCTTACGCTGCGTGAACTGTTATACGACTACGGCGGCGGCTCCGCGAGCGGACGGCCGCTGCGCGCGGTGCAAGTGGGCGGGCCGCTCGGCGCGTACCTGCCGCAGTCGCAGTGGGATGTGCCGCTCGATTACGAGGCCTACGTCGGCATTGGCGCGATGATCGGCCACGGCGGCATTGTCGCTTTCGACGACACCGTCGACATGGCGCAGATGGCGCGCTATGCGATGGAGTTCTGCGCGATCGAGTCGTGCGGCAAGTGCACGCCGTGCCGCATAGGTTCGACGCGCGGGGTTGAGGTGGTGGACAAGATTGTGCAAGAACGCGATCGTGCCATGAATGTCAAATTGCTACGCGATCTGTGCGACACCATGCTGCACGGCTCGCTGTGTGCGCTGGGCGGGATGACGCCGTATCCGGTGTTGAGCGCGCTCAATCACTTTGCCGAAGATTTTGGTATTACTACAGAAAGTAAAGCTGCATAAATGAGGATCATGGCTATTGTCCATGACATCCTATAAACAGTATGTGAGGTAAGGCGTCATGTTGTCCAAATTCGATCACGATTTCGGCACACCGGAAGTCTCGAGTGAAAAGCGCGTCACGCTGCAAATCGACGGCATGAGCGTGACCGTGCCGGCAGGCACATCGATCATGCGCGCGGCCGCAGCCGCGGGCGTGAGCGTGCCGAAACTGTGCGCGACCGACAGCATCGAGCCATTCGGTTCCTGCCGCCTGTGTCTGGTCGAGATCGAGGGCCGCAAGGGTTACCCCGCCTCCTGCACCACGCAGTGCGAAGAAGGCATGGTGGTGCACACGCAAAGCGGCAAGTTGGCCGATCTGCGCCGCGGCGTGATGGAACTCTATATCTCCGATCATCCGCTCGATTGCTTGACGTGTTCCGCCAACGGCAACTGTGAATTGCAGGACATGGCCGGCGCGGTGGGGCTGCGCGAAGTGCGCTACGGCTACGACGGCGCGAACCACACTAAGGACAAGAAAGACGAATCGAACCCGTACTTCACTTACGATCCAAGCAAGTGCATCGTCTGCAGCCGCTGCGTACGCGCGTGCGAGGAAGT
>CAZAWU010000093.1:3824-15153 GCA_964488915.1 uncultured Burkholderiales bacterium
CACGGTCACAGTTGCGTGAAGGGGCGCTTCGCTTGGGGCTATGCAACGCACCCGGACCGCATCAAGAAACCGATGATCCGCGAGAAGATCACCGACCCTTGGCGCGAAGTGTCATGGGAGGAGGCGCTCACCTACGCGGCTGACAAATTCAAAGCGATTCAAGCTAAGCACGGCCGCGATGCGGTCGGCGGCATCACCTCGTCGCGCTGCACCAATGAAGAAACTTACCTGGTGCAGAAGTTCGTGCGCGCCGTGTTCGGCAATAACAACGTCGATACTTGTGCGCGCGTGTGCCACTCCCCGACCGGCTACGGCTTGAAAACGACGCTGGGCGAATCGGCCGGCACGCAGGATTTCGATTCCGTTGCGCAAGCCGACGTTATCATGGTGATCGGCGCAAACCCGACCGATGCGCATCCGGTGTTTGCCTCCGCGATGAAGCGCCGTCTCAGAGAAGGCGCGAAGCTGATCGTAGTCGATCCGCGCACCATCGACCTGGTGCGCTCGCCGCACGTGCAGGCGCAATACCATCTGCAGCTTCGTCCCGGCACCAATGTCGCCATCGTCAACGCGCTCGCCCACGTGATCGTCACCGAGGGATTGGTGAACGAGGCGTTCGTCCAAGCGCGCTGCGAAGCGGAGGCATTCGATCACTGGCGCGCCTTCGTCGCGCGCGAGTACAACTCGCCCGAGGCGATGGAGCCAGTAACCGGCGTGCCCGCGGCAGCGGTGCGCGCCGCTGCGCGGCTCTATGCCACCGGCGGCAACGCAGCGATCTACTACGGCCTCGGCGTAACCGAGCATAGCCAAGGCTCGACCATGGTGATCGGCATCGCCAATCTAGCGATGGCCACCGGCAACATCGGGCGCGAAGGCGTGGGCGTGAACCCGCTGCGCGGACAGAACAACGTGCAGGGCGCGTGCGACATGGGTTCGTTTCCGCATGAGTTGCCCGGCTACCGCCACATTTCCGATGCGGCCACGCGTGCGTTGTTCGAAAACGCTTGGAAAGTCAAACTGCTCGATGAGCCGGGTTTGCGCATTCCGAACATGTTCGAGGCTGCGCTCGACGGCAGCTTCAAGGGTTTGTACGTGCAGGGTGAGGACGTGCTGCAGTCCGATCCCAACACACATCACGTGCAAGCGGCGCTAGAAGCGCTGGAGTGCTTGGTGGTGCAGGACTTGTTCTTGAACGAAACCGCCAAGTACGCGCACGTGTTCTTGCCCGGCTCGTCGTTCTTGGAAAAGAACGGCACCTTCACCAACGCTGAGCGGCGCATCTCGCCGGTGCGCAAAGTCATGCCCGCGCTGGCGGGCAAGGAAGATTGGGAAGTTACGCAGGCGCTCGCCAACGCGATGGGCTATCCGATGAACTACAACCATCCGCGCGAAATCATGACGGAGATCGCGCTGCTGACGCCGACTTTCCACGGCGTCACCTATGAGAAGCTCGATGAACTCGGCAGCATCCAATGGCCGTGCAATGAAGTGCACCCGGTGGGCACACCGGTCATGCATGTGGATGAGTTCGTGCGCGGCAAGGGGCACTTCGGCATCACCGAGTACGTGCCGACCGATGAGAAAGTCACGCGCAAGTTCCCGCTGCTGATGACGACGGGGCGCATCTTGTCGCAGTACAACGTCGGCGCGCAGACGCGGCGCACCGAAAACGTGATGTGGCATCACGAAGACCGGGTGGAGATTCATCCGCGCGATGCACAAGATCGCGGTATCAAGGACGGCGATTGGGTCGGTATCGCCAGCCGTGCCGGCGAAACGGTGCTGCGCGCCAAAGTGACGGAGCGCGTGCAGCCGGGGGTGGTGTACACCACGTTTCATTTCCCGGAGTCCGGCGCCAACGTGATTACCACGGATAACTCCGACTGGGCGACCAATTGTCCCGAGTACAAGGTCACCGCCGTGCAGCTGGTGCGTGTATCGCAACCGTCCGAGTGGCAGCGGCAGTACCAAGCGTTTTCGCAGCAGCAGTCGGAATTGCTGGAACACCGCTTGATCCGGCAAAGCTGATGCGGGCAGCGTACGCGGGCTTGCAGCCGCACAGCGCCTTTCCCGCCGAGCAATGGCAGGCGCAGCGCGCCGGTGCGCCGGTGCGCGAGCAGATCGCGGAAGAAACACCGGTCGCGCTGACCTACAACGGCGCGTCCTTTGCCGTCATGATGGCCACACCGCAGGACCTGGATGATTTCGCGCTTGGCTTCAGCTTGAGCGAAGGTGTCGTGGCTGCGCGCGCTGAGGTGCTTGGCATGAAGATGGAGCCCCACCCCGAAGGCATCGTCGTCGATGTGAGCATTGCGGCCGAACGCTTCGCTAAGCTCGAAGCGCGCCAGCGCAATCTCACCGGCCGTACCGGCTGCGGCTTGTGCGGCGTGCGCGATTTGGAGCAGGCGATCCGGCATCCCGTGCCGCTTGCGCACCGAAGCGTCATTGAGCACGAAGCAGTGCAAAGCGCGCTGACGCAGTTGGCTGAGCGACAGCCAATCAATGCGGTCACCGGCGCGCTGCATGCCGCAGCGTGGGCACGCCAGGACGGAAGAATCGAGTTCGTGCGCGAAGACGTCGGCCGGCACAACGCGCTGGATAAGTTGATCGGCGCACTGGCGCAGCGCGGGGCCGACTTGAAAGATGGTTTTGCCGTACTCACCAGCCGCGCGAGCTACGAGTTGATCCAAAAAGCGGCCACGTGCGGGATTAGCGCGCTCGTAGCCGTCTCGGGTCCAACGGCGCTGGCGATCCGTTTGGCGGAAGAAGTAGGTTTGTGCCTGATCGGTTTCGCCCGTCCTGGGCGGCACACGGTCTACACGTACGCGCAGCGAGTGGTGAACGCCAAAGAGGTGATCGCGTGAACATCGACCACCTGGTCAAGATGGCGAATCAGATCGAAGCGTTCTTTAAATCCGAGCCGGACCGTGAAGTCGCGATCGACGGCATCACAAACCACATCCGGCGCTTCTGGGATCCGCGCATGCGCAAGCAAATGTGCGGTCACGTCGAAGCCGGCGGCGCGGGGTTAAGCGAGCTCGCGCTGCAGGCGTTCAAGCGCTTGGGTTAGCCCTTCAGTTCGCGCGGTTGCGTCAGTTCAATCGCTAGAGCGACCGCCGCGCGCAAACTGCCGCCGTCAATGTTGTTTGTCCCCGCTTTGTCGAGCGCGGTGCCGTGATCGACTGAGGTGCGGATGAAAGGTAGCCCAAGCGTCACGTTCACGCCTTGGCCGAAGCTCGCGTACTTGAGCACGGGCAAACCCTGATCGTGGAACATGGCGAGCGCGCAGTCGGCGTCGCGCAGGTGCTGCGGGGTGAATAAAGTATCGGCGGGCAGCGGACCGCTCAGCTGCATCCCTTCCGCACGCAGCGCTTGCAGTACCGGCGTGATCACCTCGATCTCTTCGCGTCCCATGTGGCCGCCTTCCCCCGCGTGCGGATTGAGTCCCGCGACGAGCACACGCGGCTGCGCGATGCCGAAACGCGCACGCAAATCATGGTGCAATACGCGCAGCGTGGCCGTGAGCGACGTGCGCGTAATCGCTGCGCTGACGTCCTTCAAGGCGAGGTGCGTGGTGGCGAGCGCGACGCGAAGGCCGCCACCGGCCAGCATCATGACCACGTGAGGCGTGCCGCTGCGCGCCGCGAGATACTCCGTGTGGCCGCTAAAGGCAATGCCAGCGTCGTTGATTACGCTTTTTTGCAGCGGTGCAGTGACCATGGCGGCAAATTCGCCGCGCCGGCAACCGTCGATGGCGCAATCGAGAGTGGCGAGCACGTACGAGGCATTGCGTACATCTAGCTGGCTCGGAAGCGCCGCTTGCGCGAGCGGTACATGCAGTACGCTGATGCCGGCTGTGGGTTGCGTGCCTGCGCTCCAAAGCGGCAGCGTCGGCGCGACACCGAGCGCATCTGCGCGCTCACGCAGCATGCCGGCGTCGCCGATCAGAACGAGATGTGCGTCGAGCTGTTCGCGTTGCACCTCCGAGAACAGGCGTGCGCACAAGTCCGGGCCGATGCCGGCGGGCTCGCCGGTAGTGATGGCGACGATGGGAATGGCGGGGGCTAACGGCACGTCACAGCTGTGCTCGAATACGCACGTATGAGTGACGCTGCGTGCTGGCGGGGCTGCACCCTTCCATCAAACTTCTAGTACACCCTATAGAATCAGTCCGGCAATCAAATTACTGGCGATCTTCCAGGCGATACTCTATGTAAGCGCGGTCGCGCAGTTGCCGCAGCCAATCCTGAAAGGTTTCGTCCGCTTTGCGTTGTTTGATTCCCTGACGTGCGGCGAGGCGGCCGCGTTCCTCGGTCACGTCCTGTGTGCGCCGCTCCAAAACTTGAATGATGTGCCAGCCGAACTGCGTGCGTACCGGCTCCGAGACCTTGTTGATATCCAGCGATTCCATGGTACGCTCGAATTCGGGCACGGTATCGCCGGGGGACACCCAGCCTAGGTCGCCGCCGTTCGGGGCGCTTGCGTCCTCGGACGTTTGCTTGGCAAGCTCGGCAAAATCGGCGCCATTGTCGAGCCGCTCCCTGAGTGAGCGCGCGCGGCGCTGCGCTTCTTCGTCGGAGACAATTTCGCTCACTTTCACCAAGATGTGGCGTGCCTTGGTTTGATTGATGACTTGCGCCACGCCCGTGCCGCGCTTGTCCACAAGCCGGATGATATGAAAGCCGTTGGCACTCTTCAGAACATCGCTGTTCTGGCCTTTGTTGAGGCTGGTGGCAGCTTCGACGAACAGTTTCGGCAACCGCGCCGTCCCGCGCCAGCCGAGGTTGCCGCCCTGCAGCGCCTCCGGCGCGTCGGAAAAGCTCGCCGAAACCTGCGCGAAATCGGTGCCGCTCTTCAGCGCGGTCAAGGCTTGCTCGGCTTTGGCTTTGCGTTGCTCGATCTGTTCCGCGCTGGCTTGATCGGGAATTTGCACTAGGATGTGCGCGAGGAACAATTCCTCGTCGGGCACGGCACGCTTGCTGCGGGCCTCGAGTTCGCTGTCGATCTCGGACTCGGTGACGGCGACGGTGTTGTCCACCTCACGCTCGCGCAGCCGCGCCAGCGTCATTTCGCTGCGAATGTCTTCGCGGAATACGCTGAAGTTCACACCGTCGGCTTCCAGTGCGCTGCGGAAGTCCGCCACGCTTAGCTTGTTTTCATCGGCGATGCGCTGTACTGCGCGATCGACTTGGGAATCATCGACGCGCAAACCGGTTTCCTTGGCGAGTTGGAACTGCACTTGATCGCTCACCATGCGGTCGAGCACTTGGCGCGACAGAATCTGGCGCGAGGGCAACTCCGTGCCTTGCTTGCGCAGCTGCTGAACGATGATGTTGAGGCGGTTGTTAAGCTCCAGTTGCGTGATCACCTCGTTGTTCACCACTGCAATGATGCGGTCGAGCGTGAACGCCGTCGAACCACCGCCATCCGGCGGCGCCGGCAAGCGGCGTTCGAGTTTCGGTTCGGGGCCATCACCTTCGCTCTGTTGCGCACGCGCGGCTTGGGCTGTAAAGACGCTCGCAGCGAGGAGCGCGAGACAGAACCAAGCTAAGCGGTGGCGGCGAACGGTAGGCATCAGCGTGCTCCTAGTTCAATTTCGTCGGTTTTGATGTAACCCGGAATGTTGCGGCGTAGCACTTCGAGCGGGTTGTTGCCGAGTTTGGTTAAACCGCGCAGTTCCAGTTGCAAGAAGAGCGATTCGGAGGTCTTCTGCTCGGTGGTGGTGAAGCGGTGCGCCACCAAACGCAGCGACCAGCAGCAATTATTATACTCAAGCCCCAACAGGCCCTCCACCAACTTGGAGTCGCGCAGAGAATAGTTGGTGCGCGCCACCGCGTACCAGTTCTCTCGCAGCGGCCACAAGCCGGAAATGTCAACTTGCTCGAACGGGTTGCTCGGATCGCGGTTGAAGCGGTAGCCGAGATTGACCACTTTGCCGGTCGCCGGGGAATAGCGCAGGCCGAACGAATTTTTGCGCGTGCGCTGCACATCGGTGTCGTACTGGATACCACCGTCCAGCCACCAGCGGCTCGACAGCCGTCCGGACAACCCCAGCAGTAGATCAGACACGCGGCGGCGGTCGGTCGCAGTGCCGGAGAGCGTAACGCGTTGCTCCTTGAAGTTATAACGCTGGCCGACCGCCGCGCGTAGGCGTTCGCCGCCGTCCTGGTCTAGAAAGCGCGTGATCAGCGCGCCGGTTATTTGGTCGGCGTCGTTGATGCGATCGCCGCCGATGAAGCGGTTCTCGCTGAAGATCTGCGCAAAGCTGAAATCCGACTCGGTGGTGGAAAAGTTCGGGATGTTGGCTTGGTCGCGAAACGGGATGCGCAGCAAGAACAGGCGCGGCTCGAGCGTCTGTGTGTAGGTGCGGTTGCGCAAGCGCATTTCGCGCTCGAAGAACAAGCCGCCGTCGACGCTGAAGATAGGAACCGTGCGCGTTTCGCTGTCGATGCCGCCGCTGTTCTCGCTTAGATTGGCGTAGCGCGTGTAGTGCAAACCGATTTTTGGCGTGACGAAACCGAAGCTGCGTGTAAGCGGCAGCGCGACGCTGGGGTAGGCGATGAAGCGCTTGCCTTCAGGCTGTGTCAGCGAAGGCTTGAAGTGGCGGAAATCGGTGTACTCAGTGTTGAGGCTGAAATCGAAGCCGCGCACGTTGTTGTACGCTCCGTTCAACTGCAGCTGCGGCAGCAGGCGATAGGGCACCGATTCCGTGCGCTCTGGATTCTGTAGTGTCTGGTATTGCAGCGCTCGGCCGAAGAAGTTCCAGTGCGACGAACCCCACGACAAGCCCGCTTCGCGCGGCAAGTTGGTGCGCGAAGTCAGTGCAACTAACGAACTGAGATCGCGGAAATAATCGTCATCGGATGCATCCTGCAAGCGCAGATAGCCGCTCGCGCCCCAAGACAACTGCTGGTTGTGGCTGACGGAGATGAAGTGGCGGTCCTCGTCGGCCAGCCGGTCGCTGGGCAGGTACTGTAGTTCCATTTGGCCGTTAAACGGGCGCCGCAAGTAGCGGAACTCGTTGTTGAGCTGCAGCCCGCGCTTGGTAAGCAGGCGAGGGGTGATGGTGGCGTCGTAGTTCGGCGCGATGTTCCAGTAGTAGGGCACCGAAAGATCGAAACCGGTGGAAACGGACGAGCCGAACGTCGGCGCCAGGAAACCGGATTTGCGCTGATCGTCCAGCGGGAAATCCAGCCAAGGTGCGTACATGATCGGTATGCCCTTGAAGGTTACGCTCACCCCGCGCGCCGTGCCGATCTGCGTTGCCTCGTTGATCTGCAGGTCCTTCATGCGCAGATACCAGTCGTCGTTGCCGTTCGGGCAGCTGGTATAGCGCGCCTCTTTGAATTCGGCTTCGTCACGGCTAAGGAAAATCGCTTCGCGCGCGTCGCCGCGCGACGGGAAATTGCGTTGCGCCTGCCTGGTCAAACGAAAGCTGGGTTTCTGCAGCGAACCCTGATTGGTGTCCAGATCGTAGCGCAGTTGCTCGCCGTCGACCTCGTTGCCGTCGCGTTCGACGTGCACGCGTTCGGGGCCCGTAACGACGTTCTCGCGCGCATTGAAGCGCAGCAACTCAGTGTGTGCTTTGACCCCGCGCGAGACGATACGCGCGTTGCCGCTTGCTTCGAGGTCGACGCCCGGCGTGCCGGAGAGCTTGTCCGCCCAGAAGTAAACGCGCGAAGACTGCAGATCCTCGGCGCTGAGCGCGGCGTCCTCTTGCGGCACACCTTTGCTGTCGGGTTGCGGCGCGGGGCCGCAGGAGGCGGGCCAACCACCCGTGCTGCGCGCGCGTGAGACCTCCGTGCTGGCGCTCGTTGCAACTTCGCCCACGGCGGCAGGCGCGGGTGGCGTTTGCGCTGCGTTGCCGCTCAAGGGCGTTTGCGCGACGAGGGTTGGTTGCGGTTCTGCCGCCCAGGCGGTGGCGCAGCAGAGCAAGAGCGCCGTGGACAGAAGCGTGTCGAAAAGCCGCATCGAGCGAATTTAAGGGTGTATGGATGATAAAATCGTACGAGCGCCGCATTATCGCCTGATTTGTTGCCTCATTGGCCCAATTCCATCCCGATTCGCCCCGCCTTTTAGCAGCGTACCTTGTCGCCACAGCGTAACGAACAACTGCACGAGTGGGTCCAGCGCCAACTGCCTGGTGAGGACTTCACGCTAGCGCCCGCATCGAGCGATGCTAGTTTTCGCCGCTACTTGCGGGTGAATCTGAAGGCGCCGGCGCGCAGCCTGATCGTCATGGACGCGCCGCCGGACAAAGAAGATTGCCGGCCGTTCGTGCAAGTGGCAGGTTTGTTCGCTGCGGCCGGCGTGCATGTGCCCAAAATCATCGCGCAAGACTTCGAGCAGGGGTTCCTGCTGCTCTCCGATCTGGGAAACACGACTTATCTGCAAGCGCTGGCAAGCGCCGAGCCGGACCGGCTCTACCGCGAAGCCTTTACCGCCCTGGTGAACATTCAACGCACCAGCCGCGAAGCGGTGCTGCCGGAGTACGACCGCACGCTGTTGGAGCGCGAGCTGCGTTTGTTCCCGGATTGGTATATCGCCAAGCACATCAACTGCAGCCTGAGCGCGGCGCAGGCCAACGCGCTGGCGAGCGTGTTCGAGCCCATCCTCGCGAACAATCTCGCTCAGCCGAAAGTGTACGTGCACCGCGACTACCACTCGCGCAACTTGATGGTGTGCGAACCCAATCCGGGCATCCTCGATTTCCAAGACGCGGTGTACGGACCGATCACATATGATGCGGTGTCGCTGCTCAAAGACGCTTATGTGGAGTGGGACGAGGAGCGTGCGCTCGATTGGCTCATCCGCTATTGGGAAGCGGCGCGCAAAGAAGGATTGCCGGTGGCGCGCGATTTTGCGGAATTCCATCGCGACTATGAATGGATGGGCGCGCAGCGGCATATCAAAGTGCTGGGAATTTTCGCGCGGTTGTACCACCGCGACGGCAAGGACGGCTACCTCAAGGACATGCCTCTGGTCATGCGTTACCTGCGCGCGGCGTGCGCGCGCTACCGCGAGTTGACGCCGCTGCTGCGTTTGCTCGATGAGCTCGAACCTGCCGCCGAGCGGCGCGTGGGCCACACCTTCTAAGCATGTTGTGCGATAGCGCGATGATCTTGGCGGCCGGGCGCGGCGAGCGCATGCGCCCGTTGACCGATCGCACGCCCAAGCCCTTGCTCAAAGCCGGTGGCAAGGCGCTGATCGAGTGGCATTTGGCGGCGCTCGCGCGCGCCGGTGTGACCAAGATCATCGTCAATACCGCGCATTTGGGCGAGCAGATCGAAAGCGCGTTAGGTGACGGCGCGCGCTACGGCGTGCGCATCGGCTATTCGCGCGAAGTCACCGCTTTGGAAACCGCTGGCGGTATTGCCAACGCGCTGCACTTGTTGGGCGGCGCGCCGTTCATCGTGGTCAATGGCGATGTCGTGTGCGACTACCCGTTCGCTGCGCTGCGTGCCCGTGGCGAGACCATGTCCCGCTCAAGCACGCTAGCCGACTTGGTGCTGATCGACAATCCGGCGCACCACCCTCAGGGCGACTTCGTGTTGCAAGGCGAGTGCGTACAGGAGGAAGGCGGGGAGAAGCTGACGTTTTCCGGGATCGCGCTGTATCGGCCCGCGTTGTTTCGCGACATCCAATCGGGCGCGCGCGCACCGCTTGCGCCGTTGTTGCGCACCGCGATGCGCGCAGGTGCTGTGCGCGGCGAACACTACCGCGGGCTGTGGCTGGACGTCGGCACGCAGGAGCGGCTTGCCGAGGCGGATCGCATACTTTCCAAGACTAACCGCATCAACCAAACCATCTCATGAGCAAATCCTCATCGCCAAGCGTCTTCGCCGCGCGCCGCGCGCGTTTGCTGAAACAACTCGGCAGCGGCGTTGCCTTTGTAGCCACTGCGCCGGAAGTGGCGCGCAATCGCGACACACACTTTCCCTACCGCTGGGACAGTTATTTCTACTACCTCACCGGCTTTTCCGAGCCGGAAGCGGTGCTGGTGCTGATCGCCGGCAAGACGCCGCGTACGATTCTGTTCTGCCGCGACAAAGATCCAACGCGCGAAATCTGGGATGGCTTCCGCTATGGACCGGCCAAGGCGCGCAGCGTGCTTGGCGTGGACGAAGCGCACTCCGTTAAGAAGCTGGAAGAGCTGATGCCCAAGCTCATCCAAGATCAGCCGAGCTTGCATTACCCGATGGGCGCGCACGCGCTGTGGGACGAGCGCGTCATGCGCTGGCTGAACGCGATCAAAGCGCAAGTGCGCACCGGCGTGTCTGCCCCGGCGGAGCTAAAGGATGTGCGCGCGCTGCTCGACGACATGCGCCTGGTCAAGGACACGCATGAGCTGCAGACGATGCAGCGCGCGGCAGATATCACCGCCGCGGCGCATGCGCGCGCCATGCAAACTACCCGTCCCGGACGCATGGAGTTCGAGATCGAAGCGGAGCTGTTGCACGAGTTCGTGCGCAACGGCGCGCGCGCGCCGGCCTATACCTCGATCGTCGCCGGCGGGGCGAATGCTTGCGTGCTGCACTATGTCGAGAACGACGCCAAGCTCAAGAACGGCGATTTGCTGTTGATCGACGCCGGTTGCGAATTGGATAGTTACGCCGCGGATATCACACGCACGTTTCCGGTGAACGGCCAATTTTCTCCCGCGCAGCGTGACATCTACGAACTCGTGCTCGATGCGCAGCGCGCCGCGATCGCCGCGGTAAAACCCGGCGCGCGCTTCGATACCTATCATCAGGCGGCGCTGCGCGTGTTGGCGCGCGGCTTCATCGATTTCAAGCTGTGCAAGGGCAGCGTTGATGCGGTGATCGAGAAGAAGAAATATCAGCAGTTCTACATGCACCGCACCGGCCACTGGCTCGGGCTCGATGTGCACGACGCCGGCGACTATGCTCGCGACGGCCACTCGCGCAAGCTCGAACCCGGCATGGTGGTAACCGTCGAGCCGGGCTGCTATATCCGTCCCGCCAAAAACGTTCCGAAGCATTTCTGGAATATCGGTGTGCGCATCGAGGACGATGTCGTTGTGACCAAGAGCGGCCGTCACATATTGACCGCCGCCGCTCCGAAACAGGTGCGCGAGATCGAGGCCATCGTCGGGAGTTTGCAGTAGCGTGGAGCCCGTCACATCCGCATTGCCGGCGGCGAGTGACACCTACGATGTAGTCATCGTGGGCGGCGGCCCGGTCGGTAGTGCGTTCGCGTTGATGCTGTCCCGCTCCGGCTTGCGCATCGCCGTGTTGGAGGCGCGCAAGCCGCCGCCGAATGAGACGCTCGGAGATGGGCGCACGCTCGCGCTGTCCTACGGTAGCCG
>CAZAWU010000094.1:0-10788 GCA_964488915.1 uncultured Burkholderiales bacterium
CGCATCGCCGCCTTCAGCTTTGATCCAGGTCACGAAGCTTTGCACCCAGCAGCATTGCTGTTGCGCGCCGAGAGATGGGACGAAGCGAACGCCGCCATCGAACACATCCCGTCATGGCGGCGGTTGCCGGCGCCGCTCGCATGGAAGGTCGAGGCCGAGTTTCGTATCGCCGGCTTGGACAGTGCATGGCCGTTGCTCGCGGAACTGTCATGGATGGCGCCAGCAAGGGCTGCTGCAGTCGCCTCCACGCTACAGAATTCGGATCTGAATGCCCTGACGAAACAGTTCGACGCTGACTTCGAAGGCGACGGCGAGGGTGAGGACTTCGCTTGGTTTCCCGCTTGGACTCTTATCGCCGCGCCACAATGGGCAAGCGCAGTGCGCTTAGCACAGGCCGGCGCGAACACACCGCCCGAGCGCGCCGCGCGACAAATGCTCAATCTCCTGGCGCTGGAGCGGCAAGGGCAGCACGCCAAGCTGATCGAAAGCAGGGCCGCGCTGCGTGCCATTAGCGCGCCATTATTCGAGCGCTACATGCGCACCCGGCGCTGATCGCTAGTGTAGTGCTTCACTCTTAATGCTACAAAAGATGGCGAGAAATCGAGCCATAGCGCGTTGCAAATCCTCGCGAGGTGTTCAACCTCGCTGCGGTTTGCGCCTTGTCTGACTCGATTCTCGCCATTTTTGTTCGTGCTCCCGCCTGCATCGATGCTCACATACGTAGCACTAAGAGTGAAGCACTACACTAGCGCGCGGCGCGCGCCAAATCGGCCCGCGGCCGCAGCAACGATAAGTCGACCGCCTCCGCCATCGCCTTGTATCCCGCCCGATTCGGGTGCAGCTTGTCTCCTGCTCCTCCGACGGTGCTATTGGGCTGCATCTGCGCTTTCAGCTCGCCGCTCGCGGCGTCGATAGTCACCGCATCGAAATCCACCACCGCATCGAACGCGCCGGCGCGGCGGATGAAGTCATTCGTTTCTTTGCGCTTGGCGTCGACCTCTGCCGTACTGTGCGTTTTGATGGTGGAGTTCAACCCCGTCGTCAGCGTCGCACCGATCACTTTGACGCCTCGGGCGCGCATGCGTTCGATACCGGCGCGGTACCCGGCGGTGACGGCAACCACACTCGCGCCGCCGGCGCCGTAGTCGTTGATGCCTTCCATCCAGATCACGGTCTGCACGCCGGACAAGCTCAGCACGTCGCGCTCTAAACGATCGAGCGCGCTCGGACCGCCGGCGATGGGATTTTGCCGATAGTCGGCCGGGCCAACCACACGGTTGCCGCCGATACCAGCGTTGATCACCACGACGCGACCGCCGAACTTCTCGTGCGCGCGCTGCGCCAGCGCATCCGGCCAGCGGTCATCGCCGTTCATGGTGGAGAGCGTGCCGTCGGTGATCGAATCGCCGAAGCAAACCACCACCGCAGTATCTGCCGGTGCCATCATGTCGATGGCGTCGATGAAGAACCAGGAGGCTGTGCCGTACGGAAAGGCCGCGTCGTTCTCGTCGCGGCTATGCACGCCGGCCTGCGGCGCGGTGAGGTAGGAAGTTTGCAGCGCCTTGGCATGCCAAGTCATCGCTCCACTCGTCCCCGCAACGTGAAAGCTCACGGCGAGCTTGCGCCCGTCCAGGCCCGCCGCGCCCGCACCGCGCACGAACTTGAGATCGATCGGGTCGCTCCACAGCCACTCCCGTGCCGGAATCGTGGCGCTCGCTTTGCCGCCGAAAGTGACTGCCACGCCGGTGCCCGCGACGATGTTGCCGCCGTAGCGTTGCAGCGCAACCACGGCGTTGTCGAGCGTGAGCGGTGCGGCGCCGAAAGCGTTGGTAAAGCGCACACGTGCGCGCGTACCCCACAACGCGGGGCGCACGATCATGCGCAAGGTTTGATCTGTCGCTCCGGCATTCGCGTCCGGAAAGGCGAACTTCTGCTCGGGCTGCGCGCTGGGATTGCCGAGCGGGTAAGGGCCCTGCGCGGAGGCGGCCCACACCGTGACCCACTTCTGCATGTCTCTTGCTTGAGCGTGATCCGGTACCGCGACGGCGAGCGCGAGCCAAAACGCCGTGGGTATGCAGAAGCGAACGGCTTGCGCGATGGGTGGGAGCATGACGTTTGCCTCCAAGATGTTTGTGCATACGCAATGTTGCACAAACGCGATCGCTTGCCAATGCGGCGCGCGTCGAAAGTTTGATGAAAGTCAAAGCGTGCAAAGGGCTTGAGGTTTAGGCTGCCGCTTCGCTTTGCGTTTAACGACGCGCCTTCCCCGCGAGGCACTATGACCGAGATCACCACCATACTTGGCGCCGAAGCCGAAGCGCTTTTGATGCACACCTGCAAAGGTATTCCACGCGAACGCTTACATCTGCCGGGCCCGGATTTTATCGACCGTGTATTGGCCGATTCCGACCGCGGACCAACGACGCTACGTAATCTGCAAACGATCCTCGGCCACGGACGCCTGGGAGGCACGGGTTACGTCTCCATCTTGCCGGTGGATCAAGGGGTGGAACATTCGGCGGGCGCGTCGTTCGCGCCGAACCCGCACATGTTCGATCCGGAAAGTATCTGCGAGTTGGCGATTGAAGGCGGGTGTAACGCGGTCGCTTCGACTTTGGGCGTCATGGGTTCGGTCGCGCGCCGCTACGTACACAAGATTCCCTTCATCATGAAGTTCAATCACAACGAATTCCTGAGCTATCCCAACACTTACGACCAGACGCTGTTCGCCAGCGTCAAGCAGGCCTTCGACATGGGCGCGGTGGCAGTCGGCGCGACCGTCTACTTCGGTTCCGCGGAATCACGTCGGCAGATTTGGGAAGTCTCGCAGGCCTTCGCGCGAGCGCATGAGCTCGGCATGGTGTGCGTGCTGTGGGCGTATACACGCAACGCCGCGTTCAAGCATGAGAACATCGACTATCACGCCAGCGCCGATCTGTCCGGGCAAGCGAATCATCTCGCCGCCACGCTCAACGCGGACATCATCAAGCAAAAGATGGCGGTGAATAACGGCGGCTACAACGCGCTCAAGTTCGGCAAGACCCACCCCAAGGTTTACAGCGAACTGACCAGTGATCACCCGATCGATTTGGTGCGCTACCAAGTCGCCAATTGCTTCATGGGCCGCACCGGCATGATCAATTCCGGCGGCGAATCGGGCAAGAACGATTTGCACGACGCCGTGCGCACCGCCGTCATCAACAAGCGCGCGGGAGGCATGGGACTCATCTCTGGGCGTAAAGCGTTTCAGAAGCCGATGGCGGAGGGGATTGCGCTTCTAAACGCGATTCAGGATGTGTACTTATCCAAGCAGGTTACCCTCGCGTAAAGATATACCGGGCCAAGGATATCGACGACAATGTCGTCTTGACTTATTCTTGAGTCAATACTCCGGCAGTCGCTTCACCACCAACGACCGCGGTCGCGCCCTGGGCCTCGCTCTGCCCGCGGCGCCATGCCGCCGGCGGCACACCGACGAGGCGCTTGAATGCGCGCGAGAATGCCGCCTCCGATTCGTAGCCGACTTCTTGCGCGATAGCGGCGACGTTGCGGTTCGATTCGCGCAGCATGCGCGCGCCGAGTTGTATGCGCCAATTGGCAAGATATTGCATCGGCGGCTGGCCAACGTATTGCACGAAGCGCTCGTGCAGCGCGGAGCGCGAAAGACCAACTTCGCCGGCCAACTCGTCCACGCTCCACTCGTGATCCGGCCGCTCGTGCATGAGCGCAAGCGCTTTGCCGACAAAGCGCTCGCGTAAGCCCGCCAGCCAGCCGGTCGCATCCTCCGGCAAACCTTCGAGGTAGCGGCGCGCGGCGTCGACGAACATCATTTCCGATAAACGCTCGAGCACCGCATCGCCGCCCGGCCGGCGCTCGTTGCTTTCAGCGACGGCTTGGTCAATGACCCGCGCCACCCACCCGCTCGCGCGCGTGGCGGGCAAATGCAGCATGCGCGGCAGCGCTGCCACCAGCGGATTGAATGGCCGCAGATCGCAACCAAGGAAACCGCACACCGCGACCGCGTCAGCGCTTTCGACCGGCATTGCGCCCGCCTCCATGACGCCGTGCCGAAAAGAAATCGGCATCGGCTTTGGCTGGTCGCGCTGCGCGTACACCCACTCGGGCTCTCGGTAACATTGCTCTAATCCGGGTGCACTGGAGAGCACATGCCGGTCGCCCTGTGGGAACATGACGATGTCTCCCGCGCCGAGCCGCACCGGCGGCAGGCCAGGCACCGCCGCCCAGCCATCGCCTTTGGCGATCATGTGGTATTCCATCACATGTTCACACCCGGGCAGCACGGCAGCGGCGATGTCTTTCGCATCCGACGCGCCTGCCGACCATTCCCCGCGAAAACTCACGTAGTAAAACACCGCGCCGCGCAAGCGCACGCTGCGCAACAGGTCGGAAAGCGTGTCGTGGCTCATCCAGTCGCCTCGCCGGCGGACGCGCGGTCAAGAGCCGCGGACGCTCAATCAAGTCATTGATCAAATTGCGGATGCGCGAGCAAGTTTGCCCGACGCGCGGTGAAGCGTCAATGTGACTTAAGGAGAACAATGCGAGTGCTGTCATCGCACTTCATCGCATAGGAGAAATGTTCATGAGCCCCATCAGCGCAGCGTGTCCCGACGTCGTCCAGGCAAAGCCCGCACCCCAAGCCGTTGATTACGACGCCATCAAACAACGCCAGCAAGCCACCTGGGCAAGCGGCGATTTCGCCATCGTCGGCACTACGCTGCAGATCACTGGCGAGATGCTCGCCGAGGCCGCCGACATTCGCGCCGGCGAGCGCGTTCTCGATGTGGCCGCCGGCAACGGTAATGCCACCCTCGCGGCGGCGCGCCGCTTCGCGCACGTGATTTCCACCGACTACGTGCCCCATTTGCTCGACAAAGGCGCGGCGCGCGCCAAAGCCGAAGGCTTGCAGGTGGCGTTCCAAGTAGCCGACGCCGAGAATTTGCCTTTCGCCGATGCCTCGTTCGATGCCGTGCTTTCGACTTTCGGTGCGATGTTCACGCCTCAACATCACCGCGCCGCGCATGAAATGCTGCGCGTTACCCGAAACGGCGGACGCATCGGTATGGCGAACTGGACGCCCGAGGGCTTCATCGGCCGCTTGTTCCGCTTGATCGGCGGTTTCGTCCCGCCGCCGGCCGGCATGCAATCGCCCGCGTTGTGGGGATCGGAGCCCCACATCGTGCAACTCTTCGGTCCACAAGCGGCCGATATTCGCTGCGAGCGGCGCATGTTCAACTTTCGCTACCGATCCACCGACCACTGGATCGAAGTGTTCCGCAACTACTACGGACCGACGTTAAAGGCGTATGCCGCTCTCGATGCCCCTCAACAAAAGCGGCTGACCGACGCGATCACTGCACTGCTGGAGGAGATGAACGTGGGTGGACGTCGTTCGCTGGTCGTGCCCGGCGAGTACCTGGAAGTTGTCATTACCAAGCGCTAGTCCATATGCTCGCTCGCGAGAAAATCATCATTGCAATCGCCTGCGCCGCCGCTGCTTGCGGCGCTTGCGCTGATCAAGGCCAGCACGCGGCCTTTGACCAATCACGCGCCGACCAACTGAGCAGGCAAATGCGGCATAGTTGGAAAAACATCGATTTGGCGCAACGGCAAGATGCGTCGTCGGCTGACCGTGCGCGCAACAACCATGGCCTGCCAGCGCAGGCGAACTCGCGTGCGCGCAGCTAACCGCCATCGAGATGGGCACCGTGAGTCGCGATCGCGCTGACGCTGGGGCGGCGCAAGCAAGCACAGCATCGCGCACGCCGAGCGTGCTGTGCGGCCTTCTCGCCCATTGGTTACGGCACCGGTATGTACGCGGTCTGCGGGTGTCTTTAAACGCAATTGACGGGCTGCGCGGCCGAGCAGAAACTGGGCGGCGCGCGCCGATGCATCCATCCCCGAGGCTCATGAATTCAAGCCGGGGCGTGGATCGGCCCTTTTTGTAGGGATACACTGACGAAAAGCGACTGCGCCGCCCTACAGCGCAGCGGTATGCACCGTCTAGAGTGCGTTGAGTGTGATCAACGGCAGCATCACAATAATACGGCGGCAGGCGAGCGCCGGGCGGTAGTTCCAAGGTAGTCCGAAAAACCACGTTTTCGCTAGGAGGCCTACATGCCCGAACTTGAACATTCCAAGCGCAGCATCGAGCGCGCAACGTACACACCGATCAAAGCGCCGCGCGTGATCGAATCGCCCACCGGCCGCGCACTGGACAAGTGGAGCTACTTCGCCGGACTGCGTCCCAGCGTCAATGAGGCGGAATTCGTGACTGGCCGTCTCGGCGATAACGAGGTGCCGGTGCCGCAAGAAGAACGGAAGTTTCTCGCCGTGCTGCGCGCCGGGGCCGCCGTGCTTGCCGATGCGCCGACCAGCTCCGGCCCCCTCGGCATGGTGCGCGAATTCGCGCCGATGCCCGCCGCCTTGCTCAAGCGCTTTGGCGATGAACTGCTGCGACTCAGGCGCGAGCAAGTGCAAAATACCCTCACGGCCCACGCGACGATTCTGCAGCGCTACGAAGACAGCCTGCGCTCGCAGTTGGGCGGCGCGCCGATCGACAAACCAACGCTGCCGGGCAACTACCGCCTCGATACGAATTTTGTCCTACCGGGCATCACCGGGGCTAAGGTATACCGCCTCGAAACCGCCCCGGCCGTGCTGACGGCCACGCCCGGCCAAGCTCGCCCCGCGAACCGCGCGGCGGATGCAACCGGCGCCACCGCCACCGGCAGTGCACTCGTGGTATTCCCACCGCTGGACGCCTCCGGCGTGAGCGCTCCCAGCCTAACGCCGATCGCCGCGGCGACGCTGATGGACTGGGCCATCAAACACAACGTGGAAACGAGCGCAGCCCAAGCCACCAGAGCGATGCTCGCGCGCATGGGCAACGCCGAACACATCACCTTTTCTCAGGTCGGCTCCATCGCCCAGGCGGTCATCTCGCAAACGCACGATCAGAACTACGCCTTCGCTCAGCGCTTGCGCGTGGAGCCGATCGGCATGCTGCACCTCGAACGCTTGGCATTCGTGCCCGCCGGCATCGAGCGCGGCGAATTGCTCTACTCCGTGCCCTTAAGCCCGGGCGAGCAAGTCAACATCAGCCACAAAGAATGGTCCAACACATCGGAAGAGTTCGAGCGCATCGTCACCGATTTCATCGAGAACTTCAGCGAAGAGGGCGTCACCGAGAAAAGCGAGCTGGCGCAGTCCACTAATTCGCAGCGCGAGCATTCCAGCGGCTTCGATCTCGGCGTCACGGCCTCGGGTAGCTGGGGTCCCGTTAGCATTTCCACTACCGCCAGCTACCGCGTCTCGGACAGCGCCAGCACTTCGCAGACCACCGCGCGCAACCAGAGCAACGAACTCACGCGCAAGGCTTCGTCGCGCACGAAGAAAGAGCACAAGCAGAGCTTCAAGGTGGCCTCGGCCTCCGGCACCGAAGACCAAGCCGTGCGGCTGATTAAGAATCCATTCGACAACAAGGCTACCCGCGTCGATTACTACCAGCTGGTGCGCAAATGGCGCGTCGATCTGTACCGCTACGGCCTGCGCATGACCTACGATTTGACTATCCCCGAGCCAGGGTCCGACATTCTTGCGCGCATCGTGGAGATCAAAGCGATCACCAGCGCGTTGTCGGAAGGTTTTGGCGGCGCGACTTCGACTTTGCCGTGGGCGCGTTTCGACTTAACGCCGCAACAGATCACGCGCTACAACTATCTCGCGCTCGCCGCGCAATATGGCGCGGTAGTGGAAGCGCCGCCGATCGAAGAGATGACCATCGCGCGCGCCTTCACCAAGAATTGGCCCAACAAGGATTCCGCCAACGACAGCGACTACGCCACGTTCGACATCGATGTGCCGGACGGCTACATGGTAAGCGGCTGGTCGTATCAGTGGCAGCGCTGGGCCTGGGAAGACGAGTCCTGGCACTTCGACATCCGCCCCGATCTGAATTCTTGGCTGGGTGTTTCGGGACGCTTGACCATGTCGGTCGGGACCAAATATGTCTCCGCCTTCGACATTCAACTCAAACTCTGGTTTCGCATCACCCAAGCCGCATACGATGCATGGAAGCAGCGCGTGTGGGGCACGCTGCGCGAAGCGGCACAGGCGCGCTACGAACTCAACCGCACCATGCTGCGCGACCGCTTGGCGCAGCTACAGGAGGCACTTGGCGCGCAGGACCCCTTGAGCCTGCGCAAGCTGGAGCGCGAGGAAGTTATGAAGCACGTGCTGCGCTGGCTGTTCGGCCCGACCTTCACGTTCGTGCCGCCTGGACTGCCCGCGGACTTGTATGGACCTAGCGGCTCGATCTTGAACGACGATGTCTGGGCCAAGGTTTCCGGACAAGGCGAAGTGATCAAGTTCCTGCATCAAGCGATCGAGTGGGAAAACATGCTGTTTTTCCTTTATCCGTACTTCTGGTCGCACACCTCGCGATGGGAGTTGAAGAAGTACCTCGATCATCCGGATTTCCTGCACAAGAGCTTCTTGAAGGCGGGCAGCGCGCGCGTCGTGCTGACCATTCGCCCCGGCTTTGAACGCGACTTCGTTTCTTTCCTCGAGACCGGCACACTCGATCCGCTGCCCGATGGTCATCCTTACATGACGATCGCGCAGGAAATGCAAGCATTCGCCCAAACCAACTACCCAGGCATTCGCGCCGCCAATCCGGTCGAGCGCGCGCGTCCGTTGCTCTCTCCGCTGCAGCTCAAGGCATGGGATGAAATGCAAGGCATCATCAAGCTGCTGGAGCAATACAAAAAGACGCAGGGCGCGTATCCGACTACGGCGCAAGGATTGGCGGTGTTGTCTTCCCTCGGAACCATCCCCGCCGCCGATCCTTGGGGCAAGCCCTATCAATACCGCGGTCCAGGCGCGTACACGGACTTCGAGCTAGCCTCCTACGGAGCAGACAGGGCGGCCGGCGGCGAGGGCGAGAACGCCGACATAGAAAGTTGGGTGGAAATATCGCTGATCGGCCGATGGTACGAGTACACGCCGACCAGCGCCATCGACATCGCCTTCAACGAAACGCTGCCGACAGCATAGCCACGTTCAACTCTGCCGCCCATGATCGAACTCGAAGTCGAGCGTCCGATGGCGCTCGACACTTTCCTGCGGCGTAATGAGTACCAGCCTTGGCGCATTGAAGTGCTGATCGACTGCGGCGCGCTCAAGATAATCAGCGAAGGACGCGAACTGCCGCTCAAACGAGGGCCAAAGACGCACGTCGATGCGGGCGATAAAGTGCGCATCGACGATCCGTTGTCCAAGAAGTGCCAAGACGCGCTGCAAAAGAAAGTCGACAACGATTGGCGCGACTACGCGTGGGTGCCGGGTAAGAGTAAGTTCGACCAAGCGATGGCCAAGCTGATCGAGACTCGCCCCGCCACCATCCTCGTCAAGGATCCTTCGGTGACGACATTGCGCAGCTTTTTGCAGTTGTTCGCCGGCAGCCCCTTGATCACCCACCCGATCCGCCACCTCATCGTCGCCTCCCACGCGAACGATGAGGGGCAACTCAAACTCCCGCTCACCGGCGGCACCGGGGCGTTCATCGACTGGGAAGATCTCGAGGCCGCCCTTAAAGTACAAGGCTTCCAACTAAAGGACGAGTGGTTTCGTCCGCGCCCGCGTGATGGGCAGGCACGGCCCGTCCCCTACAAGCTGCTGGTGCGCGGCTGCCGCATCGGCTCGGAGCGCAAGTTCTTGGAGAAGTTCCGCGAAGTGCTGGGACGGCGCATCAACGTCGTGGCGCCCAAACACTTCCACGTCGTCGATCCGCACGAGCAGAAACCGAAAGGGCATGTAGAGTACCTCGCCTACAGTTTTGGCGTGCACAGCCCAACAGCGCTGAAGACGGAGGACGCGGTGGTCAAAGCGCTGATGGGCGTGGCGGGGCATGTATTGATCGACAACAGTCCAATTGCGGAAAAGAAATGGCGGGAGTGGGTGCCTAAGCGCCCGGAGGCTGAGTACCAACAGCAGGAATTGACGACGGCGAAATCTCCACTGTCGTCCAAACCCGTAAAAATCCCGCGCTGGTTCCGCTATGAGGCACGCAAATGGCTGAAGCAAGATGAACCTCTCGCCATGGATAAAGCCAAAACCAGCGACGCGGACAGGCTTGCGGTGCTGAAACCGCTCTTAGCGCAGCGCCCCATCTTTAAGAACACGCATCCTTATCCGCTGTACGAGCGCCTTGGCTACAGCAGCTTCGAGGATTTCATCAAAGGCTGGACCTGGACCTTCAAGCCCGCCAACAAAGCGGCGGACGAAGTGAAATTCAACGCCGTGCGGCACGAGTACACCGCGATCATCCCCGTTACCGACGTGAAGTCCGGCGAACTCATTTTGAATTTCTATCCTTTGAGCAAGAAAGACAAGGCCGTGGAACGGCTGAACGATGACGACCGCAAGCTGTTCGAGGGTATCCCGATCTAGAAGCTGCTGCGATGAACTTATCCCTCGTTCGCGCGGAACCACCAAGCTCTTCGCTGCAATCCACCCTACGAGTATGAAGGACTATCGAGACTACGCAATTTCCGGCGCCACACCCGCGGCGAGCGATGCCTTCGAGCGCGCGTTGGCGCTATTCCAAAGCTGGCGCTGCGGCGCCGAGGACGAGCTTGCGCTCGCGCTCGCGCAGGCGCCCGGATTCACTATGGCGCACGTGCTAAACGCGTATCTGTGCGTCTGCAGCCGCGATGTAGCGCGCGTGCGCCAGGCACACTCGCTTCACGCTCAAGCTTCAGGCCTTGC
>CAZAWU010000094.1:10888-15134 GCA_964488915.1 uncultured Burkholderiales bacterium
GATCTCATCGACGCCTGCGCGCTGCTGTGGCGCCTCGAGTTGGCGGGTGCGCACAGCGGGACGCGCTGGCAAGAACTGGCCTCAGCCTGGGCGCCGCACATCACCGACCGCTATTGCACCTTCAACGATATCCACGCCATGCTGGCCTTTACCGGCGCGCGCGACTGGGGCAACGCACAGCGTTTGGAAAGCGAACTCGCGCGCCGGCAAGACAGCCTCACGCGCCACGGCGAAACAACGCGCTTGGTCGGCCTGCCCGCGTGCCGCGCCATCGTCGCATTCGGGCGCGCGGAGTACGCCCGCGCCACCGCCCTGCTGGGCGCATTGCCGGCTTTCGCGCATCGCATCGGCGGCAGCCACGCGCAGCGCGACGTGCTGTATTTGACGCTCTTGGAAGCTGTGCAGCGCATGCGCCGGCCGGCCGCGCGCAACCAGGTGGGAACGCGCTTGCCACTCATGCGCCGTGCGGCCTAGCGCGCATCACAATTCCGGAAGCGACAGTAGCCAGGTCAGCAAGTCCCCCTTTTCCTGCGCGGTGCAAGCACGGCCGAGCACAAAAGCGCAGTTGCGTTCGAACCAGATTTCGACCCGATGGGCGTCGTTGAAGCGTGCGGGATTGGTAACCGGCGCGAGCGGTAGAAGCTGGCGCCGGATTTTGTGCCGCTCGGTGTAGGCTTCGGCCGGGAAATGGCAGGCACGGCAAGGAATCTGGTCATGGTGCGCGAACTGCTCGCGGCGCGGATCTTCGTGGTGGCATGAGGCGCAGGCATATTCGCTACCGTCCTCCTGCGCGTGCTTGCGCGCGTAGAAGGACTGCCCCCGCTCGGCCGAGAAGCCGCTGAAATCGCTATCGGCGGCGCGCGCCTGCGCGGCGTAGGCGCTGATCAACTCTTGGGGCGTCTCGGCCGCGGCGGAAGCAGCGATGACAGCAGCGCAGCACGCCAAAGACAGTTTGCCCAGGCAGCCGCCAAAGAGCGTTGCACACTTCATGCGCAAATTCTGCGGGGACTCGCGCAGGCCGGCTTTTGATCTAAGTCAAACCGCACCGCGTTTGCTTGCTCAGAATTGAGCGCAAGAAGCTTAGCGAGAGCGATACCCCGCCATGGATAAACTCGAAGCGATGAATGCGTCGCTCACGAAAATCAAGGCCGAACACCGTTCACTTGCGGCCGTGCTGCAAGGCATGCAGTACGTGATGCGGCGCGCAACCGAGCATGGGGAAGCGCCGGACTTTTCGGTCCTGCGCGCCATGACTTACTACATCGACACCTTTCCGGAGCGGCTGCACCACCCCAAGGAGGACCGCTATCTGTTCCGATTGCTGCGCGCGCGCACGGCGGAGGAGACCGCCATTCTCAACGTGTTGGAATATCAGCATGCGCAAGGCGAAGGCCGCATACGCGAACTGGAGCAAGCGCTGCTGCGCTACGAAGCCGGCGGCGAGCGCCACGCGCAAGAGTTCGCCGATCTAGTCAACGAATACGCGAATTTTCACTGGCGCCACATGCGCTACGAGGAAGACATCGTCATGCCGCTTGCGCAGCGCGTATTGAACACCGAAGATTGGCAAGTGATCGCCAGCGCATTCGCCGGCAACGATGATCCCATGATCGGTGCCGCGGCGGAACAGGAATTCGATCGGCTATTCAGCCGAATTGCCGCCTTGGCGCCCGCGCCGATCGGACTTGGCGCTTCGGGTTCGAGCAGCGGCTAGCGGAGCGAGTAGCGCTTGGGGCTTGCCTTTCTTAGAAATAGGAATTATTCTCATTACTGTTAGCATAACCAACAGAGTCGGCTCCCATGGATGGAACCGCCCACACGCTCGTAGCGCACAGCAGCACGCCGGCCTCAAGCATGACAACAACGATATCGCCGCCCGCCGCTGTGCCGCAGGCGCTTAGCGTGGCGGAGCTCGCACGCGGCGCGGTCGCAACCGTAACGGCGCTGCGTGTGCCTGCGGATGCCGCGGAAGCGGCGCTCATTCAGCGCTTGATCGAAATCGGGTTCGTCCCGGGCGAAAAGCTGCGCATCGTCGCCGTGGGCCACCCGGGGCGCGAGCCCATCGCGGTGCGCATCGGCACCGCAACGTTCGCGCTGCGCCGCTTCGAAGCGCAGTGCGTACTGGTCGCACCGGAGTAAGTTCGTGACTGACGCCGCACTGCATGTAGCGCTGCTCGGCAACCCTAACTGCGGCAAGACCGCGCTGTTCAATCTGCTCACCGGCGCCAGGCAGAAGGTGGCCAACTATGCCGGCGTGACGGTAGAGCGCAAAGAGGGCAGCTTCACCACAACATCGGGCAAACGTATTCGCGTGCTGGATTTGCCCGGCGCCTACAGCCTGAACGCGATGACCGCGGACGAGACCATCACGCGCGACGTCGTGCTCGGTACCGCTCGGGGCGAGCAACGGCCGGATTTGCTCGTGTGCGTCACCGACGCGACCAACCTCCGGCTCAATTTGCGCCTGGTGCTAGAGGCCAAGCGTCTCGGCCTACCCATGATCTTAGCGCTCAACATGAGCGACGTCGCGCGCCGGCGCGGCATCGAAATCGACGTGGCGAAGTTGCAGCAAGAGCTAGGCATTGCCATCGTCGAGACGGTGGGCGTGCATCACGGCGGCGCGAATGCGCTGATCGAGCGCATCGACGTTCATACGTCGCAACAAACGCCGGCCCCGCCCCATTGGCAAGCGCCCAACACGGAAGCGATCCTCGCAACACAGCAAGAGGTGCGCCGCGTGCTCGCCGCGGCGGTGCGCCAAACGGCTACAGGAACACGCTGGGACGACGCCATCGACCGTGTCGTGCTGCATCCGTTCTGGGGCATGTTGATTCTGGCCGCCACATTGTTCTTAATGTTTCAGGCGGTGTTTAGTTGGGCCACGGTGCCGATGGACGCCATCGACGCCAGCGTGTCCGGCATAGGCGAGTGGGTCAAAAGCGTGCTGCCGGAAGGCCCGCTGCAGAGCCTACTGGTGGACGGCGTCATCGCCGGGGTCGGCAGCGTGATCATTTTCCTGCCGCAGATTCTGATTCTGTTCCTATTCATTCTCGCACTGGAAGAGTCCGGCTATCTGCCGCGCGCCGCGTTTTTGCTCGACCGCGTGATGGGCACGGTCGGACTGTCAGGCCGCTCGTTCATTCCGCTGCTATCGAGTTTCGCCTGCGCTATCCCCGGCATCATGGCCACGCGCACCATCGCCAATTGGCGCGATCGCTTGACCACGATCATGATCGCACCGCTCATGACCTGCTCGGCGCGCCTGCCGGTGTACGCGCTCATCATCGCGGCGTTCATTCCGCAGCGCAGCGTCGGCGGCGTCTTCAATCTGCAAGGCATCGTATTGTTCGCGCTTTACCTGGCCGGCATCCTCGGCGCCATGGCGGTGGCTTGGGCGCTGAAGCTGTGGCAAGGCAAAGCTGCGCACCATCCACTGCTGTTGGAACTGCCTTCGTATCACTGGCCCAATCTGCGCAACTTGGCCATCGGCTTGTGGGAGCGCGCGCGCATCTTCTTGCGCCGCGTCGGCACCATCATCTTGGCGTTGATGATTTTGCTGTGGTTCTTGGCCACCTACCCCACCCCACCGGAAGGCGCCACCGGCCCCGCGATTCAATACAGCTTCGCCGGCATGATCGGACGCGCGCTGGAGGTGGTGTTCGCGCCGCTCGGTTTCAACTGGCAAATTTCGATCGCGCTCATTCCGGGCTTAGCGGCGCGCGAAGTCGCCGTCGGCGCGCTCGGCACGGTGTATGCGATGTCCGCCGCAGGCGACGGCGTGGCCGAGCAACTGACGCCGGTAATCGCGCAAACCTGGCCGCTCGCCACCGCTTTCTCGTTGCTCGCTTGGTATGTGTTCGCACCGCAGTGCGTCGCGACCTTGGCAACGGTGAAGCGCGAAACCAATTCCTGGCGTCACATGTGGGTCATGACGGGCTACTTGTTCGCGTTAGCGTACGTCGCGGCTTTCATCACTTACCGCATCGCGCTGGCCCTGGGAGCGTGAAGATGCTGCAGCATGCCATCGTTTTTAGCATCGTCGCCGCCGCGGCGCTCTACGCGGCGTGGCGCTGGCTGCCGGTGAGCGCACGCGCAGCGCTGGTTTCGCGCATCGTTCTGCTCGGCGGGCGCGCCGGGTTGTCGACAGAGCAGGCTGAGCGTTTACAGCGGCGTGCCTCAAGCCAAGCCGGTTGCGGCGAGTGCGGGCCATGCAAGGCCTGCAAGACCGAAGAATCGCGTTAAGCGC
>CAZAWU010000095.1:0-15124 GCA_964488915.1 uncultured Burkholderiales bacterium
TCTTTGGTCGGCGTGCGCAACGCCATGGCCACGTCGTTGGTGATCTGGTCGCCGGCAATGGGAATGACCGCCGTGTGACGGATCGCACCTTCGACAAACACCGCGATGTCGGTGGTGCCGCCGCCGATGTCCACGAGGCACACGCCAAGATCCTTCTCGTCTTCGGAAAGCACGGCCATGCTGGAAGCGAGCGGCTGGAGGATAAGATCACGCACTTCAAGGCCGCAGCGGCGCACGCACTTCATGATGTTCTGCGCCGCCGACACCGCGCCGGTGACGATGTGTACCTTCACCTCTAGTCGCACGCCGCTCATGCCCAGGGGTTCGCGCACGTCCTCCTGGCCGTCGATGATGAATTCCTGCGTCAGGATGTGCAGGATCTGTTGGTCGAGCGGGATGTTCACCGCGCGCGCCGTCTCCAAAACGCGGTCGACATCGGGCTGCTGGACTTCTTTGTCCTTGATGGCGACCATACCGTGCGAGTTGAAGCTCTTGATGTGGCTGCCGGCAATCCCGGTGATCACTTCGCGGATCTTGCAGTTCGCCATCAACTCGGCTTCTTCAAGTGCACGCTGGATCGCGTTCACGGTGGTTTCGATGTTCACCACCACGCCCTTCTTTAGGCCGCGCGAGGGATGCTGGCCGATGCCGATCACCTCGAGGCGCCCGTCCCCGAGCACTTCCGCCACCAGGCAGACGATCTTCGAAGTGCCGATGTCGAGACCGACAAGTAGATTTTTCTGTTCGCGGTTCTTATTGATCATTTAGGTTAGAGGGGCGCTCTTCTCCGAAGCGTTAGGTCTGCGCTTGCCGCTTCTCGACGGCTTCCCCGGTTTCGCGGGCTGCGGCAATTGCGCGATCTTCAAAGCGAGGCCGCGCTTGTAGCGCAGGTCCACAACGAGCTCGTTGGAAGCCAAGTTGTGCAATTCAACGCGGTACGCGGTGAGAAAAGTTTGCAGCCGCTCGTCAAAGTCGCTGCGCCCGAGTTCGAGCTTGAAGCCGTTGTCGAGCTTGACTTCCCACGCCAAGCGCGGCGACAAGCGCACTTCGCTTGGGTGCGCGCCGATCGGCGCCAGCGCCAGCGTGAGTTTGTGGTATTGCTCCAGCACGCGCGCGGCGTGATCCTCCGGCCCAAACAAGTGGGGGAGATCACCGTTCACTTCGCCGGCGAATATCACACCATCGCGATCGATCAGGCTGCGCCGGCCCCAGCGCGCCAGCGGCTGGTGTTCGGTCACCTGGATCACCAACTCCGCTGGCCAGCGGCGCGCGACATCGGCCTCCTTGACCCACGGCAGCGCCACGACATCACGGCGCACGCGTTCCAGATCCAGCGTCAAAAAGTTGCCGTGCCACTTGCGCAATAACTGCAGGATCTCCGCGCGCTGCACGTGGCGCACTTCCCCGGCCACGCGCACTTGTTTGAACTCGAGGATCGGCAGATGCATCGCCCACGCGCCTGCCATGAACGCAAGCAACAAGAACGCCGCGCCGAAGAGCGCTTGTGTTGCGCGGTTAATGTGCGCGGGGGTCATCCAAAAAGCGCGCAGCCAGTTGTCCCCGTCGCGGCGCGCTTCGCCCATGCTGCCGGGGCGGCGCGTCGGCGGCTCGAACCTTGGGCGCTCGCGCGTCTCGAGCTTGTTCTTCTTGGTTGCCCTAAGTCGCATCTGCCAATTCCAGGATACGCAGCACCAACTGATCAAAGGAAATGCCAGCGGCCTTCGCCGCCATCGGCACCAAGCTATGACTGGTCATACCCGGCGAAGTGTTTACTTCCAACAGCCAAGGGTTGGCTTGAGCGTCCAACATCACATCGACGCGCCCCCAACCGCGGCAGCCGACGACCTTGAACGCTTCCAGCGCGATCGCTTGGATCTGCGCTTCCAGCGTTGCAGGCAGCCCGCATGGGCAGTGATACTTGGTCTCATCGGAGATGTACTTGGCGTTGTAGTCGTACATCTCGCCCGCCGGCACGATGTGGATCAGCGGCAGCGCCTGCTCGCCCAGGATCGAAGCGGTGAGTTCCTTGCCTTGGATAAATTTCTCCGCCAGCACATAACGGTCGTGCTTTAACGCCGCATCGATCGCTGGACGCATCTGATCGGCACGCGTGACCTTGGTTAGCCCGATAGTGGAGCCTTCGTGCACCGGCTTGACAATGAGGGGCAAGCCGAGTTGCTTCACGACCGCTTCGACATCGCTCTGCGCGTTCACCAGCAGCGATGGCGGCGTCGGAATGCCGACCTGCTGCCAAATCAGTTTGGTACGCCACTTGTCCATCGCCAACGCGCTCGCCATAACGCCGCTGCCGGTGTACTTCAAACCGATCTGCTCGAGCGCGCCTTGCATGGTGCCGTCTTCGCCATAGCGCCCATGCAGCGCAATGAAGACGCGGTCGAAGCGCTCCTTGATCAATTCATCGAATCCGCGCAGCTTGGGATCGAAAGCATGCACATCGACACCGCTGCGCTTGAGCGCTTCCAGCACCGCATTGCCGCTCATCAGCGACACATCGCGCTCGGCCGATTTGCCGCCCAGCAGCACCGCGACTTTGCCGAACCGGTTTGCTTTCATGACTCGCCCTTGGCCAAGATCGCCGGCACGGTGCCGATCGATCCCGCGCCCATGGTGAGCACGACATCGCCGTCGCGCGCCACATTAGCGATTGCTTCGGGCAATTCAGCGACGGTTTCGACGAACATCGGCTCGACCTTGCCTGCCACGCGCACCGCGCGCGCCAAGGCGCGGCCGTCGGCCGCGACGATCGGCGCTTCGCCCGCCGCATAGACTTCCGTCAGCAACAGCACATCGACCGTGGACAAGACTTTGACGAAGTCCTCGAACACGTCGCGCGTGCGTGTGTAGCGATGCGGCTGGAACGCCAACACAAGGCGGCGGCCGGGATAGGCGCCGCGCGCGGCGGCGATAGTGGCGGCCATTTCGACCGGGTGGTGACCGTAGTCATCCAGCAACACGTAGCGGCCGGCGCTCGCGCAGGCGATTTCGCCGTAGCGCTGCAAGCGCCGCCCGACGCCTTTGAACTCGGCCAACGCCTTCAGGATCGCCGGATAGGGTGCGCCGACTTCGATGCCCACCGCGATCGCGGCGAGCGCGTTGAGCACGTTGTGATGTCCGGGCAAGTTGAGCGACACCTCGATTTCGCGCGTACCCCCCGCGGAAAGTTTTGGATCGCGGATTTCGACGTTGAAGTGCATACCTGTGCCCACCGCACAAATGTTGCTCGCGCGCAGCGCTGCGTCGTCGCTGGTGCCATAGGTCACCATCGGCTTCGAGATGCGCGGCATGATCGCGCGCACATTGACGTCGTCGGCGCACAGCACCGCGAGGCCATAGAACGGCAAGTGCTCGACGAATTCGACGAAGGCGGACTTCAGCTTTTCGAAGTCGTGCTGGTACGTTTCCATGTGGTCGGCGTCGATGTTGGTGACCACCGCCAGCACCGGCTGCAGATAGAGAAATGACGCATCCGACTCGTCCGCCTCGGCGACTAGATATTCGCCGGTGCCGAGGCGCGCATTGGCGTCGGCGGCGTTCAAGCGTCCGCCGATCACGAAGGTGGGATCGAGGCGCGCTTCCGCCAGCACGCTTGCCACCAAGCTGGTCGTCGTCGTCTTGCCATGCGTGCCGGCAATCGCGATACCTTGCTTCAAGCGCATCAGCTCAGCCAGCATCATGGCGCGCGGCACGATCGGAATGTGCTGCGCGCGCGCGGCGGCGACTTCCGCGTTGTCCTCTTTCACCGCGGTGGAAACCACTACCGCGTCGGCGCCGCCCACATGCTCGGGCGAGTGACCGACCTTCACCAGCGCACCGAGCCCGCGCAAACGGCGCGTGGCCGCGCTGTCGGTCATATCGCTGCCGCTGACGGAATAGCCGAGGTTGAGCATGACTTCGGCGATGCCGCTCATGCCTGAGCCGCCTATTCCCACAAAGTGCACTTTCTTGACTTTGTGTTTCATGCCGCTGCCAGCTCCATGCAGGCTGTGCCAACGAGTTGCGTCGCATCCGGCTTCGCCAGCGCACGTGCTTTCTGAGCCATCGCCGCAAGCTGCTCACGCGAAAAACTCTGGATCAGCGTTGCAAGCTTTTGCGCAGTTATGTCCGCCTGCGGCAACAGCACGGCGGCGCCCGCGTCGCTCAAGAAGCGCGCGTTGCCGGTCTGATGATCGTCGACCGCGAACGGGTACGGCACCAGCACGCTCGCCACCCCGGCCGCCGCGATCTCGGCGACAGTGAGTGCCCCAGCGCGGCAGATGAGCAAATCGCTTTCGGCATACTGGCTCGCCATGTCGGCAAGAAAAGCCACGACATTTGCGTCGACCCCGCTGCGCGCGTAGTTTGCTTGCACGCCTTCGCGGTTCTTCTCGCCGCATTGGTGTGTAACCTGCGGGCGGGCGTGCTGCGGAATCAAGGCCAAAGCTGGCGGCAGCGCTTCATTTAGCGCTTGCGCGCCCTGGCTGCCGCCGACGATCAGCAAGCGCAAGGTGCCGCTGCGCTGCGCATATCGCGTGCTCGGTTCGGCGAGTTGCGCGATATCGTGGCGCACCGGATTACCTACCCACTCTACCTTGCGCGGCGCGCCGAGCGCCTTCGCCAGTGCGCCATTGACCGCAGCGACAAATGCGTTGGGAAAACCGGCCATGACGCGATCGGCGACACGCGCAAGCACGCGGTTGGCGAGGCCCGCGACGGAGTTCTGTTCATGAATTGCCAGAGGCCGGTTAAGCAACGACGCCATCATCCCGGCGGGAAACGTGGCATAGCCGCCAAGGCCTAACACGATGTCCGGACGGCGCCGCAACAACACGCGCACGCTCTGTGCGAACGCGACGATCAGCGACAGCGGCAGCAGCACGGCCCGCAACACGCCGCTGCGGCGCAGCCCCGCGAAGCTGATGTATTCGATCGGATAGCCGCGCTCGGGCACCAGGCGCGCCTCCATGCCGTTCTTGGTACCGAGCCAGACGATGTGCCAGCCGCGCTCGCGCAGCCAATCCGCCACCGCGAGCGCCGGAAACACGTGCCCGCCGGTGCCGCCGGCCATGATGAGGATGGTGCGCGCGCGGTTCGCGACTTCGGCCGTCATACCTCGCGCCCTCTCATCAGCTGGCGGTTCTCGTAGTCGACGCGCAACAGAATGCCAAGCGCACAGCAGGTCGTGATCAGCGCGCTGCCGCCATAGCTCATGAGCGGCAGCGTCAAACCTTTGGTGGGCAGCAACCCCATGTTTACGCCGATGTTGATGATCGCTTGCGCAGCGATCCACACGCCCATGCCCTGCGCAACCAACGCTGAGAAATAGCGCTCGCGCATCGCGGCTTGGCTGCCGATCGCGAAGGCGCGCACGGCAATGAACGCGAAGGCGCAGATTACGGCCAGTACACCGACGAATCCCATTTCTTCCGCGATGACTGCCAGCAGAAAATCTGTATGCGCCTCCGGCAAATAGCCCAGCTTTTCCACGCTCGCGCCGAGTCCCGCGCCGAACCACTCGCCACGGCCGAACGCCATCAGCGCGTGCGTCAATTGGTAACCTTTGCCGAGCGGGTCTTCCCAGGGATTGAGAAAACCGAGGATGCGCTTCAACCGATACGGCGAGAACACGATCAGCAACACGAAGCCAGTGACCAGCAACGTCAGCATGCCGAAGAACAAGCGCAGATTAAGGCCGCCTAGGAACAGAATCGCCACCGAGATGGCCGCCACCACCGCGAAGGCGCCGAAATCGGGTTCCGCCAGCAGCAGCGTGCCGGTAATGAACATCACGCCCAGCATCGGCAGAAAGCCTTTCTTGAAGCTGTGCATGAACGCGGCCTTGCGCACCGTGTAGTCCGCGGCGTAAATCACGACCGCCAGCTTGACGAACTCGGACGGCTGCAACTGAAAGCCAGCGAACGATATCCAACGCCGCGCGCCTTTCACTTCGCGTCCGATGTGCGGGATCAGCACGATGACTAGTGAGATCAAACCGATCACGAATAGATATGGGGCCAATTGCTGCCAAGTACGCATCGGCACCTGAAACATGAGCAGCGCCGAGGCGAGCCCGATGCCGATGTAGACGCCGTGGCGCCACAGGTAGTAGGTCGCGCTATAGGCGAGTTTGCTGTCGTTCTCGGCGCTGGTAATGGACGCCGAATAGACCATAACCAAACCAAAAGCGAGCAGCAGCAACCCCGCGCATACCAGCAGCGCGTCGAGTTCGCGCACGATTGGCCGGTTCGCGGTATAGAACATGGTCAATGCTCGCTCTTAACTTGCGCGGCTAAGGCCTGCACGGCGGCCACGAACACTTCGGCGCGATGCGCGTAGTTGCGGAACATGTCGAAACTTGCACACGCGGGCGACAACAACACCGCTTCACCCGGTTGCGCCAGCGCAAAACTTTGTTGCACTGCATCCGCCATGTCGCGCGCGGCCACGCGCGGTACTTGCGAACCGCTCAAAGCCTGTTCGATGGACGGCGCATCGCGCCCGATCAGCACAACCGCGCGCGCGCGCGCATCGACCGCGTCCTTGAGCGGCGCGAAATCCTGCTGCTTGCCGTCGCCGCCGGCGATCAACACCACCGGTTGCGTCATGCCGCGCAGCGCAGCGACGGTGGCACCGACATTGGTACCTTTGGAGTCGTCGTAGAAAGTCACGCCGCGAATCTGCGCGACGCGCTCGACCCGGTGCGCCAGGCCCTTGAACTCGCGCAACGCCTGAAGCAGCGGCGCGTACGGCAATTCCAGAGCACGGCACAGCGCTAGCGCCGCCAAGGCATTCGCCGCGTTGTGCAAACCCGCCACTGGCAGTTCGGCCGCACGCATCAGCTTGTCGTGACCGCCCGCGCCGTTGCCTTGCGCGAGCCAGACTTGATCGCCTTCGTGCACCAGCCCCCACGCACCGATGCCGTCCGGCGCGTCGATGCCAAAGCTGTAGTCGCCCGCGCGCAGCGCGGCGAAGCTGTAGGCGTCCTCGCGATTCACCACGCGCCGCACGCAATGCCGCCAAATGCGCGCCTTCGCTTGCGCGTAGTCGCGCATGCTGTCGTAACGGTCCATGTGGTCTTGCGTGACATTGAGCACCGTCGCGCTCACCAAGCGCAGATTGGCGGTCGTCTCCAACTGAAAGCTGGACAGTTCCAGCACGTAAACGTCCGGTTGCTCGGTGCTCTGGCTGAGCGCGCTCAGCACCGGCAAGCCGATATTGCCGGCGACGGTAGTGCGCAAACCCGCCGCTTGGCACATCGCACCCGCCATGCTGGTCACCGTCGACTTGCCGTTTGAGCCGGTGATGGCGATGACACGCGGCGCACGCGGCAGCGCGTTCAACGCCCAGGCGAACAGTTCGATATCGCCGACGATCGGCACACCGGCTGCGCGCTGCCTGGCGATCGCGGGCTCGCGCAGATCCACACCCGGACTGGCAACGATGAGCTGCGCACCGCTTAAACTTTTCTCAGTATAGGGACCAGTATAAATCTGTAAATCAGATTGATTCTGAATTTCGGGTGATAACTCTGGAGGAGTATTACGGGTATCCAGTACTCGCACGCGTGCACCTTGCGCGCCGAGCCAACGCACGCACGAGGCGCCGGTTTGGCCTAGCCCGAGAACAACGACGTGCTGGTCGCGCAGATTCATCGACATTTCAGCGCAACTTCAAAGTCGACAAACCCGCCAGGACCAACATCATCGTGATAATCCAGAAACGAACCACGACTTGGTTCTCTTTCCATCCCTTCAACTCATAGTGGTGATGCAGCGGCGCCATGCGGAAGATGCGCTTGCCGGTCAGCTTGAAGGAAGCCACCTGCAGCACCACCGAGAGCGTTTCCACCACGAACACCCCGCCCATCACCAGCAACACGATTTCTTGGCGCACGATCACCGCCAGCACGCCGAGCGCGGCGCCGAGCGCCAGCGCACCGACATCGCCCATGAACACTTCCGCCGGGTAAGCGTTGAACCAAAGAAATCCCAGGCCGGCGCCCGCCATCGCAGCGCAGAAAATCACTAACTCGCCGGCACCGGGGATGTACGGCAGACCGAGATACTTCGCGAACACGGCATTGCCGGCGACGTAGGCGAACACCGAGAGCGCCGAGCCGACCATCACTGTCGGCATGATGGCCAGGCCGTCGAGACCGTCGGTCAGATTGACTGCATTGCTGCTGCCGACAATGACGAAGTAGGCGAGGATGACGAAGCCGATCACCCCCAGCGGAATTGCCACGGTCTTGAAGAAGGGCACGATCAATTCCGTCTGCGCCGGCAGGTTCGTACTGAACGCGAGGAACAGCGCGGCGATCAGCGCAACCACCGATTGCCAGAAGAACTTCGCGCGCGCGGATAGTCCCTTCGGGTTGCGATGCACCACCTTGCGGTAGTCGTCGACCCAGCCGACGGCGCCGAAGCCGAGCGTGGTCAGCAACACTACCCACACGAAACGATTGCTCAAATCCCCCCACAACAACGTCGTCACCGCAATCGCCACCAAAATCAATGCGCCGCCCATGGTCGGCGTGCCCGCTTTGACCAGATGCGTCTGCGGACCGTCGTCGCGCACCGATTGGCCGATCTTATAGGCGGTCAACTTGCGGATCATCGCCGGCCCGACCAGAAACGAAATCGCCAGCGCGGTCAAGGTCGCGAGTACTGCGCGCAGGGTGATGTAGCTGAAGACGTTGAAAGCGCGAATCTCGCGCGCGAGCAACTGCGCCAGTTCAAGCAACATGCCTGCTCCCGACCACGATGGCGTCCACCACGCGCTCCATCGCCATGAAGCGCGAGCCCTTCACCAGCACTGTCGCACCTACTTGAAGCCGCGGCTCCAAAGCAGCGATGAGAGCTTTCACCTCGCCGAAGTGCAGCGCACCATGGCCGAAGGCTGCGGCCGCTTGCGCGCTCAGCGGCCCGAGCGCATACAGGGCGTCGATCCCGGCTTGCCTCGCCGCTGCGCCGATCTCGGCGTGCAGCTGCGGAGCGTCGTCGCCGATTTCGCCCATGTCCCCGATCACCAGGATCTTCGCGCCTTTAGTGGCAGCGAGCACATCGATCGCCGCGCGCATGGAATCAGGATTGGCGTTGTAGCTGTCGTCGATCACCAGCGCGCCATTCAGTCCTGCTTTGCGCACCAAGCGACCCTTCACAGGCGCCATGCGATTGAGCCCGGTGGCGATCGAACCGAGGTCGATGCCGAGCGCGATCGCGACGGTCGCCGCCGCCAGCGCATTGCGCACGTTGTGCAAACCGGGTTGCTGCAAACTAACTTGAGCGATGCCGCTTGGCGCGGCGATTTCGACTTGGCTGGAGAACTCATGCAGTTGATACCGGCCCGCGATCGGCGCCGGTTTCTCGATACCGAATTCCAGATACTCGCGATCGCCGGCAAGCAAGCGCATCAGCCCGGCGTGTGGATCGTCGGCGTTGATGACTGCAACACCGTCGAATTCGAGGCCTTGAAAGACTTCGCCTTTGGCTTGAGCGATGCCTTCGATGCTCTCGAACATGCCCAAGTGCGCGCGCTGCACGTTGTTCACCAGCGCGACGCGCGGGCGCGCCATCTTGCTCAAGTAGCCGATTTCGCCCGGATGGTTCATGCCCATTTCGATCACAGCGTAGCGGTGTTCGGGCGTGAGCCGGAACAGCGTGAGCGGCACGCCGATATCGTTGTTCAAGTTCCCCACCGTCGCCAGCACATCGTCTTCACTGCCGCCATGCGCTTCGCAATACGCGCGCAATATGCCGGCGATCATCTCCTTCACCGTTGTCTTGCCGTTACTGCCGGTCACCGCCACCAGCGCGGCACTGCAGCGCTGGCGCCAGTGCGCCGCCAGCGCACCCAAGCCGAGGCGCGTGTCGTCCACCAACAGCAGCGGCTCGCGCGTGTCGGGGGCAACTAGATCGCGTTGCACCATCGCCGCGACCGCGCCCGCGGCAAACGCCTGCGGCAGAAATTCGTGAGCATCGAAGCGCTCGCCGCGCAACGCGACGAACAGCTGCCCGGGCGCGACGCTGCGCGTGTCGGTGCTAACGCCGGTGAAGGTCACGTCGGCACCGCGCGCTTGCGCATTGATAGCGCGGGCGGCTTCGTGCAAGCTCATCCTCATGTACTTGCTCCGCGCCATGCTTCGACGGCGCTGCGCGCGTGCGCGAGATCACTGAATGGCAATCGCTGCCCCGCGATCTCCTGATAGTCTTCGTGACCCTTGCCGGCGATCAGTACGATGTCGCGCTCGCCCGCCTGCGCGATGCTCAGTGCAATCGCCGCGGCCCGGTCGCTTTCCACGATCGCCGCGCAACCGGCGCCCTGCAGTACTTCTTGGATGATTTGTTCCGGCGCTTCGCTGCGCGGGTTATCACTGGTGACGAATACCCGATCGGCTAAGCGCGCCGCGACGCCGCCCATGAGAGGGCGCTTACCGCGATCGCGATCGCCGCCGCAACCGAACACAACCGCCAGCCGGCCTCCGGACGCAACGCTAGGACGCAACGCGCTCAGCACTTTCTCCAAGGCATCGGGCGAGTGCGCGTAGTCGATTACCGCCAAGGGCTTGCCGCTACCACCCACTTGCTGCATGCGACCCGCCACCGGCTGCACTGCGCTTGCCAGACGCGCGGCGTCTGGCAACGTCAAGCCGCCGGCAAGCAGGCAGCTCACCACGCCAAGCAAGTTGTGCGCATTGAAGCCGCCGAGCACGGCGGCTCGCACTTGCGCTTGCTGTCCAAACGCTTGTACTCGAAATCTCACACCCGCACTGGTGACTTCCAACGCTTCGGCGCACACACGTTCCACACCCGGGCTCACGGCCGCGCCGCCCGCTTGCATGCCGTAGCCGTACACCTTCAGCTCGCGCGCGACGCATTGCTGCGCGAGCCGCAGCCCGTACGCATCGTCGATGTTGACGACGGCGGCGCGCAGTTGCGGCAACGCAAACAAGCGCGCCTTCGCTTCGAAGTAACTCTCCATGTCGCCGTGGTAGTCGAGGTGATCGCGCGACAGATTGGTGAACAGCGCAACGTCGATGCGCGTGCCGTTGATGCGCCCTTGCGCGAGCCCGTGCGAGGAAACTTCCATGCTCACGGCTTGGGCGCCCTCGCGGCGCAACTGCGCCAGCGTGGCTTGCAGCACGATCGGGTCCGGCGTGGTGTTGACGCTCGGCTGGAGGCGATCCAACATACCGTTGCCGAGTGTGCCGATGACACCGCAGGGCTTGCCGGCAGCGTTTAAGCACTGCGCCAGCCATTGGCTGCATGAGGTCTTGCCGTTGGTGCCGGTGATCCCGAACGCCTGCATGGCATACGAGGGGAGGCCGTAAAGTTCCGAGGCAAGTGAACCGATGGTGTCGCGCAGATCGAGCACGCCCAGGTTCGGCCGCACCCAATCGGCGCGCCACGCAAAATCGCGCGCTTCCCACAGCACCGCATCGGCGCCTGCCTGCAGCGCTTGTGCGATATAGCTGCGCCCGTCGGCGCGTTCGCCGGGAAATGCCGCAAAGGTCACGCCCGGCCGCACGCGCCGGCTGTCAGCGCTTAATTCGGCAACAGACACGCCCAACGCGCGATTGACCGCTGCCAGGGAGAGGGCAGGCGCGCCCGCAAGCCGCGGCGCCGTCATACTTCTTCCTTAATTTCGAGATCGCTCGCGCTCGGCGCGAGATCGCCTTGCCAAGGCGCGTCCGGCTTGACACCGAGCGTGCGCAGCGCGCCGCCCATGACGCGGCTAAACACCGGCGCCGCAACGAGACCACCGTAGTAGTGCTTGCCGCCGGGCTCATCGATCATGACGGCGATCACCAAGCGCGGATCAGACACCGGCGCAAACCCGACGAAAGATGAGATGTAGCTCTTCGGCAGGTACTTGCCGTCTTCCAGCTTGTGCGCGGTGCCGGTCTTGCCGGCTACGCGATATCCGGGCACGCGCGCCAGTGGCGCCGTACCGCCCTTCTGCACCGCCATTTCCAGCATGTCGCGCACGCTGCGCGCAGTTGCGCTGGACAGCACCAGGGTACTGGTTGGATAACCTTCGCGCTTGAGCAGCGTGATCGGCCTTACTTCGCCGTCGGTGGCGAAAATCAGATAGCTGCGCGCCAGCTGCATGAGGCTCACGGAGATGCCGTGGCCGTACGACATAGTAGCCTGCTCGATCGGCTTCCACGTCTTATACGAGCGCACGCGTCCGCTTGCTTCGCCTGGAAATCCGGATTTCGGCAAGCGCCCGAACCCGACGTCATTGAACATGCTCCACATCGCTTCCGGCGGAAGGTCCAGGGCGATCTTGGCCGAACCGATGTTGCTGGATTTCTGAATGATCTCGGCCACGGTGAGTTTGCCGTGCTTGTGCGCATCATGGATCACGCGCCGGCCGATAGGCATGTAGCCAGGCTCCGTGTTGATCACTGTGTTGGGACGAACACGCCCTGCTTCCAACGCAACAGCGACGGTAAACGGTTTGAGCGTCGATCCGGGCTCGAACAAATCGGTCACCGCGCGGTTGCGCAGCCGCTTGGAGCTCTGCTTCGGATTCAGATTGCGCCGATCGTTTGGGTCGTAGTCGGGCAGATTCGCCGCCGCCAGCACCTCTCCCGTTCGCACATCCAGCACGACGATGGCGCCAGCCTTGGCGTGCTCTTTGGCAATCGCCGCTTTCAGCTCCCGATAGGCGAGGTACTGGATGCGCCGATCGATGGAAAGCTGCAGATCCTGGCCCGGCTGCGGCAAGCGGATCGCATCGGTGCGCTCGACGACTTGGCCGCTCGAGTCCTTGATCACTTGACGCGCACCGTCGACGCCGCTCAAGTCATCGTCGTGCGCCAGCTCGATGCCCTCTTGACCGTTTTCGTCGATGCTGGTGAAGCCAAGGATGTGCGCCATCTCCGGACCGGCCGGATAGCGCCGCTGCCACGCGGGACGCAGGAACACGCCCGGAATGGCGAGTCCGGCCACCTTCGCCGCCACGGCCGGCTCCACGCGGCGATGCAAGAAAACGAAGTCCTTCTGCGTCTTGGCCAGTTGCTTGACGATCACGCTGCGTTTGACGTTCAGCACGTTCGCCAACGTGTCGATCTGCGCTTCGGTAATCTTGATCCGCTTCGGGCTTGCACAAACGGCCTCCGCCGGCGTACTGACCGCGAGCGGCTCACCGTTGCGGTCCAGCACCATGCCGCGCGGCGCGTTCATCTCCAACGTGCGCGCGTAGCGCGCCTTGCCCTCGCGCTGCAAGAACTCGCGGTTCATGCCTTGCAGGTAGACGGCGCGCCCGATGAGCGTGGCGAACATCACCAGCATCCCGATGAGCAAGAAGCGCGCGCGCCAACCCTCCAGCTTGAGCCGCAGCGAAGGGTTGACCGAGTAGTTCATCTTGCTCACAGGTTCCGGGGTTTGCGCGCGAACGTTATTTGTGCTTGACCGTCTCAGCGGTCAATTCCAGCGGCTGATCTGGATTGATGATGCGCACTTGCTCGTTTTCGGGTACGCGCATTTTCAGCTGCTGCTTGGCGATCTTCTCCACGCGCGAGTGCGTCGCCAGCGCGCTTTGCGCCGCCTGCAGTTCGCGCCACTCCATATCCAATTGCTTGGCGTAGTCGTCCTCTTCTTCCAATTGCACGACCAGACTGCGGTGCCGGTGCTGAGCGGTAACCGCACCCAGCGCGCTCATCAACACGCCCATGAGCAAGAAGAAGATCACTTTGCTCATGCCGGCGCGCCGCTCAAGGTGCGCGCCTTCTCCGCCACGCGCATGATCGCGCTGCGTGCGCGCGGGTTGCGCACGATCTCTTCATCGCTAGCGCGCTGCGCCTTGCCGAGCAGTGTGAACGGCGCAGGCGGCAAACTATCGGCGCGAACCGGCAGGCGCGGCGGCAAATCGTGGCCGCGCGCCATCTTTTGCAGGAAGTGCTTGACCATGCGGTCTTCCAGCGAGTGGAAACTGATCACGACCAAGCGCCCGCCAGGCGCGAGCAGATCGCAGGCTTCGGCTAGCCCTACCTCCAGCTCCTCAAGCTCTTGATTGATGAAAATCCGAAGAGCCTGAAATGTGCGTGTTGCCGGGTCTTGGCCAGGCTCGCGCGTGCGGACCGCCTTTGCCACGATCTGGGCAAGCTCGCGCGTGCTGCGTATGGGCTGCTGCTGCGCTGCCGCGACAATCGCCCTTGCAATCTGCTTAGCAAACCGCTCTTCGCCATAGCGTTCGATGACCTCGGTTAACTGTTGTTCTGATGCTTGCGCCAGCCATTGCGCGGCGCTCAATCCCTCCTCGGGATTCATGCGCATGTCAAGCGGGCCGTTGCGCCGGAAGCTGAAGCCGCGCTGCGCGTCTTCTAGCTGTGGGGAGGACACACCCAAGTCCATGAGCACGCCGTCGACGCGTTCGACGCCGAGTTGTTTCAACACCGCCCGCATCTGCGAAAAACGCGCATGCACCACACACACGCGCGCATCACCCAGGGTCGGCGCCACGGCGACGGCATGCGGATCGCGATCGATGGCGATCACCCTGCCCTCCGCATCGAGTTGTGCCAGGATCGCGCGCGCGTGTCCGCCACGGCCGAACGTGGCGTCGAGATAGCAACCGGCAGGATCGATATTGAGCGCCGCGATAGCGGGCGCGAGCAGGACGGGCTGGTGTTCGTGGGCGTGAGCGCGCGTGGGTGCAGGGCCATGTTCAGAATTCAATGGTCGCGAAACCCTCCGGCGGTTTTGAGGGCTGGCCGTCGAACGAGGCGATCTGGCGATCCCAGTCCTGCTTGTTCCAAATCTCGAAGTGCCGGCCTTGGCCGACGAACATCAATTCCTTTTCCAGCCGCGCGAAATCGCGCAGCGACGGGCCGAGCAGCACGCGTCCGGCGTTATCGGCTTCGAGCTCTTCGGCGTAGCCGAGAATGAGGCGCTTCCATTTGACGATTTGCTCGTCGAATTGGGGCAGCGCGGCGACTTGTTGGCGGATTTCGACCCAGGTTGGCTCTGGGTAAAGGTAGAGGCAGCGATCAGGCCAGGCTGTTACCACCAACTTGCCGTTGCCACTGCTTTGCAATTCCTCGCGGCGCTTGGCTGGGATGGCGAGCCGCCCCTTCGGGTCGATGCTGACTCTGGTTGCTCCCTGAAACACCCGTTCGCCT
>CAZAWU010000096.1:0-4700 GCA_964488915.1 uncultured Burkholderiales bacterium
CACGCCCAAGCAGCAAAGCTGGCGAAAGTGAGCGATGCTCGCTGAGTTTTTCACGCAGCCGGCTCGTAACGACTAGGTCGGTTGGCGCCCTATTGACGCGCGCGACCCAAGAATCCACACTCGCCGCATAGCTACCAATGTAAACGAGAAATCATGAATCACTGCGGCAATATCACCCAACTGTTAGCGTTCCCCATCTCCTTCCCGAACCCGCCCGAACTGCAAGTCACGCTCGGCATCGGCCGCCAAGTCAAACGCGACGCGGTGATCGTCAAGATCACCACCGATCAGGGCTTGGTCGGCTACGGCGAGTCGCACCATGGGCGCGCGCCGGGCTCGGTCGCGCATCTCGTCAACACCACGCTCAAGCAACTCGTCATGGGGATGCCGGCCGACGATGTGATCGGGGTATGGAACAAGATCTACGTCAAGCAACTCGCCAGCCACGGCATGGGCGCCGGCTGTGCGCTAGCGATGAGCGGCATCGACCAAGCGCTGTGGGATATCCGCGGCAAAGCCACGGGCTGGCCGCTTTATCGCCTGCTCGGTGGCTCGCGCAGAGCGGTACCCGCGTACGCCGGCGGTGTGGCACTTGGCTACCAGGAACCGGCGGCGCTGGTCGAGGAAGTGCGCGCGAATGTGGAGCTCGGCTACAAGGCGGTCAAGCTGCGCGTCGGCGACACGCCGGCGCGTGACATCGCGCGCGTGCGCGCGGTGCGCAAAGCGTTCGGCGAAGATCTCGTAATCCTCTCTGACGGCAACACCGGCTGCAGCTTGGAAGATGTGCGCAAACTCATGCCTGCGTTTCAAGAAGCGAACGTCGGCTGGCTGGAGGAACCCTTTCCTCTAGGCGACTACCGCAACTACAAAATCGCTTCCACTTTCGGCACTGTCCCGCTTGCCGCGGGCGAAAATCACTACACACGCTTCGAGTTCAACCGGCTCATTGAAGACGGCGCGATCCGCATTTTCCAGCCGGATATTTCCAAAACCGGCGGCATCACCGAAGGTATGCGCATCGCTGCGCTTGCCTCCGCGTGGAAAATCCCGATCAACCCGCACACGTCGATGACCGGGATCAACATGGCTGCTTCGATCCACTTCCTCGCTGCGATCGACAACGGCGGTTACTTCGAAGCGGATGTGTCCAAAGTGAATCCCTTCCGCGAAGGACTCACCAGCTTGCCCTATCAAGTCGACAAGAGCGGCAACGTGCTGCCACTCGATAAGCCCGGCATCGGCGTAGAAGTCGATGAAGAGTTCATCAAGAACTATCCGGTGATCGAAGGGCCGGCGTTTGTATGAGCGAAGCGGTGAGGAGTACTGCTAGTGGCGTGTGGCAGGGGAAGCATGACGGGCGACGAGAAGCGCGCGATCGCCACCAACGTCACCAATAAAGAACATCATCTATACTGTATGCAGAGTGTCCTTGTAAATAAGATTGCATCTAAGTTTCGTGAAGGTACAATTAACCGTATACCGTTAACCATGCATTCCTTGTCGCGCGTGACCCGTCATGCATCGGTCACGCGTTACGCGGCGCTATTCCCGCTTCGTTCAATACGCGTCGCGCTTCACCCTTCACGCATTCACCTTTGCCTATTCCTCACAGCATTGGCGTTCGCCTGCTCGGGACTGCCTGTTTCCGCCCAAAACTATCCCACGAAACCAATTAAGATCGTTGTCCCCTACCCGCCCGGCGGTTTCAACGACACGCTAGGACGAACGCTCGCTGCGAAACTGCCGGCCACGCTCGGCCAACCGGTCATCGTCGACAACCGTCCCGGCGCGGGCACCATCATCGGCACCGAACTCGTGGCGCGCGCGCCGGCGGATGGTTACACGCTGCTCATCAACAGCTTTGCCTTCACCGCCAATCCGGGTCTCTACGGCAAGAAGCTCAACTACGATCCGGTCAGAGACTTCGCGCCGATCACGCACGCCGCTTCCACGCCCAACGTTCTCGTGGTGCACCCCTCAGTTGCGGCCAAGAACCTGAAGCAACTGATCGCGCTCGCGAAAGCCAAGCCCGGCGCGCTCAACTACGGTACGGCCGGCAACGGCTCTTCCATCCACTTGGCGATGGAACTGCTCAAGCACAAAGCCGGTATCGATCTTAAGCACATTCCGTACAAAGGCAGCGCGCCGGCCGTGCAGGATCTGCTCGCCGGTCACATTCAACTCATGTTCGACAACGTGCCCAACGTGCTCGGCCACATCAAGGCAGGTAAGCTACGCGCGCTCGCAGTCAGCGGAACGCAAGCGCTCGCGCTGCTGCCTGATCTCCCGACGATCGCACAAGCCGGCGTGCCAGACTTCGACGTCACCGTATGGTTCGGGTTGCTTGCTCCCGCTGGCACGCCGCCGGCAATCGTCGCGCGGCTCAATCGCGAATGCGTGAAAGTGCTCGCGGATCCGGAAGTGAGATCGCGCTTCGCCGCGCAAGGCGTGCAGACTATTGGCAGCAGCAGCGCGGATTTCGCGGCGCTTATCCGAGCCGAGACGCAACGTTGGACGGATATTGCGCGCGCTGCTGGGGTTTCGCCGGACTAAAGAATGCGGCGTCGAGCAGGTTAATCCGTCGGCGCCGATGAACGGCGCGGCGGTGGGCTGCGGCCGCGCTTTGGCGATAGCGCGGTCACCCTCGATACACTACTTCCGTATGCTAGACTTGCCTATGCCCGCAATGATCGCAGCAAAATGGGAGCCGTTGTTCCTCCAAGGCCCCCGCGGTAGGCTCTTCGCCATCTATCACCCGCCCCACAGCAAGGACGTCGACAGATGCTTTCTCTACGTTCCGCCGTTGGCCGAAGAGATGAACCGATGCAGACAGATGGCATCACTACAGGCGCGGCGCTTCGCTGAATTGGGGTATGGCACACTGCTGCTCGACCTCTACGGAACCGGCGACAGCGAGGGTGAGTATCGCGATGGCACTTGGGACGGGTGGAAGGCCGATCTGCGGGTTGGTGTCGAGTGGCTTAGATCGCGTGGCTATCGCCAGATCGCTCTCTGGGGCGTGCGTCATGGCGCCCTGCTCGCACTTGACTTAGCACGCGATCTGGCCCCTCCCCATCGCCTACTCCTGTGGCAACCCACGCTTAACGGCCGGGTGGCACTGACCGAAATCCTGCGCATCGAGATGGCAGGCTCGTTGACCGAAGAGTCGAACCTAAACACGAAGGCACTGCGTGAACGTCTCGCGGCCGGTGATGTGGTCGAACTTTCCGGATACGAGATATCCGGCGCCCTCGCCATGGCGCTGGAGCGCGCGCGCGTCGCGGACCACTTCGGCCTGCCCGAGGCGCACGTAACCTGGCTCGATGTGCTCGCTGCGGAGGGACAGGAGCCCTCCCGCATCAGCGTGAAGACCCGGGATGAGTGGTCCGCCGCCGGGGCGCAGGTTCGCTACGAGACCGTTATCGGCCCAGCGTTCTGGCAGGTTTGGGAGCGGGTCCTCGCTGGCAACTTGCTCGAACGAACAAGCACTCTGGCCGCGGAAATCTGAAAGCAGTGCATGGAAACTCCGATCACGTTTGACTGTGAGGGAAGTGCGTTGCTTGGCATCTTGAACGTGCCGGAACCGCGGCCGCGTCGCGGCGTCGTGTTCGTGGTGGCCGACGGCCCTCAGTACCGCGCAGGTGTGCAACGCCAGTTCGTGCTGCTGGCCCGAGCCGTCGAGGCCCATGGCTGCGCGGCGCTGCGCTTCGACTACCGCGGCATGGGCGACAGCGAGGGCGTCCATCGCGGATTTCAGTATGTCGATAGCGACATTCGCGCGGCCATCGACGCTCTGATCGCGAACGTTCCGAGTGTCGAAGAAGTAGTGCTCTGGGGCGAGTGCGACTCGGCGGCCGCTGTTCTCTTCTATGCGCACAAGGACCCACGAGTCAAAGGTATCAGCATCGCGAACCCTTGGGTCAGAACCGACGAGAGTAGAGCTAAGACGATGGTTAAGCACTACTACCACCGGCGCATGCTCGAGACCGACTTCTGGAAAAAGCTCGTCACCCTCCAGTTCGACTATAAAAAGTCGTTGGCTTCGCTCTGGCAAAATTTCCTGCTAGCGGCGAATTTCGGCCAACGATCCAAACCCGGCGGCGATGCGTCCGACGAGCAATTGCGTCGAGAACCGCTTCCCGTCCGGCTCGCGGTAGGACTAGGCAAGTTTCGTGGACCGGTTCTGCTGGTCATGAGCGGGCGTGACTGGATTGCGACGGAGTTTCTGGAAGTTGTCGCCGGCTCACCTACATGGCAAGAGCTGCTCGCCGCGAGCCGCGTAACTCGGCGCGAGATCGCCGACGCCGATCATTCGTTTTCCAAGCGCGCGTGGCGCGACGCGCTGGTGCAACACAACTGCCAATGGCTCGCGTCGTGGTAAGTTTTACTGTGGTGCTGAACCGACTGGGGCGAGTTCTGATGGCCTCAGCCGATCTTTTGCTGCACGAACTCGGTTAGGCTTCCCAGCGTATTAAACACCTCTGCTGAGACGTCCTCGTCTTCGACAGTAATATCGAAGTTCTCCTCGAGCGCTGTAAGCACAGCCACCACTCCCACCGAGTCGAGTTCCTTGACAGCCCCGAGCAATCGCGACGACGCGTCGAATTGACTCACGTCGTCGTCGGGAACCAAAGTATTTCGAAGGATTATCTTGATTTCGTCAATTAACGCCATGTGTACTCATTCCTTGCTCGATGCGC
>CAZAWU010000096.1:4800-14889 GCA_964488915.1 uncultured Burkholderiales bacterium
GCAGAATACATTTTGATACAACATTCGCAGGGCAGCATCCAGTCCAGCGTCAACTGCACGCCTTATAGTCTCGTTACCCGAGTACACAGCAAATCTGTGCGAGGAGAACCGAGATGAGAAAGACGTTTGTTTCTATCGCTTTATTTGCCGGCACGCTCGGCGCACTGCCGGTGCAGGCTGGCGGTGATGGTGAAGCGGCCGCAGGCGCTGCACTTGGCGCCATCGCCGGGGCCCTAATCGGCCACGATACCGGCGGGCGCGACGGCGCCATTGTCGGCGGCGCCCTGGGCGGCGCGATTGGCGCGGCGATTGGCAGTGAGTACCACCGCGACAACGTGCGCTATGTCGATCACCGCGACCGCTACTACGACCGCGACTATTACGATCGTGGCCGCAGCCGCATCATCATTCGCGACCACTATCACCCGCGCCCGCCGGTGTTCGTCGACCGGCGTGTCATCATCCGCGACTACGATAACTGCCACGACGGCTGGCGCGGCAATCGCTGGCGCAACGATTGGCACCACGACCGCCGTGGTTGGCGCGACGATCACCGGCACTACCGCCGTTGGAATTGACGACTTAACCCCTTCGACAAGCTCCTCCTCCAAAGACTGTCGATTGCGAGCCGGCCGCTGGGCCGGCTTTTTTTTCGCACCCTCCTTTCAAACGTAGTATGCACTGCCGTTTCGCGGGTAGCGCACTTCTGTTATGTTTCTGGTCAGAGGAGGAAAACGCTATGGCCGCCGTCACCCCTTTGCCAAAGACCGCACTAGCCGAAGCGCTACAGCCGTTGGCGGTTCGCATCGCTCAGGTGGCAACGCAAATCTCGCTGGATGCTTTACCTGACGAAATCGTCGCGAAAACCAAGCTTTGTTTGATCGATCTCATCGGTTGCGCGTTCGAAGCACGCGATCTGCCCTGGAGCCGGCAAGCGCGCGCCCTGGCCGCAGCGGCCGCAGCGGGTGAAGGCGCCGCGGTAATCGGTTCGGCTCAACTGGCCAGCCACGCCGATGCCGCGTTCACCAACGCAGTCATGGGCCACGGCCTGGTGCGCGAGGATATGCACTCGGGCAGCATCAGCCACTTCGGTATCGTCGTGCTGCCGGCGTTGCTGGCCCTGGCGCAGTACCGGCGCGTAAGCGGCCGCGATTTCGTGGCGGCGGCGGCGCTCGGCTATGAAGTCGGCGGCCAGATCGGGCGCGCGCTGATGGACGCCGAAGTCGCACGCATCCACCGCCCGACCGGAAATTGCGGCCCCGTTGCCGCCGCTGCGGCCGGTGCGCGCTTGCTCGGCTTGAACACGGAGGCCGCGACCAGCGCGATCGCGCTCGGCGCAAACACCACGCTCGGCTTCAATCAATGGGCTCACACCGGCGGCAGCGAAATGTTCTTCCAGGCCGGCTTCGCTGCGCGCAACGCGCTGACCTGCGTGCGCCTAGCGGAAGCGGGTGCGTTTGCTTCACCCTCGGCGCTAGATGGGGAGGCCGGACTCTTCGCGGCGCTAGGCAAGCGCGCCAACGCAGGCAAAGTCGCGTTGTTCGCCGCTCAACCGGAGATGCTGAGCGTGTATCACAAGCCCGTGCCGGCATGTAACTTCGCGCAGACTGCGTGCCAGGCCGCGCTGCAACTGGCGCGCGAGCTGCGCATTCACCCCGAACGCATTACCGGCATTCGCATACGCGTGCCGCGCGCAGGCAAACTCTACCCCGGCTGCGATTCGAGTGGGCCGTTCGCGCACATTTTGCAGGCGAAGATGAGCATTCAGTACAACGTCGCGGCCGCGCTCTTGATGGGCGGTGTGTCCGAGAAGAACTTCACGCTGCTGAGCGATGCGAGGCTCGCGCGCTTGGTGGCGCTCACCACGCTCGAAGTCGACGACGCCATGACGCGCGCCTACCCGGCGTTGCAAGGCGGCGAAGTCGAGGTGGAACAGTCTGGCGAGCCGCCGCGCCGCGTGCGCCTAGAAAACGTCGTCAACGCCGATGCGCCGGAGGTACGCGCGCGCTTCAGGGCGGCGGGCGAGCCGGTCGTCGGCGCAAGACGCGTGCAGGAAATCGAACAGTTCATCGATAGCCTGGAGCGGCAGGAGGATGTAGGTGCGTTAGGCGCTCTGCTGCAGTCACAGGACTAACTTGCTCGCCGGCGCGAACGCGCGGCCGTCGATAACAACAACAGGAGGAGGAGCATGGACGCAACCGCTCTGGCGCGGCCGCCCGCATGAACCCCGCGCAGTTCGCCGAGAACTTTCTGCAGGCGTTGTCGGCGGGTGTGCTCACCGGCGCGCTCTACGGCCTCATGTGCGTAGGCTTGAGCGTGATATTCGGCGTTATGCGCGTGATCAATTTCGCGCACGGCGATTTTATGATGCTCGGCATGTACGCGGCCTACTACGCGTTCGGCGCGCTCGGTTTGCGCGCGCTCTTCGGTGTCGAAGCCGCGCCGTACGCCGCGGCCTTGTTAGCCGGACCGGTGATTTTTCTTGCGGGCCTGCTCGTGCACAGATTCCTGGTGAGCAAAGTCACCGGCATGCGCGGCAGCACGCTCGCCGCCGAAGGGCACTACGCGCAACTCATCTTGACGCTCGGCATTGCCCTCATCCTTCAGAACGGCGGCTTGTACCTGTTCGGCTCGACGCCGGTTTCTATTCCCACCCCTCTCGCCTCCAATGCGTGGGAGCTCGGGCCGCTCTACGGCGAGGCGGTGAGCATTTTCATCAACCAAGGGCAAACCGTGGCTGCCATGATTGCGCTTGCCCTGGTGTTCGCTTTCGTGCTGTTCATGAGCAAGTCGCCGCTGGGTAAGCGGCTGCGCGCCGCGGCCGACAACCCCACCGCGGCGACCTACATGGGCATCGACGTCGCCAAATCGCACCGGCTGGCGTTCGCTTTGGGTGTGGCCATCACTGCCGTGGGCGGCGGGCTGCTCGCCTCCGGCACATCGTTCCAGCCTTACATCGGCCTGGAGTACGTCATCGTCATGTACGCAGGCGTAGTGTTGGGCGGGCTGGGCAGCGTGTCAGGCGCGTTCTTCGGCGGTTTGACCATCGGCCTGGTGCAACAGCTTTCCACACTGTTCCTGCCCAACCAACTGCAGAACACGGCAATCTTCGTCGTTTTTCTCGCGATCATTTTGCTGCGCCCGAACGGCTTGTTTGGCCAGACCTCGCGGCGGGCTTAGAGTGGGACGGCGCCCTATCGTTTTAATTGCGTGTCTCGCAGCAGCGTACGCACTGGTGGTAGCGTTCACCAAGCACTCCTATTACCAGTTAATCCTGACCGTCATTCCCATTTGGGCGGTCATGGGTCTATCGTGGAATTTGCTCAGCGGCTACAGCGGGTTTGTGTCGTTCGGTCACGCTGCGTTTTTCGGCGTCGGCGCCTATTTCGTTGCGCTGGCGCAAATCCACTGGTCGTTGTCACCATGGATCGGCATTCCCATCGCCGGCGTCATCGGCGCACTCGCAGGGCTGGTGGTCGGCATCCCAACCTTTCGCTTGCGTGGCCACTATTTCGCCCTCGCCATGCTGGCCTATCCGCTTGCGCTGTTGTACGTGTTCGAATGGCTCGGCTACCAAGAACTTGCGCTGCCGATGCGCCGCGAAGCACCGATCGCCCACATGCAGTTCGCCGATCATCGCATCCACGCTTGGCTTGCCCTTGCACTCATGGTAGCGGCCATGTTGCTGACGCTTTGGGTAGAGCGTTCGCGCCTGGGCATGGCGCTCATCGCCATCCGCGAAGACGAAGCCGCCGCCGAGGCCGCCGGCATCCGCACGCTCGCCTCGAAACTTAAGGCGATCACTCTCAGCGGTGCGGTCGCGGGCATCGCGGGCGGTTTCTACGCCGTGGTGCTGCTGGTGGTCACACCGCCCGCCGTATTCGGCATGCTGGTATCGGCGCAAGCGCTGATCGTGGCCATGTTCGGCGGCGTCGGCACGGTATGGGGGCCGGTGATCGGTGCCGTGACGCTGGTGCCGTTGAGCGAGATTCTGCATGCGCGCTTGGGCGATGTGATCCCCGGGATTCAGGGCGTCGTTTATGGACTGGCGATCGTCGCGGTCATCTTGCTTGCACCGGAAGGGGTGTTCTGGAAAGTGCGCGACCGCATGATGCGGCGGCGCGCGCCGTATCAGAGCGGCGCTGACGCGACGCCGGCCGCTGTGCCGGTCTCCCGAAGCGATGCACCACGCGGCGCGCCATCCGCGCGCGCGAGCGAAGCGCCACTGCTCGAAGTCGAAGCGGTGTCGAAAGCCTTCGGCGGATTGCAGGCGGTGCGCGATGTCAGCCTCACCGTGAAAGCCGGCGAAGTTCTCGGCATCATCGGCCCAAACGGCGCGGGCAAGACCACGCTATTCAATCTGCTCAACGGCTTCATCGGCCCCGATCGCGGGCGCGTGCTGTTCGGCGGCATCGATATAGCCGGCCGCGCGCCATACGAAATCTGCCGCGCCGGCGTGGGGCGCACGTTTCAGGTGGCGAAACCGTTTCGGCGCTTGAGCGTGCACGATAACGTCGCCATAGGCGCGCACGTGCATGCGGGGCAAGACGCGGCCAGGGCTTGGACACTAAGCGCGCTAGCGCGCGTGGGGCTCGAACGCAATGCGCACCGCCCCGCCGGCGAACTCAGCAACAAGGAACTGCGCTTACTCGAAATCGCCCGCGCGCTGGCCGGCGATCCAAAATTACTGCTCCTCGACGAAACCTTGGCTGGCCTCGGTTCCACCGACGTCGAAGAAGTAATCGACTTGGTGCGGCGGCTCGCCGGCGAAGGCAAGACCATCGTCATCATTGAGCACACGATGCAGGCTATGGTGCGGCTGGTCGACCGCTTCGTGGTGTTGGACAACGGCGCCGTACTGGCGCAGGGCCAGCCGGCGGACATTACCCGCAACGAAGCGGTGATCGACGCGTATCTTGGGCGCAAATGGCGCGCGGTCAATGCTTGAGATCACCAACTTAAGCTCAGGCTACAGCGGCGTGCCGGTGTTGAACGGCATCAGCTTGCAGGTCGGCGCGGGCGAATTCGTGGCGATCGTCGGGCCGAATGGCGCGGGCAAGACGACGCTGTTCAAGACGATCTCCGGCACAGTGGCGGCGAGCGCCGGCGCCATTCGCTTCAACGGCCAAGACTTGCTCACCATCGCACCCGCCGCGCGCCCGCATCTGGGCATCGCGCACGTGCCCGAGGGGCGGCAAGTGTTCGCCACGCTTACGGTGCGCGAGAACCTGGAAATGGGCGCGCAAACCGCGGCGGGGCGCGCGGCGTGGAACGACAATCTGGAGAGAATCCACGCCTGGTTTCCGCTGCTGGCGCAGCGCGCCAAGTCGCTCGCTGGCGCGCTCTCCGGCGGGCAGCAGCAAATGCTGGCGATCGCGCGCGGCTTAGCCTCGGCGCCCAAGTTGTTGATGCTGGACGAGCCGTCCATGGGACTGGCGCCGACGGTAGCCGATGAGATCTTCGATCGCATCGTCGCCATCCATGCAAGCGGCGCCGTGACCGTGCTGCTGGTGGAGCAGCGCGTCGCGGAGGCTTTGCACTATGCCAACCGCGGCTATGTGCTCGAAGGTGGGCACATCGCACTGGAAGGCTCGCACGATGAGCTCAAGCGCGACGACCGGGTACGCGCGGCGTATCTCGGCATGTGACAATGTATGTAAGGAGGAACAGTCATGCAGCTTAGCGTTTCGAAGTTATTAATGTTCGTCGTTGCGATGGCCGTGACGGCGGCGGGGCTTGCCGCGGCCGCCGATATCGAGATCGGCTTGATCGCCCCGATGTCGGGGCCATACGCGCGCCAGGGCCAAGTCATGAAGATGGCGGCCGACGTGGCAATCGATAACATCAACCGCCAAGGCGGCATCAGAGCGATCGGCGGCGCCAAGCTCAAGCTCTCCGTGTTCGATGCCGGCGATTCAGTCGAGCGCGCGAAGAATGCCGCGCAGCGCATGGTGGCGGACGCGCCGAACTTGGTCGGCGCCACCGGCGCGTACCTCAGCTCGTTCACGCTGGCGGTGACGGAAGTTACGGAGCGCGCCGGACTGCCGGTGCTGACCTTCTCCTACTCCGATCAAATCACCGCGCGCGGCTTCAAGTACGTGTTTCAAACATCGGCCACCGGCGTGCAGCAGGCGGAAGGTTCGCTGCCGGCGCTGATGGAGATGGCGCAAAAGGCCACGGGCAAGAAGCCGCAGACGATCGGCATCGTCATGGACAACACCGCGGCCTCGGTCTCGTTCGTCAAGCCGATGCGCGAACAACAGCTTAGCAAGCTCGGCTTGAAGCTGGTTGTCGACGAGACCTTCACGCCGCCGCTGGCGAACGCAACGCCGCTAATACAGAAAGTGCGCTCGGCGCGTCCCGAGATCCTGATTCTGCTGCCCACCATAATCGCCGACGCCAAACTGCTACTGGAGAAGATGAACGAGTTCGGGCTCGGCCGCGGCAAAGTACCGACCATCGCCAACGGCGCCGCGATTCTCGATCCGGATCTACGCAACAACATGAATATCGACCAGCTCGAAGGTGTCATGGCGGTAGTGGCGAACTGGACCACTAGCGCGCAGAAAGATTTCGTGACCGAAGTGAAGCAAAAAACCAAAGAGCCCTGGCCGACGCAGCATTTCGTCACCACGTACGGCGATATGCTAATTTTTGCGGCGGCGCTGGAAGCGGCCGGCAAGGCCGAGCGCAGCGCGCTCGCTCAGGCCCTGCGCAAGATGAATCTAAGCGGCGGCGCGGCCAACTTCTTTCCCGGTAACGGCAAGCTGCGTTTTGAAGAAAATGGCCGCCGCGCCGATGCCAGTCTGCTGATCGTGCAGTGGCAAAAGGGTGTGCCGATCACCGTCTATCCGGCCAAGGACGCGCTTGCCGCGCCGGTGTGGCCAACGCAGCAGTAGCAACCCTCGATACTCACTTAAGGAGAAACCATGAACGACGAACTATTTCAACGCGGACTCGAGATCCGCAAATCCGTGCTCGGCAAGGAATTCGTGGAGAAATCCATCGCCGCGGCGGATGATTTCAACATGCCGATGCAGCGGCTGACCACCGAGTACTGCTGGGGTGCCCTGTGGGGGCGAGAGACGCTGCCGAAGAAAACGCGCAGCATGCTGAACCTCGCGCTATTGAGCGCGCTCAACCGTCCGCACGAATTCAAGCTGCATGTCGGCGGCGCTCTGCGCAACGGCGTCACGAAGGACGAGATCCGCGAAGTGCTCCTGCAAGTTGCCATCTACTGCGGCATTCCCGCCGGTGTGGACGCATTCCGCAACGCCAAGGAAGCGATTGCGGAGTTCGAAAAAAACAGCGCCAAGTAACTAGCTCGAACGGCGCGCCAGCGCGCCGTTCAATCAAGCCGAAAACGGGTCCCACTGCTCCGCGGCGATCTCGCTCAAGCGGCGCAGGCGTCCGCTCAACTGACCGGCCAAATGACGGTAGATGGTCGCAGCTAAACGCGGTTGCTCGGAAACGAGCTTCGCCAAAGCGCCCTCTGTCAACATAGCGAACGCGCAGTCGTCCATCGCTACGCAAGTGGCGGAGCGCGGCCGCGTGTCGATGAGCGCCATCTCGCCAAGCGATTTGCCGGCGTCCAGCAAGCCCAGCGTGTTGGCGTCGCGCGGATCACCCTTCAGCACCTGCACCATGCCGTCGATGACGAACAGCATGAAGTCCCCGGGATCGCCCTCGCGGAATAACACGGCGCCTTCGCGCGCCACGCACAAGTGCACATAGCGCGCGAACTGGCGTAATTCCACGGGGCCCATTTCGGGGAATGCTTTCTTGAGAATGGCGGTGGCTTGAGGGAAACGCGCGGTGACGGTGGCCAGTTCGCCGAGATCGTCGAAGCCTTGTTGGCGGGATGCAGAGCTGCCGGTCATAGCACTCCCTTCGTGCAACTAAAACGGAATGTCGTCTTCGAAGTCGTCGAACTTCGACGCTCCCGCCTTGGCGGCGGCGGGCTTCTTGGCGCCGGCGGCACCGCCGCCGGACGCATCGTCGAACTGTGGTGGTGCGCTACGCTCGCCGCCATCGCTAGCGGCGCCGCCGCCCATGCCAGAGCGGCTGCCGAGCATTTGCATACGATCAGCGACGATTTCGGTGGTGTAGCGATCCTGTCCCTCTTTGTCTTGCCACTTGCGCGTTTGCAAGCGGCCCTCGAGGTAAACCTGACTACCCTTCTTCAAATATTCCCCGGCGATCTCCGCGAGTTTGCCGAAGAATGCCACGCGATGCCACTCCGTGCGCTCCTGCTTTTCGCCGTTCTTATCTTTCCACGCGTCGGTAGTGGCCACGCTGATGTTGGTGATCGCCGCCCCATCGGGCATGTAGCGCACTTCCGGGTCGCGGCCCAAGTTTCCGACCAGAATCACTTTGTTTACTGAAGCCATTTTGTTTCTCCTCGAAGGGACAGGCTGCGCAACTCCTATTCAGTGCGCCGCGCCGCTGACGATCTCGCTGCTGCTCCCGACCGCGGGCATGCGCATCGGCAGCGCAACGATCAACCACAGGACGCTCAACACAACGCCGAATGCCAGGACGGCGTGCGCCCCTAAATGCTGCAACAAGTAGCCGGCTGCCGCCGCGCCCAGCGCCGGTCCCAGAAACTGCACACTGCTGTAGACACCCAGCGCGGTGCCCTTGGCCCCCGACGGGGCGACGCGTGAAATCAGCGACGGCAAACTCGCCTCCAGCACGTTAAACGCGGTAAAGAACACGACCATTCCCGCCACCAGCACAGGCAAACTCGGCCCCGCGATTGCGAGAAGCAACTGCGCGGCAACCAACATTGCGATGCTGCCGATGAACACCGGCTTGAGTTTACCACCGCGACCGGCGGCGACCACGAGGGGCACCATGAGCGCTACCGATGCCAGCATCACGGGCAGATACACTTTCCAGTGATGCTCGGAGACTAGCTTCAGATCTAATAACTGGAAGGGTACTACCAAGAACAGCGCCGTCAACACAGCGTGCAGCACAAAAATACCGAAGTTGAGCCGCAGCAAGTCGGGTTGCTTCAACACGCGGGAAAAGTACTCTGCGCGCGCTTGTGTGTCGGCGGGCTGCGCACGGCGCGACACCGGGGCCGGCACCAGGAACTTAATCAGCACCATACCCACGGCGGCGAGCGCCGCGATCATCCAGAACACACCCGGCACACCAATCCACGCTTTCAGCGCGGGCGCGGCGGCGATGGAAATGACAAAACTCAAACCAATGGTCATGCCGATCAGCGCCATCGCTTTGGTGCGCACGGCCTCGCGCGTGAGATCAGCGTTCAACGCCAGCACCGCTCCGGAGATCGCCCCGGCGCCTTGCAGCACTCTGCCGAACAGCAGCATGTGCAGATTGGTAGCAAGCGCGGCGACGACACTTCCCAGCGCAAACACCGCCAGGCCAAAATAAATAACGGGTTTGCGTCCGATGCGATCCGACCACCAGCCAAACGGGATTTGCAGCAGCGCTTGGGTGAAACCGTAGGCGCCGAGCGCCACACCAATCAAGGTCTTGCTTTCGCCACCGGGCAAGCCGGCCGCGTACAACGCGAACACTGGCAAGATGATGAACAGTCCGAGCATGCGCAGGCCATACACCAGCGCCAAGCCGAACACCGCGCGGCGTTCGGCGGGCAGGAACGCGCCGCTCGACGAAGATGAGCGAGGAGAATTCAATACGTGGGAAAAACTTGAGCGTTGGCGTATATTATCAGGTTCGCTTGCAGCAGCCTTACGGTATTGAGTAGATGGACGCTATCCGCATACGCGGTGCACGCACGCACAACCTCAAGAACATCAACCTCGATATCCCGCGCAATAAGCTGGTGGTCATCACCGGCTTATCGGGATCGGGCAAGTCTTCGCTGGCCTTCGACACGCTCTACGCAGAGGGGCAGCGCCGCTACGTCGAGTCGCTTTCGGCTTACGCGCGGCAGTTCCTGCAGTTGATGGAAAAGCCCGATGTCGATTTGATCGAGGGCTTATCGCCCGCCATCTCCATCGAACAAAAAGCCACCAGCCATAACCCGCGTTCCACCGTCGGCACCGTCACCGAGATCCACGACTATCTGCGCTTGCTGTTCGCGCGCGC
>CAZAWU010000097.1:0-3629 GCA_964488915.1 uncultured Burkholderiales bacterium
CGATCCGATCCTCAAGTTCTTGATCGTCTCGCTTTCGTTCTACGGCATGTCGACCTTCGAAGGGCCGATGATGTCAATCAAGACGGTGAACGCGTTGTCGCACTACACCGAGTGGACCATCGGCCACGTGCACTCCGGCGCGCTCGGCTGGGTGGCAATGGTGTCGGTGGGCAGTCTGTACTTCGCCATTCCGCGCTTGTACGGCCGCACCGAAATGTACAGCACCAAGCTGATCAACTGGCACTTCTGGGTGACCACAATCGGCATCGTGCTCTACATCGCCGCAATGTGGATCGCCGGTGTGGCGCAAGGTCTGATGTGGCGCGCGGTGAACGCGGACGGCACGCTGTCGTATGCGTTCGCCGAAGTCGTCAAAGCGATGTACCCCTTCTACACCATCCGCTTGCTTGGTGGTGTGCTGGTGCTCGCCGGCATGTTCATCATGGCGTACAACGTTTGGAAAACCATCGCCGGACGCCCGGCGGTGACCGTCAATATCCCGCAGCCCGCTGCGGCGCACGCTTAGAGGAGCGCTCATCATGGCTATCGAAATGAGCCCCGGTCACGAAAAGATCGAGAAAAACTTAGGCCTCTTGATCATCCTCATCTTGTTGGTGGTGTCGGTGGCGGGTCTGGTGCAGATCGTGCCGCTGTACTTCCAGAAGTCGACGACCGAACCGGTCGCCGGCTTGAAACCCTACACGGCGCTGCAGCTCACCGGGCGCGATATCTACATTCGCGAAGGCTGCGTCGGCTGCCACTCGCAAATGATCCGGCCGTTCCGCGCCGAAACCGAGCGCTACGGACACTACTCGGTGGCGGGCGAGTTCGTCTACGATCATCCGTTCTTGTGGGGTTCGAAGCGTACCGGTCCGGACTTGCATCGGGTCGGCGGACGCTACAGCGACGAATGGCATCGCATCCACCTGCTGAATCCGCGTGACGTGGTGCCCGAGTCGAATATGCCGTCTTATCCCTGGCTTGCCGTCAACACTGCCGATGCGGGCTCGATCGCTGACAAGATGCGCGCTTTGCGCACCCTCGGTGTGCCGTATACGGACGACGATATCGCCAAAGGACCAGAGGAACTCAAGGGCAAAACCGAGATGGAGGCGCTGATCGCTTACCTGCAATCGCTCGGCACTTCAATCAAGAGCAGACGCTGAGCGCGAGAGGAACCGGACATGGACATCATCACCTTGCGCAGCATCATAACGGTCGTTACGTTCGCAGTCTTCATCGGTATCTTCTGGTGGGCTTGGAGCGCGCGCAACAAAGCGCGCTTCGACACCGCGGCAAATTTGCCGTTTGCCGATGAGGAACTGCACCAAGCGTCGAAATTGGGCGTCAGCCAGAACCAACAGCAAGAAAAGGTGCCAGCATGAGCGACTTTACCAGCGGATTTTGGAGCCCTTACATCACCATCGTCACAATCGTCAGTCTGATCGCCTGTGCTTGGCTGTTGTGGCGCCTTAGTACGCGCAAGCTGGCCAAGGGCGAACAGGTCGGCACCACCGGCCATACCTGGGACGATGATCTGACCGAGTACAACCATCCGCTGCCCAACTGGTGGCGCTGGCTGTTCTATATCACCATCGTCTTCGCTTTCGTTTATCTAGCGCTGTACCCCGGTCTGGGCACTTTCGCCGGGTTGTGGAAGTGGTCGTCGCAAGGCCAATACGAAGCGGAGCGCACCGCCGCACAGCAGCGCTTTGGTCCGTTGTTCGACAAGTTCGTGGCGCAAGATGTGAAAGCCGTGGCGGCGGATCCGCAAGCGCGGCAGATGGGGCAGCGTCTGTTCCTGACTTACTGCGCGCAATGCCACGGTTCAGACGCGGGCGGCAGTAAAGGATTTCCCAACTTGACCGACAGCGATTGGCTCTACGGGGGCGAACCCGACGCCATCAAGACCACCATCACGGCCGGACGCAACGGCGTCATGCCGCCCATGGGGCCCGCCTTGGGCGCCGACGGCACCAAAGAGTTGGCGAACTATGTGCTGAGTTTATCCGGCAGCAAACACGATGCCGCGCTCGCGCAAAAAGGCAAAGAGAAGTTCGCTATGTGTGCCGCGTGCCATGGCGCGGACGGCAAGGGTAATCAACAGTTGGGAGCACCCAACCTGACCGACCAAGTTTGGCTTTACGGCAGCGATGAAGCGACCGTCGCCGAAACGATCACCAACGGCCGCAACAACGCCATGCCAGCGCACGGCGAGTTGCTCGGCGACGGCAAGGTGCACGTGCTGGCGGCTTACGTCTACGGACTCTCGCAAGCCAAGCAGTAACGAGTGGATCAGCGCTGCGCAAAGAGCGCGATACAGGGCGACCTACGGCTCCTCCCGGCTTTCGCTGGGAGGAGCGAGTTCTTCTCGCACCGCGCGAGTATTCTGAGTAGTTCTTACCAATACGAATTGAACAAATGGCGGCACCAAACCTTCGCGTAGCGGGCAAACCCGCGAGCGCTCCCGCGCAATCAGACACCGACCAAGCACTCTACGAAGTTCGGCAGAAGATCTATCCGCGCGCGGTGCATGGCGTCATCGCCAACTGGCGCGTGGCGCTGGTGCTGCTCACACAGATCATTTTCTACGGCTTGCCGTGGCTGACTTGGAACGGCCGGCAAGCGGTACTGTTCGATCTGGTGGCGCGCAAGTTCTACATCTTCGGCTTGATGTTCTTGCCGCAGGATTTCATCTTCTTGACCGGCATACTGGTCGTCTCCGCATTGTCCCTGTTTTTATTCACCGCAGTGGCGGGGCGGCTGTGGTGCGGCTACGCTTGCCCGCAAACTGTTTACACCGAGTTGTTCCTGTGGATCGAGCGCAAGATCGAAGGCGATCGCTTGGCGCGCATGAAACTGGACAAGCAAGCCATGAGCGGGCGCAAGCTTGGTCTGAAGACGCTGAAGCACGCCGTTTGGATCGCCGTTGCGCTATGGACTGGCTTTACCTTCGTCGGCTATTTCACCCCGATCAAGACGCTCGGCACCGCGGTGCTTAGCTTCGGCACCGGCCCGTGGGAGACGTTTTGGATTTTGTTCTACGGCTTTGCTACGTACGGCAATGCCGGCTTCATGCGCGAGCAGGTGTGTAAGTATATGTGCCCGTATGCGCGCTTCCAAAGCGCGATGTTCGATCCGGACACGCTGATTATTTCCTACGACGATCGCCGCGGCGAGCCGCGCGGCTCGCGCGGCAAATCAGCCGACCGGACCAAGACCGGCTTGGGCGATTGTGTCGACTGCGGCATCTGCGTGCAGGTGTGCCCCACCGGCATCGATATTCGCAAGGGTTTGCAGTACGAGTGTATCGCCTGCGGCGCGTGCATCGACGGCTGCAATCAGGTCATGGAGAAAATGAGCTATCCCAAGGGCCTGATCCGCTACACCACGCAAAACGCGCTAGCAGGAAAGTATCCGGAGCGAGAATTGGTGTCGCGGCTGTTTCGGCCGCGCGTGCTGCTCTACACAGGCATTTTGTGGGCGATTATCATCGGTGTTGGCGTGGCGCTGTATCAGCGCTCGCCGGTCAAGCTCGATGCGATACGGGATCGAGGTACGCTGTCGCGTGCGGTGGCCAACGGCATGATCGAAAACCTCTATCGCTTGCAGATCCTCAATACCGAAGA
>CAZAWU010000097.1:3729-6328 GCA_964488915.1 uncultured Burkholderiales bacterium
TAAGTCATGAACACGCTTCCGCTGCAACCGTGGTATCGCCATCGCTGGCCGTGGCTGCTCATGATTGGACCGGCGTGCGCAGTGCTCGGCGGTGTGGCGACGTTTTGGCTGGCATTGATATCCGACGATGGCCTGGTGGCAGAGGATTACTATAAGCAGGGCATGGCGATTAACCGCACGCTCTTGCGCGAACGTGCGGCGCAGCAACTCGGCTTACACGCGACTGTGCAAATCGTCGAAGATCGCGTGAAGGTTGCACTGGTCAGTGACCGCGGTGCCACGCTGCCGCCAGCGCTGCGCTTGCGCGTGGTGCATCCGACACGTGCCATGAGCGATGCAAAAGTCGAGTTGCACCGCGACGCACGGGGCGCGTATACGGGCATTGCAACGGGCGCAGTAGGCAAACCGGGTTCGCGCACCCTAATCTTGGAAGACGCGGGGCAGACTTGGCGCTTGACCGGCGCGCTCGATTCCGAACGCACGCAGCGCGGCGAGTTGCGCCCAAATCCTTAAGAAGCCGCCATGTACAGCCGCGCCTGCATTGCCGTGCTCTGGCCTTCGTTCTTGCTGGCGGGCGTGGTCGAAGCCATTTTCTTTACGCTGTTCGATCCGCACGAGTTGCTGCTGCTCGGCACGCCGATCGACGACGCCGGCCGCATGAGCGCGTATACCATCGGCTTCTTCGTATTCTGGTTCGCCCTGGCGCTCGCGAGTTGGGCGGCGCTGTGGGTATACACGCGCTGGGATAAAGTGCCGCCCAAGCGGTTGGTTTGAGCGAGCGATGACGAGCGCCGCGGTCGCCACCCAAAATCTGAGCTGGCTCGCCAAGTATCAAACGCTTGGCCCACGCTACACCTCCTATCCGACCGCGGACCGCTTTCACGCCGAGTTCGACATCGGCCGCTATCGCGACAGCTTGCGCAGCCACAATGCAGCCAACGTCGCCGCGCCCTGGTCGCTGTACTTGCACATGCCTTTTTGCAGCCATCTGTGCTTCTACTGCGGCTGCAACAAGATCATCACCAAAGACAAGTCGCGCGGAGCGACCTATCTGGACTATCTCGAGCGCGAGCTGGAGTTGTACGAGCCGCTGCTGGACGAGCGGCGCGGCCTAAAGCAGTTGCATTTGGGCGGCGGCACACCGACTTTTTTTTCTGTGGCGCAGCTCGAGCGGTTGATGCAGCGCCTGAACCAAACGTTGCGCTTCGCCGCTGATGGCGAGTATTCGATCGAGATCGACCCGCGCACGGTCGACGCCAAAGGCTTGTTCGCCTTACGCGGCATGGGCTTTAACCGCGTCAGCATGGGCGTGCAGGACTTCGATCCGTTGGTGCAGCAAGCGGTGCACCGTGTGCAATCGCAGAGTATGACGCTGGAATTGATCGCCGCCGCGCGCGAAGCGAAGTTCGATTCGCTGTCCGTTGACCTAATCTACGGCTTGCCGAAGCAGACCCTCGATGGCTTCGACCGCACGCTCGATGCCATCGTCGGTGCGAGTCCCGACCGCATCGCGCTTTATGCTTACGCGCATCTGCCGCGCATGTTTTATCCGCAAACGCGCATCGATGAGCGCGACTTACCACCCACTGAAGAGAAGCTCGCCATCATGCAACGCGCCATCGGGCGCTTGCTCGATGCGGGTTATGTCTACATCGGCATGGATCACTTCGCGCGCCCGGACGACGAGCTTGCAGTGGCGCAACGCAGCGGCGCGCTACAGCGCAATTTCCAAGGCTACTCGACGCACGCGGGCAGCGACATGCTGGCGCTCGGCATTTCCTCCATCGGTCGCATAGGCAACGCATACACGCAGAACTATAAAACGGAGAGTGAATACTACAGTCATCTAGACGGTGATACTCCCTCGTTGCCCATTATGCGCGGCTACCTGCTGAGCGCGGACGATGAACTGCGCGGCGCCGTGATCCAAGCGATCATGTGCGAAGGTGTGGTTGACTTGCCGGCGCTGGAAGCGGCCTTCGCCATCGATTTCGACGAGTACTTCGCGTCCGAGCTGCGCCGGCTCGAGCCTTTTGTCGCCGAAGGCTTGCTGGAGCGGCGCGGCGATCGTTTCGCGGTGACTGCGCTAGGCCGCTTCGTGCTGCGCAACATCGCCATGGTGTTCGACCGTCATTTGCGCGAGAGCGGCGCGCAGCAGCGCTACTCCAAGGTGATATAGGAAAGCGCGGGGGGACCCCCTGCCCCCGCGCAGGCGGTTAGATGCATCGGGGGTTAACAGGCGCGCGGCGCCGGCGGAGAAAACGGCTTTTCAGAGAATGTACAACGTATTTGGATTCGCAAGCGCCGCGTTCGTCGTGGGCCTACTGAGCGGTCTGCACTGCGGTGCGATGTGCGGCGGGCTGCTCGCTGCCATCGCCAAGGGCGAACATCGCTACGCTGCCGCGCTGCACGCGGGCCGCATCGCGAGCTACACGCTCGCGGGTGGGTTGGTCGGAGGGCTCGGTGGCGCGCTCGCCCAAGCTTCGGCGGCGCACACGCTGCACATGGTATTCATGCTGGTCGCGAACGTGCTGCTGATCCTCGCCGGCCTCAACTTGGCCGGCATCGCCGCCGCCACGCGCGCGCTCGAGCGCATGGG
>CAZAWU010000097.1:6428-7585 GCA_964488915.1 uncultured Burkholderiales bacterium
GCCGAAGGCGCGAACGAGCTGCCGAGCGCCAAGGCGCGTAGCTTGCGCGCAATCGCGCTGTCCACGCTGCGCGAGCCGATGTTCATGCTGCTGATCGTGGCGTGCGGCATCTACCTCGGGCTCGGCGACAGGATCGAAGCCCTGGTGCTGCTGGCCTCTATCTGCGTCATCATCGGCATCTCGATTTTTCAGGAACGCAAGTCGGAGCGCGCCTTGGAAGCGCTGCGCGAACTCGCCAGCCCGCGCGCGCTGGTCATCCGCGACGGCGAACGCCAGCGCATCGCCGGGCGCGACGTGGTGCGCGGCGACTGGCTGGTGCTGGAGGAGGGCGACCGCGTCGCTGCCGATGGCGTGCTGTTGCAAGCGCACGATTTATCGCTCGACGAATCGCTGTTGACCGGCGAGTCGGTGGCGGTGCGCAAGCGCGTCTGGGATGGTCACCGTCAGATCACCGCACCGGGTGGGGACGATCTGCCGTTCGTCTACGCGGGCACGCTGGTGTCGCAAGGGCAGGGTGTGGCCGAGATCGTGTCCACCGGCGTGCGCACCGAGATGGGCCGCATCGGCAAATCGCTCGCCACGCTGAGCGATGAGCGCACTCCGTTGCAAGTCGAGACCGAGCGCGTCGTGCGCTACTTTGCCCTTGGCGGCCTCATCCTGTGCATAGCCGTGGCGGCGTTATACGGCGGCCTGCGCGCCGGCTGGCTGCAAGGCGTGCTCGCTGGCGTGACGCTGGCGATGGCTACGCTGCCGGAAGAGTTCCCAGTCGTGCTCACGGTGTTTCTCGCCCTTGGCGCCTGGCGCATGTCGCGCCATCGCGTGCTCACGCGCCGGCCGAACGCGATCGAAGCGCTCGGCGCCGCGAGCGTGCTGTGCGTCGACAAGACCGGCACGCTCACGTTGAACCGAATGTCGCTGCGCGCACTGTGGGCGCCACCGGCTGCGCTTTCGGAGGGTGCCGGCGCGCCGCGCGATGTCGAGCAGCACGGCGAACACGTACTTGATAGGGAGCAACGCGATCTGCTGCACACCGCGATCTTGGCGAGCGAAGACCAGCCCTTCGATGCCATGGAGCGCGCGTTTCACGAAGCCGGCGCGCGCTTTTTGGGGCAGCCTGCCACGGCGGGTGAGATCGTCAAGGAGTATCCGCTCACGCC
>CAZAWU010000097.1:7685-14639 GCA_964488915.1 uncultured Burkholderiales bacterium
ACCGTTGCGGCCGCCGTGGCGCAGGCGCGCGCGGCCGGCATACGCGTAGTCATGATTACGGGCGATTATCCGGTGACCGCGCAGGCGATCGCGCGCGAAGCGGGTTTGAGCGACACCGGCGAAGTGTGCACCGGCGAGCAGATCGCGCGCATGGACGACACGGCGCTGGCTGAGCGCGTGCGCCGCAGCGATGTGTTTGCGCGCGTGATGCCGCAGCAAAAACTGCGGCTGGTGCAGGCGCTCAAGGCCAACGGCGAAGTGGTCGCGATGACCGGCGACGGGGTGAATGACGCGCCCGCGCTGCGTGCCGCGCACATCGGCATCGCCATGGGCGGTCGCGGCACCGACGTGGCGCGCGAAGCCGCTTCGCTGGTGCTGCTCGATGACGATTTCGATTCCATCGTGCGCGCGGTGCGCATGGGCCGGCGCATCTATGACAACATCCGCGATGCTTCGAGTTATCTCATCGCCGTGCACATTCCGACGGCGGGGCTGGCGCTGCTCTCCGTCTTGGCCGGTTGGCCGCTGATTCTGCTGCCGGTGCATGTTGTGTTCCTGGAGTTCGTCATCGATCCGGCGTGTTCCGTCGCCTTCGAGGGCGAACCGGAGGATCCGCGCATCATGCAACGCCCGCCGCGTAGCGCTAACGCGCGGCTGTTTAGCAAGGCGACGGTGGGGACGGCGGTGCTGCAGGGTTTGAGCGTGCTGATCGCCGCGGCCATCGTGTTTGCGCTGCATTGGTACGGTGGTGCGCAGGAGGGCACCGCGCGCGCGGCGGCGTTCGCGACTCTGGTGCTAGGCAACGTCGTGCTGATTCTCGCCAACCGCTCGCGCAGCGCGTCGTTGCTGACGACGCTGCGCACGCCGAATCGCGCCTTGTGGTGGATCGTCGCCGGTACCCTGCTGGCTCTGGTGTTGGTGGTGTCGCTGCCGCCGCTGCAAGCGCTGTTTCGCTTCGAAGCGCTCACGCCAATCAGTTGGCTCGGGTGCGTGGTGGCCGCGTTGGCTGGTTTGAGCTGGACCGAAGTTTATAAGGCGTTTCTGCGCCGCAAGGAAGCGCGTCGAGTCCTATACAGCACCTAGCAGACTACCAGAAATCGCTTCAAATCTTACTTCAAAAGGGTATCCCTATTGAGTATCCTAAAGTCGAGGGCGGCGCCATCATGCATCGGCTTGATCTGCGTCAACGCGCGCCCTCGGTGCGCCGCCTAGGATGGTCGCCTCTACATCCGAACGGAGCAAAAACCATGAGACGCCTTATCGCCTTCACCCTGCTCGCTTTTGTCGGCGCATTGCCAGCGTTGGCCGAAGATCAGCCGATGCCAGTCGAGCAACAATTGCTAAGCGATTTTGCGGCGCGCCTCGAGATGCATATGCACAAGACCGCCGCGCTGCTGCAAAAGATTCGCGAAACCCAAGATCCGCAAGAGCGCGACAAGCTCATGAAGGATTATCAGAAGAGCATGCGCACCACCATGAAGATCGACCAACTCATGCGTCAAGTCGCTGGTGGTGACGACGACATGGGCATGGCGTCGATGAAAAAAGGCGGCGGCATGATGAAAGGCAAGAAGATGGGCGGCATGTGCGCGTGCATGATGGGCAAGAAGGGCGGCAAGAAAGCCGCTGCCGGTGGTGACGGCGAAGCCGATGCGCACGCGGGCCACGGCGACGCCGATGACGCCCCCGAAACCGCGGCGGAAGCCGAACAAGACGGCGCAGCCGCAGCGGACGAGCACGCCGGGCACCACTGACAGTCACGCCCCGAACCGCGGGGCGAGTATCATGCGCGCATGCAAACCAACTTGAGCGCGCAAGACGCGGTCGTCGCCATCAACGATGTGCACTTCGCTTACGAAGCGCTGCCGTTGCTGCACGGGCTCAGCCTAACGATTCCACGCGGTCGCATTACCGCGATCCTCGGCGTCAGCGGCTGCGGCAAAACCACGCTCATGCGCCTGATCGGCGGGCAGCTTAAGCCCGATCGCGGGCGCGTTTCCGCTTTCGGTCAAGTTGTGCACGAACTCGATCACGGCAGCCTGTTCCGTCTGCGGCGCAAGATGGGCTTGATGCCGCAGCGCTCGGGCCTATTCAGTGACCTGAGCGTGTTCGAGAATGTAGCCTTTCCGATGCGCGAGCTGACCGATCTGCCCGAGCCCATCATCCGCGATCTAGTGATGATGAAACTCTACGCGGTGGGCCTGGAGGGCGCGGCGCGCATGAAGCCCTCGGAACTCTCGGGCGGCATGGAGCGCAGAGTGGCGCTGGCGCGCGCGGTCGCGCTCGATCCTTCTTTGGTCATGTACGATGAGCCGTTCGCTGGGCTCGATCCGATTTCGCTCAACGTCATAGCGACGCTGATTCGGCGTTTGAACGACGCCACCGGCATGACGGCGATCCTGGTAACTTACGACGTGGCCGAGGCGCTGAAGACAGCGGACTATTTCTACTTCATCTCTCAAGGCAAGACTGCCGGCCACGGCACGCTGGCCGAAGTGCAATCCTCAAACAACCCGTTCGTGCACCAGATGATCCACGGCGAGGCTGACGGGCCGATCGCCTTCCACATGCCAGCGCCGCCGCTGCGCGAGGATTTGCGGATATAGAGTTGCTGAAAACGGACGGCGAAGTGCGTTAAGGGTTGGTAACTCGGCGCAGGGTTCACAGTTTCGAACTTGCGACATGTGGGTGTACCCCACATCGATTGCACCAAGTGAGGCTCCTCGTCAACTCGAGCACGTTGCAGGCTGCCGCCGGATAAACTCAACGTTCTGAGAACTGCGAGTTCGTGTAGTTGGCTATCAGGCTTGAAAACCGTCCAGGTCAACGCGCCGCAGCGCTTGTGTGCTTTTCGCGTGTCCGTTTGTAAGACACATTTTCTCGCTCGTTAGGATGCAACACGGCTTTAGGTGATTTGCGCACGTGCATGGTTCGTGCATACACCGATGAGCCATCGCGTGCGCTGGCAACGCGTTCCTCGTCCGGAACCGGCTCTTTCCCGATGCCGCTTAGCATCACCTTCCTCGGCACTCTGCCAACATTGCAGCGGCAGCGCCGGAAGCGTAAGCTTTTCGCTAAACGACGCTCCACCTACAAAGCCTACACGTCCTCGAGGTGTGGGTGGGGTTTCTATCTAATTTATGAGTCATCCGAGCCCCTCTGCCACAAGACGCGACGCGCGCCGCAATCGAGCTGATCATCGAGAAATAACTAGTGCCCTTACCAAAGCAGGCTCTCTCAAACTTAATCAATTCAGGAGACAAACATGAACATCAAATCTGCTTTCGCCATCCTCACCGTTTCCCTTCTCGCAGCGGGATGCGCAGCTACACAAGAGACTGCCGAGCCATCGACAACCCCCACCCCCGCGTCGACGATGCTCACCGGTGCGGAAATCAGGTCGCTGATTGCGGGTAATACGGTAGAAGGTAAGGTCTCCGACGGTTACTACTTTAAAGGCTACCACGCGCCGGACGGCACGGTTTCCGCGACTTCGGAGGGAGGTGGTAAGACTTATCAAGGCACCGGAACCTGGCAAATAAAAGGCAATACTGTCTGTGTGGATTGGGCCAATAAAGACTGGAAATCAGGGTGTGGCACGTATGCCAAGAATGGGGAAAGCTATCAATTCAAGTCCACCACCTTTGGTGGTCCATCGATTCCCGCTGCGAAGGTCGTCGAGGGAAATCCTCACAATCTCTAATGGCACCGGACAGGGGCATGCGTGAGTTGTAATGAGGCGATGTGCCGTGCGACGACTTGTCTATTCGCTTCTGATCGCGCTCGCCATCCTTCCCGTCGGTGCGCACGCACAAACCAATTGGATCGATGAATTCCATTCGGTCGCCGAGGTGGTGCTGCACCTGCACCGGCAAGCCCAGCGATCACTAGTAGGAAAACGCTAGGTTCCGGAAGGACAAGCGCTCGGAAGGTGGCGCGACTCAGGCCGTCATTGAACGACAAAATACCCCCGTCCGTTAAGACGGGCGGGCCAAGGCGCCACTGTATAAGCTCTCCGATCCCCGACATCGGGCCAATTGATGACATCAGGTCATAGTCGGCAAACACTTCATCTACCGGCCCATGCCACAGATCTCTGCCAGTGTCATTAGGATCCTCCGGGTCCGGCTTCTGGAGATGAAAACCCACCCCTCCCGTCACTTGATTTACGTAGCTCGCCGTTCGATCGAGAAACGTGAAACTTCCGATCCCTTCAATGGAGATCCGAGCATGAAAGTCGGGAATCGTCCAGCACCTTGGGAGACGTGGTGTGCAATTGCGCCGATCCGTGGTTAGGGCAAGCTCATAGATTGTAAAAGCTGCGTTGTCGAAACGTCTATCGCCGATGGTTCCGTAGCCCTTCCCCGTGTGTTCAAACCAAATCGGATTGGCTTGCGCGACGTCTGCCATCAGAAATACGATCAACGTGAGCAAACCTGTGCGGATCGCGATTCGTAACTGCTGCATGTGATTCAGATAGCCTCCTTGCCAACCTTCAGAAAGGTCACCTCGTTTCCAATCCTCCGTTTAGCACCACTCGTCTCATACGCCTTTGATCCAGATCAAAGGCGATTTGACCGCTTACAGCAAGGAGGCGACTACCGGCCCTCATCGAATGAACGGCGCCAGGCACGAGTCAACGCTGTCCCGTACGTATCGTGTGCCAAGTAAATCGTGGGAAAACCTCAGGGTCAGGCACGATATTCCCGCTAATCCAGTGGGATCGGACAAGTAGGGCGACGAGGACGTGCCGCTCGCACCGCCCTTAAACGGCGTTCGGCGCGAAGTGTTCGCGCCGCACGTGAGGCGCGAACATCTCGATGAAGCTGCATTGAAACTCGCGCAAGAATGAACTCTTGCGTACCGCCAGCCGGGTAACGCCTGGCTTGAAAAGGTGAGTAACGTCGCGGTTGCGCAGCCCACGATCCTCGTTCTTATCAAAAGCCATTTGCGCCACAATGCCAACCCCGATACCCAACCTCACATAGCGCTTGATGACGTCTGCGTCCAGGGCGGTAAGCACGACGTTGGCAGATAGACCCGCCTCGCCAAACGCCTCGTCGATACTCGAATGCCCCGTCACGGAGTGGTTGTAGGTTACAAGCGGATGGCGCGCTAACTCCTCCAGCGTTAGCGACTTCACGCGCAGCACCGGGTGGCCCGCAGGCGCGATCAGGCAGCGATTCCACTCGAAGCATAAGACGCTCGTTAGATCCTTGCGCTCGGCGAGACTATTACCGGCAATCCCGATATCGGCCAGGCCGCCGGCCACCATATCGGCGACTTGCAATGAACTTCCCTGTCGCAGCGAGAGTTTGACTTTGGGAAAGCGCCGCACAAATTCTGTGATCACCGCCGGCAGCATATAGCTGGCCTGAGTGTGGGTGGTTGCAATGGTGAGCATGCCTTGATCCTTGGCGCTGTAATCCTTACCCGCCTGTTTCAAGTTATCGACTTCGCGCAGGACACGCTTGGCACGCTCGAGCAACTCGCGACCCTCGTGCGTGACACCGGCGATGCGCTTACCGCTGCGTACAAACAAGGCAACGCCGAGCTCTTGCTCTAACAGACGAATCTGTTTGGAGATGCCGGATTGCGCTGTGTACAGAGATGCAGCCGCCGCAGAAACGTTCAAGTTCTGGTCGAGTACTTCTAGCGCATAGCGTAGCTGTTGCAGCTTCATATATCTCGATTAGTGCTAAGAAAATCAAATTATATTCTTTGTTTGTGCTAATGGTTCACGCTACCATTCGGCTCGATCAACATCGCCACTCGAGCGCTGGCACACACCGAGTCAGGCGATTTCACCTAGAAATAAGATCTAATCAACTGAATAATATACAGATTATCTTATATATCGAATTGGAATAACCAAATAGAACCAAATTCTTGGCGCGAATATAAGATTCGCGCCAAGATCCACCGAACAAACCGATCGAAAACTCGCAATGAAATTTCGGGACCTGGACTTAACCGACAACGCGCTTAATGCAGAGCACCAGCGGCTTGGCTTGCCGCCGCTGGAGCGGCCAGTCGAGCGCATGGCATTGGCGCAGGGTCAAGGGCGAGTGGTGGCTGGGGCAATGTGGCTGACTAGTGCCATGCTTGCGGTGCTAGTGACTTATCTTCTCATCAAGTTGTTCGGCAATGGGGCGTCCGCCGCGCACGCACTGATCATGGAAGCGCTTAACAGCCCCATGTTTTGGAGTGCCCTGGGCGTCGGGTTGCTGGCGCAAGTAGTTGATGGCGCACTGGGCATGGCGTACGGAATTACGTCGACCACGTTCTTGATGGCCAGCGGCGTCAGCCCCGCGATGGCCAGCGCCAGCGTTCACGTCGCGGAGGTGTTCACCACGGGCGTTTCCGGGATCGCGCATGCCAAGCTCGGCAACGTAAATCGTAATCTCTTTTTGCGGCTACTTCTCCCGGGCATTGCCGGCGCAGTCTTGGGAGCCTACCTGCTAACGAGCATCGACGGCAAAACGATCAAGCCGTTTATCTCCGCCTATTTGCTGATCATGGGGCTATACATCTTCGGCAAGGTTTTTCGCAAGATCAAAGCAGCTCGACAAGAGCCGAAACACGTAGCCAAGCTTGCGTTGTTCGGAGGCTTTGTCGATGCGGTGGGTGGCGGCGGTTGGGGTCCGGTCGTCACCACTACCCTGCTAGGTACGGGACACGACCCGCGAACGACGATCGGCTCGGTGAACTTTGCTGAGTTCTTCCTGACTTTTTCCAGCGCCATAGCGTTCACTGCGCTGGTGGGTTTTGGCCCATGGATGATCGTCGCGGGCCTGGTCGTCGGCGGGCTGTTCTCCGCACCGCTTGCCGCCTACTTATGCAGTCGGATGCAAACGCGCACCTTGCTTGCCCTGGTCGGCACGCTAATCACGGTAGTCAGCCTGTTCAATCTGTACAAGTCGCTGGCATAGCTCAACCCAAAGGGGCCTGAGG
>CAZAWU010000098.1:0-14516 GCA_964488915.1 uncultured Burkholderiales bacterium
CAGACCGAGCACTTCCTGATAGACGCGGTAATTGCCCGCCACCATCGCCGGCACGGAAAACTCCGCCTCCGCCAGCCGCCGCCCTTGCGCGCCGCAACGACGGCGCAACTCCGCGTCGGCCAACAACTCGATCATTGCCGCCGCCAGCGCGCTACTATCGCCAGGCTCGATCAAGCGCCCGGTCACGCCGTCACGCACAATCTCTGGCATGCCGCCGGCGTTGCTGGCGATGATCGGCACGCCGCACGCCGCCGCTTCCAACAGCGAGACACCCAAGCCTTCCATCAGCGCCGGGTGAACCACCAAATCCAAGTTCGGCAAAATCTTCTCCATATCGTTGCGAAATCCCGCGAAAGTCACGCGCTCGCTCAACCCACGCTCGGCGCAGAGCCGGCGCATCTCTTCCAACAAGGGGCCTTGGCCGAACAAAATCACGCGCGTGCGGGGCACGCGTTGCAGCACACCGGGCAACGCCGCGATCAGCACCCGGTGTCCCTTGCGCTCGATGAACTGCGCCAGCATGCCCACCGCCAGTTCGCCCTCGCGCAAACCGAACTCGCGCGCGAACCAGGCGCGATCCGCGTTCAAATCGGGCGGACGGAAGCGCTCGGTATCCACGGCGCTCGGCACGCACACGATTTTCTCCGGCGCCACGCCGGCTTGCTCGATGAGCACGCGGCGAATGCCCTGCGAAATGGTAATGACGCGCCGGTACAAACCGTACTTGAACTTCACCAGCCAACGCTTCTCGGGGTTGTCGACGCGGCGGCTAAGGACAGCAAGCACACGCTCGCGCTTGGCCGCCAGCCCGGCCCAGATATCCGCACCGCGCCGGCTGTGCACGTGCACCAGGTCGGCCCGCTCCGCGCGAATCACACGCCGCACGCGAGCGCGCATGCGCACATCGGCATCGCCGCTCATGGGAATGGCATAGACCTTGTCGGCAATGCTCTGCGCCGCGGCGGCGATGGCGCTGCCATGGGGGCACACCAGCACATGCCGATCGCCCGCGCCCATCTGCCGCATCTGTCGCAAGCCCCGCAGCAGTTGCAGAACCTGCACCGCGCCGCCGTAGAGGTGAGTGCCCGCTTCCACGTGCACGACGATCATGCGACCCCATACCGAGCACGCCCTCCACCTCCACCTCGACGCGGCCGGGCCAAGATGAGGGTGGAGCGCCTGTTCACGCGACCGCGCTCACTGCTGTGCCAGCAACGGCTGCGCCGCCCGCCAAACGCCTTCGGCAGTGTGGGCGCGCATGCAATCGAAACGGCCGCCGCAGGTCGGGTGACGCTTGCACGGCGAGCACGGCAGCGCTTCGTACAGAACCTTGGCGCGCGAGCTGCATGGGTCGAGATAAGGCCGCGTCGAGCCGAACAAAGCAAGTGTCGGCGTGCCCACGGCGATGGCGATGTGCGTTAGCCCGGTGTCTACGCCCACGGCCAGCCGCGCAGCGCGCAGCAGCGCGGCGGCTTCGCGCAGGCTCGTCTTGCCGGCGAGATTGTGAATCGCGCCCGCCGCGCCGGCGGCGATGCGCTCGGCCGCAACGGCATCGTCCGGCCCGCCGAGCATGACCACCTGCGGCGCCGCCGAAGCGGCCGCATCTGCTACAGCGAAACTGCGGGCCAATTCAACCCAGCGCTCCTCGAACCAGTGCTTTTGCGCGCGCGTGGTGAAGGGGCAAATGACGATGTAGTTTTCGCTCACGCCCGCAGCATGTAGTTTTTCGCGGGCGGAAGCATCGTCTGCCGCCGCCACTGCGATATCCATCGCGAACTGCTGCTCCGGCAAACCGAGCGCGGCGGTGAGTTGGCGATACTCCGAGCCGATGCGCCGATCGTCGCGCCGCTGCGGCACCACTTGCGACATGAGCCACTGGCTGCCCTCCTTCGAGCGCAAGCCGATGCGCTGCGCCGCGCCGCTTACAAACGCCAACAGCCCGCTCTTGAGCAAGCCTTGCAAATCGATCGCGGTATCGAAGCCGCGCGCGCGCAACTGCGCACGAAACTCCCGCATCGCTTTCCACAATGCGCCTAGGCGGCGCTCGCGCCACAGCTTTAGCCACGCCGCACGCGGCCAGATGATGACTTCGTTTATGCGCGGATTCGCGCGCACCAAATCCGCTGCGCCGGCTTCGGCGAGCCAGGCGATATAGGCATTGGGGTAGGCGGCGCGCAGCGGCGGGATCAGGCCGGAAGCCATGGCCACGTCACCGATCGCGCTCAAGCGGATAAGGAGGATGCGCTGCATGCTCATTGCTGGGAACGGCGAAGCTTACTATGAAGCGGCCTGCATCTGACCATCGGCAAGGGAGCGAACTTACAGGCGCGCAACATCAATACTGGCCACTGAATATCTTGTCGAATAAGATGCAATATGGATTTTTGGATTATACAAATAATAGTATCTGAGAAATTACGGGGCGAGCCCGCCGCGCTGCCGCCAGCACGGTTTTCGCGCGCCCACGGGAGCGTGGTGCCCACCTTAATGGGTCTTATCTATATGAATTACAAACATATTCTACACGTCATCCGGTCAGCGCCTGGGAACTTTTTCAGCCTGTAGCACTCTCAAGTAGCGAGTGCTAAAATCGGCACCGTAAGGAGGATGCAAAGCATGACCACGATGACGTTGCCCGTCCCGAGCCTAAGCAAAGCCGAGGAGGCCTTCGGTGTCCCGTTTGCAAATGCAGCCAGCTTGGAGAGCTACATCCAAAGCGTGAATCGGTTTCCGATTCTCACGGCGGAGCAGGAGTTCGAGTACGGTCGCCGTTTGAAGTATGAGAACGACCTGAGCGCTGCGCGCGAGTTGATTCTTTCGCACCTGCGCTTGGTCGTGGCCACCGCGCGGCAGTATCTTGGCTACGGTTTGCCGCACGCCGATCTGATTCAGGAAGGCAACGTCGGCCTGATGAAGGCGGTGCGCCGCTTCGACCCGGATCGCGGCGTGCGCTTGGTTTCTTTCGCGGTGCATTGGATTCGCGCGGAGATGCACGAGTACATCATCCGCAACTGGCGCATGGTGAAAATCGCCACCACGAAGGCGCAGCGCAAGCTGTTTTTCAATCTGCGCAGCCTGAAGCAATCGCTCAACGCGCTCACCACCAAGGAGACGGCGGCGATGGCGAAGGAACTCGGCGTCAAGCCGGAGGAAGTGCGCGAAATGGAAGTTCGTCTGGGCGGCGGCGATGTTGCGCTGGAACCCGCGCCGGGCGAAGAGGAAGCCGAATGGGTCAGCCCGGTGGCCTACCTGGCCGATCCAAACGCCGAGCCGACCGCGCAGATCGAACGCAAGGAGCGCGATGCGCTGGCGAGCGACGGTCTGCAACGCGCGCTGCAAACGCTCGATGCGCGCAGCCGCCGCATCATCGAGGCGCGCTGGCTGACGGATGACCATGAAGCCACGCTGCACGAACTGGCGGCCGAGTACGGCATTTCCGCCGAACGCGTGCGCCAGATCGAAGCGAAAGCGATGGAGAAGATGCGCGGGGCGTTAGCGAGCTGAGGTGGACCCATTAGCCACGCTCAGGACTGGCTAAGCTCAGGACCAACGGAAGTATCAAAACCCACGGTGTTAAAGCCGTGGGTTTTTTGTTTGATGAACGAGCGCATCGCCGCAGCAAGCTCGCTCCCGCGAGAATAGTGGGCGATAATCCGCGCTCCCGCTTGTTTGAGGTTCGCGCATGAGTGCCAACATCCGCCCGCGCCGCAGCTTATTGTTCGTCCCCGGCCTGCGCCCAGAGCGCTATTCGAAAGCGCTCGAAGCCGGCGCCGACATCGTCTGCGTCGATATCGAGGACGCGGTGGCGCTGCCGAAGAAAGCTGAAGCGCGCGCGCTCACTTTGCCGCTGTACAAAGAGAAAGCGCCCGCGAGCGTGGAGCGCATGCTGCGCATCAACGGCCTTTCGACACCGGACGGCTTGAAGGATCTGACGGCGCTGCTCGAATGCGACGCGCCGCCGCAAGCCATCATGATCCCGAAAGTGCGCTCGGCGCAGGAAATCCAAATCATCGATCGCTTGCTGCAAGGCCAGTGCCGCGAGGTGCGCTTCTGCGTCATCATCGAAACCAACGAGGGGTTGGAAAACGCGATCGCCATCGCCAAAGCGAGCCCGCGCATCGACTCGATGATACTGGGCGCGGTGGACATGAGCGCGGATTTGCGCTGCGAGAAAAGCTGGGAGCCGCTCTTGTACGCGCGCTCGCGTCTGGTTCATGCGGCAGCGAGCGCGGGCATCGATCTGCTCGACGTGCCGTTTCTGAATCTCGACGACCCAGACGGCTTGCGGCGCGAAGCGCATAGCTGCGCGCGGCTCGGCTTCACTGGCAAGGCGTCGATCCACCCGAACCAAATCGCCATCATCAACGAAGCGTTCACGCCGAGCGCGGCGTACATCGAGAAGGCGCGCAAGTGCGTGGCCGCGTTTGAAAAAGAGCCGAGTGGGCTGGTGGTGGTGGATAACGAGTTGATCGAACTGCCGGTGATTCGATCGATGCAGCGCGCGATTGCCATTGCCGAACGGGTGGATGCGGTCGTCTTTTGAGCTTCGATCGCGCGAGCAAGGCATGAGTATCGCCTGTAAAATGAGATTGGATAGTATTTTTCAGGCCATACTCCCGGATTGCTGACTTTCCTCGATTTCTACCGCTCGCCGGCCGGCGTTCAGTTTCTCAAGCGCGAGTTCATCCTCATCGTTGCGAGCGCTTGCGCGATCTTTTTGGTTTTCTACTTGAGCGAAGCCGACCGCTCGATTGCGAAACTCTTCTTCGATACTTCGCGCAACGCCTTCCCGCTGAAGAGTAACTGGCTGCTGGAAAAAGTCCTGCACCGCGGCGCGCGTACGCTAAGTGTGCTGTGCGCGTTGGCGGTCGTGGCAGCGGCGATCGTGGCCTGGTTAGCGCCGCTGCGTTTTCCGCTCTTGGCGCGCCGGCGTGCGACGTTGACGTTCGTGGCGATTGCGCTCGTTGCCGCGCCGGCGGTGGTCGGCGCGCTCAAGCACTACAGCACGCATGCCTGCCCGTGGGATATCGCGCAGTTTGGCGGCAGCGAGCCGTTTCGTCACTTGTTCGAACCGCTGCGTGCGCCGATGGGCGCGGAAGGCTGCCTTCCCGCCGCGCACCCCGTATCGGGCTTCGCGTGGATGGCGTTGGCGCCGGCGCTCTACCCACGGCGGCGCGCGTGGGCGCGCACCAGTTGGTGGAGCGCGCTCGCGCTAGGACTGGGGCTGGGTTTCGTGCAGATGCTGCGCGGTGCGCATTTTCTTTCGCACGTGCTGTGGTCGGCGTGGGTCGTGTGGACGCTGCAAGTCGCGCTGCTCACGCTCGCCGCGTACCGGCCTGCCGCGCGGCAACGCCACTAATGCGCTTGCGCGTTCGGCCCCGGTGCGCCGGCGCGCACATCATCACGGTAGAGCCGGTGACGCATTAGATAGTCGGCGCCCTGATAGTAGCCGAGCGCTTCCTGCACCAAAGCCGCGTGCCCGGTTTCTTCAGACAGACTCTCGCCATCGGCTGCCACCCGGTAGACGCTCACACGCTTTTTCGGCGCGAACACCACAAGCCTCCTGATCCCATCGTCGCCGAGGCGCAGGTAACCGATCTCTTGATAGTTGCTGATGAAAGCGCGCTGCTCTTCGTGCTCGCTACGCAGCAGATCGTGGCCGAGGAACATGCTCGGATAGCTCATTTGCAGCATGCCGAGCAAAGTCGGCGCAACGTCGATCTGGCTGGCGAGCCGCTCAAATCTGCCGGGATTGACGTGCTTGGGCGCGTAGACCAAGGCGGGGATGTGATACTTCGGGATCGCGAGCCGTTCTTTGCCGGCGCTGCTCGCGCAGTGATCGGCGATCACGACGAATAGCGTGTCATCGAACCAGGGCTTTGTGCGCGCTTGTTCGATGAAGCGGCCGATGGCATAGTCGGTGTACTTGACCGCGCCGTTGCGGCCCGACTTCGACGCAATGTCGATCCGCCCAGCCGGGTAGGTGTACGGACGGTGATTGGAAGTCGTCATCACATGCGCAAAGATCGGCTTGCCGTTGGCGTGGCTCGCGTCGATCTCTTCTAGCGTTCGATCGAGCAAATACTCGTCCGCGACGCCCCAGATGTTGGCGAAGCCTACTTTCTCGCGCGGCATCGACGAGCGATCGATGAGTTGGTAACCGTTGGCGGCGAAATAGGCGTTCATGTTGTCGAAATAGCCGAACCCGCCGTAGATAAACTTGGTCTCGTAACCGTGTTCGCGCAACACGGAGCCCAGCGTGAACAAGTGCCCGTTCTCCGGGCGGCGCACGATCGACTGGCCGGGCAGCGGCGGCAACGCGGCGGAGAGCGCCTCAAGCCCGCGCACGGTGCGCGTGCCGACTGCGTATAAGTCGGTGAACAGCAAGCTTTCCTGGGCCAGCTTATCGAGCTTGGGGGTTAGATTCTTCTTGTTGCCAAACACGCCCAAATAGTCAGCGCTCAGGCTTTCCACCATGATCAGCACGACATTGAGCCGCTTAGGCGCACCGCCGGCTTGCACGCGCGTCGAATGCACGGATTCTTTCGAGCTTTTGGCAGCGCTTGCGCCGCCGGAGGCCTCGTCGATCTCGTGCTGCACAAGATGCTCGACCTGCTCCTCCGCGAGCGTCTTGTAGAAGCGGCCGAAACTCAGCTCATTGAGCCGGTAAGCCTGAAAGAACGAATAGACACCGTTGGAGGCAAGTTCATTGTTGTACGCATTCCCCGAGCGTTCTTTTAAACCCCCGTCGAACGCGTTGAACAGCGCCACCGCTGCAAGCACTGCACAAGCAGCCGCAGCAGCGCGCGTGCGCAGCGGCGTCGGTTGGTATCGCACAGGAAGCCAGAGGCGCCCTACTATCCACGCGATGGCCGCCGCTACAGCGCCCACGCCGAGCAGAATCGGCGCGAGCGGGTAAGACTCGACGATATTGCCGATGACTTCCTGCGTGTACACCAAATAGTCGACAGCGATAAAGTTGAAACGCACCCCGAACTCAAGCCAGAAAGTCACCTCGGCGGCGAGCACGAAAATCAGCAAAAATGCGAGCAGCGCGTATTGCACGTAGCGCACCCAGCGGTAAGCACGCGCTGCGCCGAGGCGATTGCCCAGCAGCACGGAGAACAGTGCCACTACCGCGGCCGCGTATGCCGCCGCAGCTAGGTCGAACACGAAGCCGCGCGCGAACACCGACCACAACTCACCCGGCGCACGGTCTATCTCGCCCCACGAGATCACCAGCAGCACCATTCTGCTCAGTAATCCGAACAGAAAAAACCCGGCAAAGACGGTCGCTGGGAGGTGAAATGCGCCGTGGCGCAACCATGCAATGAATTTGTGAGTGGCCTGCAAAGATCAATCTCCTACGGCTTGGATTAGGTAGAGACTACAGCGTTTGGCTCAGGTTCGCCTGAGCGCGGGGCAATTTGTATACACCGGTCGATATGTCACACAATTTCGCTTCCACTCTCACTTCCAAGGATATACTCTCTAAGGAGAGAACAGTGTGCGAAGGTCCTGCGCGATCTTTTCCGGGGTGGCGCCCGAGCTGATGAATAAGCGCAACCGCCCCTGTGGATCGAACACGTAGGCGCCTGCGGTGTGATCGACGTTGTAATTGCCCGTGGCGCTATCGGCGTTTTGCTTCTCGAAGAAAATGTGAAAGTGCTGCGCGGTCTTGCGCGTGACCTCTAAGTCGGCGTACAGACCGAGAAAACCTGGGTCGAAGCTGGTGATGTACTGCTTGAGCACTTCGGGCTTGTCGCGCTCCGGATCGAGCGTCATGAACAATACTTGCACGCGCTGCGCGTCGGCGCCGAGCAAGCTGAGAGTCTGCTTGAAGCTCGCCAGCGCGCTCGGGCAATAGTCGGGGCAGTTGGTGAAGCCGAAGAAAAACAGTACCGCCTTGCCCTTGAAGTCAGCCAGCGTGCGCGGCTTGCCGTCGTGGTCGGTGAGCGCGAAATCCTTGCCGTAGTCCGCGCCGGTGACGTCGACGCCATTGAATTTGTTCGGCGCCTGCGCCTGCGGGCGCTGATCGCACGCCAACAGCGCAGCGCATGCCAGCAGTAAAGCAAAGAGGCGAAAGAGAACTACCAACGGATGTAGTGATCGACCAGCAGCGCGGCAAATAGCAGCGACAAGTAGATGATGGAGTAGGCGAAAGTCTTCTTCGCCAGCGCATCACTGTAGTTGCGCCAAATTTGAATCGCGTAGTAGAGAAACACCCCGTTGAGGGCGATGCACGCGACCAAATAAATGTGGTGGCTCATGCCGGTGGCGAACGGCAGTAGCGCTACACCGGCCAAAATTACCGTATACAGCAGCACATGCAGGCGCGTGAATTGATCGCCGTGCGTCACCGGCAGCATCGGCACACCGGCCTTGGCGTATTCGTTCTTGCGGTACAGCGCCAGCGCCCAGAAGTGCGGCGGCGTCCAAGCGAAGATAATCAAGAACAGCAGCAATGCGTCGGTAGCAACTTCGCCGGTGACCGCCGCCCAGCCCAGCACCGGCGGCATCGCGCCGGATGCGCCGCCGATGGTGATGTTCTGCGGCGTCGCGGGTTTGAGCACGATGGTGTAAATAATGGCGTAGCCGACGAACGTCGCGGCGGTGAGCCACATCGTTAGCGGATTGACCTGCGTATACAGCAGGTACATGCCCATCGCGCCGAGGATGCTGGCGAAGGCGAGCGTCTGCGTCGAAGTCAGCGTGCCGCGCACCAAGGGCCGTGCGCGCGTGCGCGCCATCACGGCATCGATCTTCTGCTCGACCAGGCAGTTAATCGCCGCCGCCGCGCCGGCGACCAAGGCGATGCCGATCGTGCCGAACACGAGCACATTTAGATCGACCATTCCCGGCGTGGCCAGGAACATGCCGATGATCGCAGTGAACACGATCAGCGAAACCACGCGCGGCTTGGTCAGTTGCAAGAACTGGCCGAGCAAACTGGGCTGGCGTACGTGGTTGGCAACGCTTTCGGCCATGGTCGAAAAACTGGACTGCGCGGGCAAAGACGAGAGCGCGATTATACGCGCTGCGGGCAGCGGCACCAACCGCCGCCGGCGCAAACTCAGTCGGGCGCGGAGACCTTGAGCAAGCGCCGCAGGTCCTTGATCATCTTGCTCGGATCGGCCTGCGGCGGGTAGCGCATCATGAGCTGGCCCACCGGATCGATGAGGAATATGCGCGCGACAGCGTCCGCAGATTGCATGGGCGGTGGCAAGGCGCTCGCGTCCTCCAGGCGTAGAAAACGCGTACCGGCAAAGTCGCTTTGCACATCGGCCGGAGGCGATTGGGCATCGCGCAGCAGATACACGCGTTCGACTTGATCCATATGCTTGCCTTGCGCAAGGCGCACTTGCCGCATGTTGTACAGCTTGCTGCGGCATTCCTCGAGACACGCCGCGGAATCGATGTGCAACATCACCCATTTGCCGTGCAAAGCTTCGAGCGTTGCGGCTTGACCTTCCGGCGTCTTCAGCCGCAGCGTGGGCATGGCGGTGGGCGGGAGCAATTCGCCGTAGTTGCTGGTTTTGGCCGGCCGCCAGAAATTGAACGCGATTATCGCCATGACCACCGGTGCGGCGAACACGGCAAAGATGAGCAGCGCCGTGCGCTTAGCTTTGCGGCGCTGATCCAGCGCCACGGAGGCGTTTGAGGGTGAAGTAGCCATAGAGTAGGAGTGCGGTGGCCGCTAAGCCAAACCATTGCACGGCGTAGCTATAGTGTTTCTGGATGCCGAACTCGGGTTCGGCGTTAACAGCCTTGAGTCCTTGCGCGGCCGGCTGTTGCTGCACAACGACGAACGGCAGCACATCGAGACCGGTGCGCTTGTGAAAACGCTTGGCGGTGAAGTTCTGCCAGACTTTGCCTTGCACTGTCTCGGCCGACAATTCCATGAGCTCGCGGTCGGCTCGATCAACAATACCGGTAATAGTTATCTCTCCGGAATGGCTAAGGATTTCGGGTTCGACAGGGTACTTAGCGCTCCTGCCTATCCAACCCCGGTTAACCATGACCAGCCAGCCGCCCTCGGCGATGCGCAGCGGGGTGAGCACATGATAGCCGGCTGCGCCCGCCTCGAGCTGATTGTCGAGCAGAACTTCGTGCTGCGTGTCGAACTCACCGCGCACGCTCACGCGCTGATAGCGCTCGGCGTGCGGCTGCGGGCCGCGCAATGCGAGCGCGGGCTGGGTGCGCATGCGCTCGTATTGGGCTTGCAGCGCTTCTTTCTGATGGGCGCGATCCAATTGCCATAGCCCCATGCGCGCCGTGGCGGCGATCACGGCCACAGCGGCAATCGTGGGAATCCATAGAGGCCGCCAGCGACGGCTAACGGGCATCGGCGTTTGCAGCGGCGCAGTCAGCGGCATACACTGCGCTTCATAACTCAAGCGAGGGCCGCCCAGTGCGCATCTTCATTTTTATCGTCATTGCGCTAATCATCGGCAGCCTGTTTAGCGCGCTGTTCTTCCTCGTCAAAGATAAGGGCGAATCCGATCGCACCTTGCGCGCGTTAACCATACGCATCAGTCTCTCGGTCATCCTGTTCATCATCCTGGGCATTTGTTTCCATCTCGGCTATCTGCCGCTCAAAAACTAACGCAGAAAAACAAACGCCGCACGCTCGTGCAGCGTGCGGCGCGTTTTTGAGCCTGTGGCCTGGCGTCTATCCGACGATAGCGTAGACGAAAATGAACAGCCCGATCCACACTACGTCCACGAAGTGCCAGTACCACGACACCGCCTCGAAGGCGAAGTGGTGATGCGGCTTGAAGTGACCCTTGATACAGCGGAACAGGATGACAATCAGCATGATCGTGCCGATGGTCACATGGAAACCGTGAAAGCCCGTCAACATGAAGAAAGTCGCGCCGTAGATGCCTTTGCCGAGGGTGAGGCCAAGTTCTTTGTAGGCGTGGATGTATTCCTCCGCCTGTAAGAACAAGAACAGGCATCCCAGCACGACTGTCGCCGCGAGCCAAAATACCAGCGGGCCGCGATTGTTCTTCTTGAGTGCCCAGTGGGCGAACGTCACGGTGACGCCGGAAGCAAGCAAGATCAGGGTATTCCAGAACGGCACGCCCCACGCACCGATGGTGTTCACTTTGCCCGGATCGTACGGACCGGCGGTCGGCCACTGCGGCGCATAATCGGGCCACAGCAGCTTGTTGTCCATGTCGCCCAACCATGGCACCGACATCTGGCGCGCGTAGTACAGCGCGCCGAAGAACGCGGCGAAGAACATCACCTCCGAGAAGATGAACCAGCTCATGCTCCAGCGGTAGGAGATGTCGACCTGCTTGTTGTACTTGCCGGCCTCGCTCTCACCGATGACTTGGCCAAACCAGCCGAACATCATGTAGACCAAGAACGCGAAGCCGAGCAACAGCACCCACAAGCCGGTTTTGTTGCCGCTCAAAAACCAAATGAAACCCGACGCCATGAGAAACAGCGCAATCGAGCCTTTGATCGGCCACGACGAGGGTTGCGGTAAGTAGTAGCCCGCGTTTTGCTGAGGATTCGCCACTGCCTATCTCCCTAATTTAGTTGTTCAACCTGCCAAACTGCATGCACCATTGTAACGCAGGGCTCCTAGCCGGTAACCCATTTGACTAGCACCAACAACAAGAAGATGAACACCGCCACGCTGAACAATGCCGCGGCGATGACGTGCCCGATCTTGAGGTTGAGCGCATCCCAGTCGTGATCCTTACCCTTGCGTACGCCGAAAAAACTCCAAAAAACGGCTTTGAGCGCCTTAAACACCGTTGGCGCTCTTCTGTGCGGCCTGCTGTGTCACGTCGAAGAACGTGTACGACAGTGTCACCGTGTCGATCTCACGCGGCAGATCGGGGCTGAGCACAAAGCTAACCGGCATCTGCCGCGTCTCGGCGACCTCAAACGTTTGCGAGGTAAAGCAGAAACACTCAATTTTCCTGAAGTGTTTCGCCGCATCCGATGGACCGTAGCTCGCCGTGGCCTGGCCAACGACGCGACGGCCGGTGTTGTTGACCACGCGGTACATCACGTGGCTCAGCTCGCCTGGATGCACTCTCATCGTGGCTTGCAACGGCTCGAACTGCCACGCGAGCGCACCGTTGTTGTTGGCGACAAACTCCACCGTCACCCAGCGCGATGTGTCGATCTGCGTGTTCGCCGCTACGGCGTCCGCGCTGCGCGTTTGCGCGATGCCGGTCGCCTCGCAGATCTTTTTGTACAAGGGGATTAGCGCCCAGCCAAACCCTGCCATCACAACCACGATGGTTAGCAGCTTGCGCAGCATCGCGCTGTTCTTGCGAGCAACCGAAGAGCTTTCGCTCATACTCTGCTAAGCACCGTGTACAGGAACACCGCCACCACCCAAACAATCAAGAGGGCTGCGGTCACCAGCGCCTTCTTGCGGCCTGTTTGATCCATCGCTACCGCCTTCAAACGACACGGGGGGCGGCGCAACCCGCCCCCGAGGCCGATCAAAAGCAACTCCTCCGGTTAGCGCACGACGGGCGGTGTTTCGAACGAGTGGTACGGCGCCGGCGTCGGCAAATGCGTCCACTCCAGCGAATCGGCACCTTCCCATTGCTTCTGGGCCGCTTTTTCACCGCCCTTGATGCACTTCAAGACGATATAGAGGAACAGCAGCTGGCTCGGCCCTAGGATGAATGCCCCAATCGAGGACCACATGTTCCATTCAGCGAACTGCAGCGGGTAGTCGGCGTAGCGGCGTACCATGCCGGCCAGCCCCAAGAAGTGCTGCGGGAAGAAGGTGATGTTGAAGCCAATGGTAGTGAGCCAGAAGTGCCACTTGCCGAGCTTCTCGTCGTACATCCTACCGGTCCATTTCGGCAACCAGAAATAAACACCGGCGAAGATGCTGTAGAGGGAGCCCGAGAACAGCACGTAGTGAAAGTGCGCGACCACATAGTAGGTATTGTGGATCGACACGTCGATAGGCGTCATCGAACACACGAGGCCGCTGAAGCCACCGATGGTGAACAAAGCGATAAAGCCGATTGCCCACAGCATAGGCGTCTCGAAGGTCAACTCACCTTTCCACATAGTGGCGACCCAGTTGAAGATCTTCACGCCGGTTGGCACCGAGATCAACATGGTCGCCAACATGAAGAACAACTGCGCTGTCACCGGCATGCCGACGGTGAACATGTGATGGCCCCAGACGATGAAGGACAGGATCGCAATCGACGCCGTGGCGTACACCATCGAGGAGTAGCCGAACAGTGGCTTGCGTGAGAACGCCGGTACGATCTGCGAAATGATGCCAAACGCCGGCAGAATCATGATGTAAACCTCGGGGTGCCCGAAGAACCAGAACACATGCATGAACATGGTCGGGTCGCCGCCGCCGGCAGCGTTGAAGAAGTTGGTGCCGAAGTGACGGTCGGTCAGGAGCATGGTGACCGCCCCTGCCAGCACCGGCATCACCGCAATCAGCAAGTACGCGGTGATCAGCCACGTCCAGATGAACAGCGGCATTTTCATCAGCGTCATGCCCGGTGCGCGCATGTTCAGGATCGTGGTGATGATGTTGATCGATCCCATGATCGATGATGCGCCGAGAATGTGAACCGCGAAGATCGTCATATCCGCCGCGATGCCGTTCTGAATGTAGAGCGGCGGATAAAGCGTCCAGCCGCTGCCGGTAGCGCCGCCCGGAACGAAGAACGAGCCGACCAAGAGCAAGGCCGCCGGGATCAACAGCCAGAAACTCCAGTTGTTCATACGCGGGAACGCCATGTCCGGTGCACCGATTTGCATCGGCACCAACCAGTTAGCGAAGCCCACGAAAGCGGGCATGATGGCGCCGAACACCATGATCAGGCCATGCATAGTGGTCAGGCCATTGAACACCTCTGGATGGACGACTTGAATGCCCGGCTGGAACAACTCGGCGCGGATGATCAGCGCCAAGGTGCCGCCCGCCAGCAGCATCACGAAGCTGAACCACAGGTACAACGTGCCGATGTCCTTGTGGTTGGTGGTCGTCAACCAACGCATCATGCCGTAGGGATGGTGCTCGTCGTGGTGGTGCTCGCCGTGGCTCGCTGCCTCACTCATGGCTGTATCCTCTGTAATCTCGTTGCTGCGTTCAGGGCGCTGCGCATCAGTCGCGCGCGGCGACGGCCGGGGCCTGCCCGCCTGGCGCGACGGCCTGCTGTTCGCCAGCCTTCATCTTGGCGGTCCAGGCGGCGTAATCGGCTTCGTTCAGCGCCTCCACCACGATCGGCATGAAGCCGTGGTCCTTGCCGCACAGTTCGGCACACTGGCCGCGGTAGATGCCTGGCTCGTCGATGCGCGCCCACGACTCGTTGATGTAACCCGGCACGGCGTCGCGCTTCCAGCCGAGTGCCGGCACCCACCAGGCGTGGATGACGTCACCGGCGGTGGTCAGGAATCGGATCTTACGGTTGACCGGCACCACCAAATGGTGATCGACGCTCAACAGGTAGTTGTCGACGGTGGTCGGGTCGATGCCGGACTTGAGGCCGCGGGCG
>CAZAWU010000099.1:0-4779 GCA_964488915.1 uncultured Burkholderiales bacterium
ACTACTGAACGACGGTGACCTCAACCCGGCGCGCTTCGTCCGCGCTGCCACCACCCGTGGTAACTTCGGGTTTGCGCATGTCGATACGCGCTTCTTCCAAACCGGCGGCTTTGAGCGCCTCGCGCACGGCTAGAGCGCGATTCTTGGCCAATTCCTCATTGACCTGTTGGTTGCCGGATGGATCGTGAAAGCCCGAGATAGCCACCTTTGCTGTTGCGTTGGTCTTGGTGAACTCCACAATCGGAGCAAGCGTCTGGCTCGCGTCGGCGGGCAAATCAGCCGAACCCGAAGCAAAAAAAAGCTTCGCTAAAGCAGGCAGATTGGCCACGTCCGCCGCAGGCGCGGGTGCCGCGGCGGTATCGGCCGCAGCGGGCGCTGACGCAGGCTCACTCGGCTGCACCACAGCGGGCGCAGGCGCATGGGCGCTGACCGCTGCGGTCTGCCCGCCACCGGTCGGCAGCAACGGCACGATCAACAAGGCGACGATATTGATAATCTTGATGAGCGGATTGACCGCCGGACCCGCCGTGTCCTTGTACGGATCGCCGACAGTATCGCCGGTCACCGAAGCCTTGTGCGCATCGGAACCTTTGCCGCCGTGGTTGCCGTCTTCGATGTACTTTTTAGCGTTATCCCAAGCGCCGCCGCCGGTACACATCGAAATCGCCACGAACAAACCGGTCACGATGGTGCCCATGAGCAAGCCACCCAACGCCGCCGGCCCGAGCAACAAACCAACCAAGATTGGCACGATCACCGGTAGCAGCGAGGGCACGATCATCTCTTTGATGGCCGCTTTGGTGAGCATGTCCACCGCGGTGTGATACTCCGGCTTGGCCTTGCCTTCCATGATGCCCTTGATGTCGCGGAACTGGCGGCGTACCTCGGTCACCACGCTGCTGGCGGCGCGGCCGACCGCTTCCATCGCCATGGCGCCGAACAAGAACGGAATCAAACCGCCGATGAACAGCCCGACGATCACCATGTGGTTGGAAAGATCGAAGCTGGTGGAAATGCCGCGCGACTCCAAGCCGTGGGTATAGTCGGCGAACAGCACCAACGCCGCCAATCCGGCCGAGCCGATGGCGTAGCCCTTGGTCACCGCCTTGGTGGTGTTGCCGACGGCGTCGAGCGGGTCGGTGACGTTGCGCACATCTTTCGGCAACTCCGCCATCTCGGCGATGCCGCCGGCGTTATCGGTGATCGGGCCGTACGCATCGAGCGCGACGATGATGCCCGCCATCGACAGCATCGATGTGGCCGCAATCGCGATGCCGTACAAACCACCCAACTTGAACGAGACCAGGATTGCCAAGCACACAGCGATGACCGGCCAGGCGGTGGACTTCATCGCCACACCCAAGCCGGCGATGATATTGGTGGCGTGCCCAGTGGTGGAGGCCTGCGCCACATGGCGCACCGGGCTGTATTCGGTAGCGGTGTAGTACTCGGTGATGATCACCAGCAGCGCGGTCAACGCCAAGCCAACCAGTGCGGACAACCACAGGTTCATCACCGATAAACCGGTACCGCCCATCAACCACTGCGTAACGGGGTAGTAGGCAATCAGGGACAGCACCGCCGCGACGATCAAGCCCTTGTACAACGCGCCCATGATCTTGCCGCTGCCGCTGTACTTGACGAAGAAGCAGCCGATGATCGAGGCGATGATCGACACGCCGCCGAGCGCGAGCGGATAAACCGCCGCGGCCATGGCGTGATCTTTTAGCATCAGCGCGCCGAGCAGCATGGTCGCGATGATGGTCACCGCATAGGTCTCGAACAAGTCAGCGGCCATGCCGGCACAGTCGCCGACGTTGTCGCCGACGTTATCCGCGATCACCGCCGGGTTGCGCGGATCATCTTCCGGGATACCCGCTTCGACCTTACCCACCAAGTCCGCGCCGACGTCCGCGCCCTTGGTGAAAATGCCGCCGCCCAAACGCGCGAAGATGGAAATGAGCGAAGAACCGAACGCGAAGCCAACCAGCGGTTTCAAAACCGTGTGCAACGAATCGCCTTCCTTGCCGGTGCCGAGCAACAGCGCGAAGAAACCGGCTACGCCGAGCAGCCCGAGGCCGACCACCAGCAAGCCGGTGATCGCACCGCCGCGAAACGCCACAGCGAGCGCATTGTTAATGCCGCCGCGCGCAGCCTCAGCCGTGCGCACATTAGAGCGCACCGAAATATTCATGCCGATGAAGCCCGCCGCACCCGAGAGCGCCGCGCCGAGCGCGAAGCCAACTGCGGTCATCCAATCGAGCGCGAGCCCGATCACGATGAACAAAATGACGCCGACGATCCCGATCGTCGTGTACTGACGATTGAGGTACGCCGAAGCACCCTGCTGAATCGCGCCGGCGATCTCTTGCATGCGCGCATTGCCCGCCGACTGACTCAATATCCAACTGCGTGACACCAAACCGTACACGATCGCGGCCACCGCGCACGCCAATGCCAACCACACTGCACCCATCATGCCCATTTCTCCCAGGTTACGAGGAACTTATTCAACTACCGTTTTGTTGTTCGCGTCGGCTGGCCCCAGAGCCTTGCCGTGCGGGGTATGCGCCCGAAATTAAGAACTGACGCCAATTTCGAAGCTATACTTTAAATTCTATATTAAGTTTTTTAGGGACTGCAACTTTCTTGAGGCGCGCATATTGCGGCAACCCATTCTTGAACGGCGGAAAATCTTCACCACCGATGAGCGGTGCCAAGTACTTGCGGCATTTCGCCGTGATGCCGAATCCGTCCGGCGTGATGTAGTCGCGCGGCAGCATTTTTTCCTTATTGGCGACCTGTTCCAGCTTGGTCATGCCGATCTTCCATTTGTACGGCTTGTCGGAGACGCGCACGATGGTCGGCATCACCGCATTGTGGCCTTTAAGCGCGAATTCCACTGCCGCCTTACCGCAGGCGTAGGCTTGATCGACGTCGGTCTTCGATGCGATGTGGCGCGCGGCGCGCTGCAGATAGTCCGCCACCGCCCAGTGATACTTGAGCTTAAGTTTTTCCTTGACCAAGTTCGCGATCACCGGCGCGACGCCACCCAACTGCGCGTGGCCAAACGCATCGCGCAGTCCCGATTCCGACAAGAACTTGCCGTCCGGCGTCTGCAACCCCTCGGACACTGCGACCACACAATGGCCGTATTGCTTCACCGTCGCGTCGACTTTGGCGATGAACTTGTCTTGATCGAACTTGATCTCGGGCAAGAGCAAGATGTGCGGCGCGTCGCCCTCCTCCTCCGCCGCCAAGCCGCAAGCGGCGGTGATCCAGCCCGCGTGGCGGCCCATCACTTCGAGGATGAACACTTTGGTGGAAGTTTTCGCCATCGAAGCCACGTCCAGTCCGGCTTCGCGGATCGACGTTGCGACGTACTTCGCCACCGAGCCGAAACCGGGGCAGCAATCGGTGATGGGAAGATCGTTATCCACGGTTTTCGGCACGCCGACGCAGATCACCGGATAACCCATCTTCTCGCTGATCTGCGAGACCTTCCATGCCGTATCCTGCGAATCGCCGCCGCCGTTGTAGAAGAAGTAGCCGATGTTGTGCGCCTTGAAGATTTGCACCAGGCGCTCGTACTGCGCCTTACTTTCTTCCAAGCCTTTCAACTTGTAGCGCGCCGAGCCGAATGCGCCGCTGGGCGTATGGCGCAGCGCCCGTATGGTGGCGGCAGACTCTTTGCTGGTGTCGATCAAGTCTTCCATCAGCGCGCCGACGATGCCGTCACGCCCAGCGTAGACTTTACCGATTTTGTCTTTGTGCTTGCGCGCGGTCTCGATGACGCCGCAAGCGGAAGCGTTGATGACAGCGGTCACGCCGCCGGACTGTGCGTAGAGTGCGTTACGTTTTGGCATGCGTTACATCGCTACCGAGAAGGTTGTCGACCCTCCTTCCCCCGACTGGGAAGGGGAACTTACTTCAGCACTGCAAAAATCCGATCCCGAATTTCTTCCACCTTCCCGAGCCCGCTCACCTTGCGGTATTTCGGGGCCCCAGCGCCTCCGCTTGTAGCCCATTGCCCGTAGTAGCCGACCAACGGCTCGGTTTGTTCGTGATACACGGCCAAGCGCTTACGCACGGTTTCTTCCTTATCGTCGTCGCGCTGGATCAAATCTTCGCCGGTCACATCGTCCTTGCCGGCGGCTTTCGGCGGGTTGAACTTGACGTGATAAGTGCGCCCCGACGCCACATGCACGCGTCGCCCCGCCATGCGTTCGACGATGGTTTCGTCGGGCACGTCAATCTCCACCACATAGTCAATTTTCACGCCGGCCGCTTTCATCGCGTCGGCTTGCGGAATCGTGCGCGGGAATCCGTCGAACAAGAACCCCTTGGCGCAGTCGGGCTCTTTGATGCGCTCCTTCACCAAGCCGATGATGATGTCGTCGGACACCAGCTTGCCTGCATCCATGACCGCCTTGGCGGCCAGCCCGAGCGGCGTACCCGCTTTCACGGCGGCGCGCAGCATATCGCCGGTTGAGATCTGGGGAATGCCGAACTTGTCCTTAATGAATCCGGCTTGCGTGCCTTTTCCCGCTCCCGGTCCGCCGAGTAATATCAGCCGCATGTGGCGATTGGTTTTTGTAGAAAAACCAACATGTTACTGTGAAAAGACCGCTCGGGTCAACTCGACCGCGCCCGCTCGAATAGGGCGCGCACCAACTCCAAGTCCGTCTGAGTATCGACTCCCGGCGCGGGCGCGCTATCGATCACCGCCACGCGAATCTTGTAGCCGTGCCAAAGCGCCCGCAGTTGCTCGAGCGCTTC
>CAZAWU010000099.1:4879-11105 GCA_964488915.1 uncultured Burkholderiales bacterium
GTGCGCCGGATCGATCAGCGGCTCATCGCCTTGCACATTCACGACGATGGCATCGTCACCCAGACCAAGCGTAGCGCGCGCTTCCGCGAGCCGGTCGGTGCCCGAAGCATGGTCGGCGCGCGTCATGCACACCGCAATGCCGTGCGCGCGAGCAGCGTTGGCGATCGTTTCATGATCGGTCGCCACCACCACCGCAGTCGCGTTGGCGGATTGCGCGCGCTGCGCCACGCGCACCACCATCGGTGCACCGCCGATATCGGCCAACATCTTGCCCGGCAAACGCGTGGAGACGAAGCGCGCGGGGATGATGACGGTGAACTGCATCGCGACGGGTGCCTGTGAGCAGTGAAAAGTGAAACGTGAAATGTGAAGAGTGAAAAGTGAAACGTGAAAAGTCTGGAGTATAACCTGGCAACTGGCTACACAATTAACTTCTGGATTTAAGCTAGGGTGAGTACCCGCTTCTACGTTTCACTTTTCACTCTTCACATTTCACGCTTCACGTTTCACCCTTCACACCTCCTCCTCCGCCGGCAGCTTACGCGCCTCGTCCTCCAGCATCACGGGAATATCGTCTTTGATGGGGTAAGCAAGGCGGCAGGGCTTGCACAGCAACTCGCGCTCTTGCTTCTTGTAAACGAGCGCGCCCTTGCACAGCGGGCACGCCAGCACTTCAAGTAGTCTCGGATCCATGGCGCTGCCTCACGCGTTCGAAGATGCGATCCGCCAAACCCGCGTCCACCTCGGCGTGCACCGGGCGCACATACCAATTCGCTTTGGCGAAGCGACGGCATTTTACTGCATCCTTTTCCGTCATCAGCACCGGCGCGCCGTCCGTGAAAACGAGCTGCTGCGGCTCGAACACATGATGATCGGCAAACGCATGCTCCACCACCTCCAAGCCGAGGGCCCGCAAATCGTCGAAGAAGCGCTGTGGATTGCCGATGGCCGCCACCGCATGCACGCGCTGACCACGCCAGTTCGTTAGCGGTACATCTTCGCCGCCCAACAGCGGCCGCGCGCTGTCGCCCACCAGTTGCATACGAAAAACCGGCACCCGTAATCCGAGATGCAGCGCGCCCGAGTTGGCGACCACGGCATCCACCGATTCCAGCCGCTGCACGCGCTCGCGCAGCGGCCCGGCCGGCAGCAGGCAGCCATTGCCGAAGCCGCGCGTGGCATCCACCACCGCAATCTCGGCGTCGCGCCCTAGCCGGTAATGCTGCAAGCCGTCGTCGGCGATGATGACGTCGCAGTCCGGCTGAGTGGCGAGCAAACCGCGCCCCGCCGCGGCGCGATCCGCTCCGATCCACACCGGACTAGCGCTGCGGTGCACCAGCAGTAAAGCTTCATCACCTGCCACGGCAGGATCGTCATCGGGCGCAACCGCGCGCGGCTCGGCGCTGCTTGCGCCGTAGCCTCGGCTAATGATCCCGGGCCGCGCGCCGCGCGCACGCAATTGCTGCGCCAGCCACAACACGAGCGGTGTCTTGCCGGTGCCGCCGACGCTGATATTGCCGACGACGACAACGGGCACCGGCAAGCGCTGTACGCGCAAGACTCCGCTGCGGTAAAGCAAGCGGCGCATAGCGCTTAGCACCGCGAACAGCACGGCCAGCGGCTGCAACACGAGTTGCCACACGCTGTAGCGTGTCCATTGGCGCTCGAACCAGGAAGCGAGCATCGGTGCGGGCGCCGGCTACTGACCGCGCGGCGTCTGCGTTTCGAAGGTGATGTGCGTGAAGCCGGCTTGGCGCGCGGCCGCCATGATATTGACCACGGATTGATGCGTCGCACCAGAATCGGCGCCGATGGCGATCACCGGCTCCGCGTTGCCCTGCGCGGCTTGCTTGAGTTGCTGGGCAAAGTCGGTGACATCGCTCCAAGCCGCAAACTGGCCGTTGATGGTGTAGCGCCCGTCCGCATCGACGCCGACGCTAATGATGTTCGGCTTGTTGAGCGCCTGCTCGCCCTGCGCTTGCGGCAGATTGATCTGCAGTTCCTGATACTTCGAGTACGTCGTACTCACAAGCAAGAAAATCAGGATGACGAGCAGTACATCGATGAGCGGGATGAGATTGATATCCGGCTCTTCGCGCGTGCGCCCGCGCTGGAAGTTCATGCCCCCTACCCTCGCCGTTCACCGTGCGCGATCTCCACCAGCTTAATCGCTTGTTGTTCCATGGTGACCACCAGCGTCTCGACTTTGGAGCGGAAGTAGCGGTAGAAAATCATGCTGGGAATGGCGACGATCAAGCCGAACGCGGTGTTGTACAGCGCCACCGAAATGCCGTGCGCGAGCTTTTCCGGACTGCCTGTGCCTTGGCCCGCGCCGAAGATCTCGATCAGGCCGACCACGGTGCCGAGCAGCCCGAGCAACGGAGCGATAGTAGCGATGGTGCCAAGCGAAGTGAGAAAGCGCTCCATTTCCATGAGGCTGGCGCGCCCCGCCTCTTCGATCGATTCGCGCATGACTTCGCGCGAGCTGTTTACGTTGTACAGTCCCGCCGCGAAGATGCGCCCGAGCAGCGAATTGCGCGCCAGCCGGTTGAGCATATCGTTGCTCACGCCTTGCTGCACATACTCCTGCTTGACCTGTCCCAGCAATTCCGCCGGAGCGACCACTTTGCTGCGCAATGACACGAAGCGTTCGACGATAATGGCCAGGGCAACGATGGAGCAAATGATCAGCGGCCAGATCGGCCAGCCCGCAGCTTGAACAATGTTGAGCATTACGCGCTAGGTCATTGCCGGAATTGTAAGAATGGGCGCCAATGTAGCCCGCCCTCCAGCTTTCCACAAGAGTTGACTTGAGGCAACGCTCATGCATTGCGCAGCCTCAGATTGCTTGACTGCGTCCGGCAAACGCAAAGCGGTGATTCGCATTTTTGAGGCAGCGGATCAAAAGCCGGTACGACGCCGCCACGCGCTTACTAAAGCGGGTGAAGTCCGGCTTTTTGGCAGCGTCGACGTTGTCCCCAAAATCTGTGGATAAGATTGTGAATAGCATGCCAATATGTTGCCTAAGTCACGAACCCGCAAGGGCTTTTTCTGGAGCGGTCAAATTTTAACCAAACTGTCTTTATTTAATTTAATCAAATAGTTATGACTTTGTTCCAGGGCGACAACGGCGCGAATGGGCCACCAGCGCGCGATTCCAGCAGCGCAGAGGATAACTACCTGGACAACAGCGCGAAACGCAGGCCTGGCGCGGAGGTTGTGACGGTGAGCGTGCTAAACCAGCGCGCACGGCGGCTTTTGGAAGGATCTTTCGCGCCGCTTTGGGTGCGCGGCGAGCTTTCCAATTTCACCCGCGCTGCTTCCGGACACTGGTACTTCTCGCTCAAAGATGCGCAGGCGCAAGTGCGTTGCGCCATGTTTCGTGCGCGCAATCTGCTGCTCGGCTGGACGCCGGCCGACGGCATGGCGGTGGAGGTGTTCGCGCTGGCCACGCTGTACGAGGCGCGTGGCGAGTTTCAACTGAGCGTTGATAGCATGCGCCGTGCCGGTATGGGCAATCTGCACGAGCGCTTTGCCAAACTGAAAGCGAAACTGCTGGCGGAAGGCTTGTTCGACGTTGAGCGCAAACGCGCGCTGCCGCGCTATGCGCGCACGATCGGCATCATCACCTCCACCGCTGCGGCCGCGCTGCGCGACGTGTTGACGACACTGCGCCGGCGCGCGCCGCACATACGCGCCATCGTCTATCCGACGTTGGTGCAAGGCGATGCCGCTGCCACGCAAATCGTCATGGCGCTACAACGCGCCAATGCGCGCGCAGAGTGTGACGTGCTGCTGCTATGCCGCGGCGGCGGCAGCATCGAAGACCTGTGGAGCTTCAACGAAGAAAGCGTCGCGCGCGCCATCGCCGCCAGCCGTATTCCGGTCGTTTGCGGCGTCGGCCACGAAACCGACTTCACCATTGCCGACTTCGCCGCCGACATGCGCGCGCCCACACCGACCGCGGCGGCACAGCTGGCCAGCCCGGATCGCGCCGAATTGCAGCGCGCGCTCGCGCAGAGCGCGCAGCGCTTGCAGCGGGCCGCAACCCGCCGCTTGGAGAACGCCATGCAGGCGGCCGATATTCTGCAGCACCGTTTGATTCACCCGCGCGAACGCCTCGCGCGGCAGCAAGCGACGCTGCAGCAGCTGGCGCGGCGCCTGGCCGGCGCCGCGGCGCAGCACCTGCAGCGGCGCGCATGGCAGACGCATCAAGCCGGCCTGCATTGGCAGCGCGCCGCGCCCGCGCTACTGCCGCGTCAGCATCAACTCGGCCGGCTGCACGCGCGTCTGCGCACGCACACCGGGCAGCAGCTCGCCGCCCACGCCGCGCGCCTGCGCGCCCTTGCCTCCAATTTGGATCATCTCAACCCGCAAGGCGTGCTCGAGCGCGGCTACAGCATCGTGCGCGACACCAACGGTGTCATCGTGCGCGGCGCCGCTACGCTGCACGCCCGGCAGAAGCTCGAACTGCAATTCGCCCGCGGCCAAGCCGCGGTCACGGTCGATGCCGTCAATACGGAACAAATCGACTCATCATCCTCTAAGTGACCGCAGCCCTGTTTGAAGGCTCGCGCTAGCGCGCTCAATCAGCGCCGAGTCAAAGCAGTCGAACTGCGTTATTTCTGGCAGCGACCGCAGCCACGTGAGCTGCCGCTTCGCAAGTTGGCGTGTCGCCGCGATCCCTGCCTCGCGTAGCGTGGTGCGATCATAGGCGCCTTCGAGATGCTCCCACGCTTGGCGGTAGCCGACGCAGCGCATCGACGGTAGCGCACTGCTCAACGGGTAGCGCGCGCGCAGGCCGGCTAACTCTTCGATCAAGCCCGCGCGCAGCATGGCGTCGAAGCGCTCGGCGATACGCTCATGCAGCAGCGCGCGATCGGACGGCACCAGCGCAAAACGCAGCAAGCGATACGGCAGCGGCGCGGCGGCGCGCTCGCGCAGCAGCGCGGACCAAGGCGTGCCGGTGAGATGAAACAGCTCCAGCGCGCGCTGGATGCGCTGCGCGTCGGTGGGCTCCAGGCGGCGCGCGCTGGCGGGATCGACGCGCGCAAGCTCCTTGTGCAGCGCCGGCCAACCTTCACTGGCGGCGCGCGCTTCAATCTCGGCGCGCAGCGCTGCATCGGCGCGTGGCAGTTCGTGCAATCCTTCGGTGAGGGCCTTGTAATACATCATGGTGCCGCCCACCAACAACGGCAGCTTGCCGCGCGCACTTACTTGCTGCATGGCGTCGAGCGCGTCGTGGCGAAAATGGCCGGCCGAATAGCGCTCGGTCGGATCGACGATATCGATCAAATGATGTGGCACGCGCGCACGCACCGCCGCATTGGGTTTGGCGGTGCCGATATCCATGCCGCGGTAGATCAGCGCAGAATCGATGCTGATGATCTCCGCATCGAAGCGCTCGGCCAGGCGCAGCGCGAGATCGCTCTTACCCGTCGCGGTCGGGCCGAGCAGGAAGACGGCGGGCGGGTGGCTCACAGAACCGAGCGGCGCTGGTTGATCGTGCGCACGGCGCGCACTACTCGATGCCTTTGTATTCCACGCCGATGATCTCGAGCCGCTGCTCGCCCGCCGGGGTGCGCAGACTTACGCTGTCGCCAAGGCTGCGCTTGAGCAGCGCGCGCGCCAGCGGGGAAATCCAACTGATGCGCCCGCGCGCAGCGTCAGCCTCGTCGATACCGACGATGCAGTACGTGCTCTCGTTGCCCTCCTCGTCCGACACACTCACCGTCGCGCCGAAAAACACTTGATCGGTGTGTTCGCGCGCGGCGGGATCCACCACCTCAGCATTGTCCAGGCGCTTGGTGAGAAAACGGATACGGCGGTCGATCTCGCGCAAGCGGCGCTTACCGTAGATGTAGTCGGCGTTTTCCGAACGGTCGCCGTTCGCCGCGGCCCAACGCACCGTTTGCACCAGCGCCGGGCGCTCGTGATCGATCAGTTGCAGCGCTTCGTGCTTTAGACGCGCATGGCATTGCGGCGTCATGTAGTTCTTGACGCCGTTGGGCAGCGCGATGGTTTCCTCGTCGGCGTCGTGCCGGTTCGGTTCAGGCGGCTTTATCAATGGAGTATAGCTTGAATAATAGCTATGAATCTAATTTCTCAGTGTCTACTACCGTATGTACGGCGCGGCTCAACGCCCGCGCATGAACATTCGGTCAAGCTCTTCCAGCGACACCGCAAACCAGGTCGGGCGGCCGTGATTGCATTGATCGGCGCGGTC
>CAZAWU010000099.1:11205-14179 GCA_964488915.1 uncultured Burkholderiales bacterium
GCGTGCAGCGCCGCCTGTTGCTCGTGCACACACGCGACTTCCGCGGCGCTCGCGCCAAAGCTCAGCGGAATCAAGAGCGGCTGGGCGCTGACGCCGCCGTCCGCCTGCGCGCTCTTCAGTTTCTCGTAGACGATACGCTCGTGCGCCGCGTGCATATCGACGACGATCAAGCCATTTTGGTTCTGCGCAAGAATGTAGATACCGAGCAGTTGCCCGATGGCGAAGCCGAGCGGCGCCGTCTCGCTCGGCGCCGCCGCGGTATCGCTGCCCGCCTCGGTAGCGGTGCGCGTACCTCCCGAAAAACCAAGCCCCAGCCGTTCGTCCGCATGCGGCGCCGTGACTTGATACGCCGCTTGGCGTTCGGCCAACGCCAGCGCGAGGTTTTCGCGCAAAGGCGGTTGACTACCGCGATGCGTGCGCCACGCGGCCGGTGGCTCTTCCGCGTGCACAGCGCGCGCGCCCACATCGATCGCGCTGGCGGCCGGCGCGGGGCGTAAGCCAGGCTGCGCCTCATGCGGGCGAGAAGCCATCTGCACGCCCTGCGGGCGCGCAAGTGCACGTTGCAAGGCGTGGAAAACGAATTGATGGATGGCTTGGCTGTCGCGAAAGCGCACTTCGGTCTTGGTCGGATGCACGTTCACGTCCACGCGCGCCGGGTCGAGCTCCAAGTACAAGGCGTAACTCGGCTGATGTTGGTGATGCAGCACGTCCTGATACGCGGCGCGCACAGCGTGCTGCACCACGCGGTCGCGCACGAAGCGGCCGTTGACGTAGAGGAACTGTTCGCCGCGCGCAGCGCTTTGCGCCGGCAGCGAAAGGTAGCCGGCGAGTCTTAGCGTTGCGGCCTGCTCTTCGACTTCGATCAGCGCCAGCGGCGCGCGCGCTTCGAGGATGGCGGCGACGCGCTCGCGCCGAGGCGCCGCCGGCAGCGCGCTGCCGCGCTTGCCGTTGTGCTGCAAGCTGAAACTTACGTCGTGGCGCGCCAAGGCGATGCGCTTGTACGCCTCTTCGCAATGCGCGAACTCGGTCAGTTCGCTCTTCAAGAACTTGCGCCGCGCCGGAGCGTTGAAATACAGATCGGCCACTGTGACGGTCGTACCTGGCGTGCGCGCCGCCGGTTGGGGCGCCTCGATCGCGCCCGCGCTGGCGCGAATCGACCAGGCGTGCGCCGCGCCGGATCCGCGGCTGACGATTTCCACATGCGCGACGGAAGCGATACTTGCCAGCGCTTCGCCGCGAAAACCCAGACTGGCCACTTGCTCCAGATCTTCTAGCGAAGCGATCTTGCTGGTGGCGTGACGCGTTAGCGCAAGGGCGAGTTGCTCGGCGGCAATGCCGCTGCCATCGTCTTCAACGCGCAACCGCTTTATCCCGCCGGCTTCGAGTGCCACATCGATGCGCGTTGCGCCCGCGTCGAGACAGTTTTCCAGCAGTTCTTTGAGTGCCGCAGCGGGCCGTTCCACTACCTCGCCCGCGGCGATTTGGCTGATGACCAAATCCGGCAACAGTTGGATAAGAGCGCTCATGCCGAATTCTATATCGATGCGTGCTGGGGGTCGGGGCAAGCTGGCGTTAAGCCGAGCGCGCTGTGTTGATTGCTTTTTGGCAACACAATGTCATATACCACTGCATCCATAGCATTAAGAATGTCTTCAGTATTAACTTCTGACCGCATACTACGGAGGACTGACGAAAACCCAACAATCCGTTTAATCTGTCCAAGCACCTGAAAACCAACCGAACAACAACAAACCTTTCGCCCATGAACTTTAAGCCCGGATCCCCGCATGATCAGTTGAGCGAGGAGTTGCGACTGCGTGTGCGCCGCGCGCAGGTTGACATGCTTTGGCGCCATTCGCTGCCGGGCTACATCGCCACCATCGTGATCGCTGCGATATTGGCGTGGACTTTATCCCACTCGCTCGCGCCCGGTATCTATCTTTGGCTGGGTATGGTGGTGGTCATCACCATCGTGCGCATGGCGCTGATGAACCTGTATCGCAGCGCCGCGCCTGCAGACATCGATCCCGATCGCTGGGGCAATCTGTTCATCGCCTCCAGCGGCGCGATGGGCTTGGCGTGGGGTGTGCTCTCGGGCATTCTGTTCGCGCAAGCCGACGAGCCGGGGCAAAGCCTCATTGCCGTGACCGTCGCCGGCATGGTCGCGGGCGCGGTCGTGACCAACGGATTCATCGCCAAGGCCTACTACGCGTTCATGCTGCCCGCGCTGCTGCCGCTCATCGCGCGCGCTTTCCAAGGCGATCCGCGCTTCGGCGTGCCGCTTGGGATCCTGGGCACCATCTTCGGCTTGTTCATGTTCCTTTCGGCACGGCGCACCAGCCAAAGTCTGATGAGCAATCTCGTGTCGATCTATCGCTTGGAAGAAATGACGCACGAGCTCAACCGCGCGCAGCACGATCAGCTCACCGGCCTGCCCACGCGCAGCCTGCTCTATGACCGCCTGGAACAAGCGGTGCTGCACGCCGAGCGTCATCGCAAACTGCTCGCCGTGTTGTTCATCGATTTGGACGGTTTCAAGCAGTTGAACGACACGCTGGGACACGACGCCGGCGATCAAGTCCTGCGCCAACTGGCGCAGCGTCTCAAAGAAAGTGTGCGTGCCGAGGATACCGTGGCGCGCCACGGCGGCGACGAATTTGTCCTGGTGCTCAGCGATTTGAGCCGTGCCGGCGACGTCGAGCCGGTCGTGCGCAAGCTGCTGGCGCACATCGCGGCGCTCCAGATCGGCGAAGATCCGACGCGCATGCTTACCGCCAGTATCGGCGTTTCGTTCTTTCCGCATGACGGCAGGGACGGCAACGCGCTTATCTCGAGCGCCGACGCAGCGATGTACCGCGCTAAGCAGCGCGGTAAGAACCGCTACGAGTTGAGCAGTAACCTTCCCGCGGCACCCGCGGCGGCCGAAAGCGGCGCGGCGCAGCTGGTGGAATACCAGGTTTAGCCCGGAACTGAG
>CAZAWU010000100.1:0-14146 GCA_964488915.1 uncultured Burkholderiales bacterium
TTAAGCAACGAATCAACCAATTACAAGAAGAACATCACGATCTAGATGATGTCATCGGTAAGTTGGTGCATGACCCCGCGCAAGACGAGTTACAGTTAAAGCGGCTTAAGAAGCGCAAACTGCAGCTCAAAGACCTAATCCTCGCTCTGCAAAACCGACTTCGAGAAAACGTGCCGGCCTAACACAGGCCGATAGCGTTTCGCTGCGCCGCTCACGCGGACCTCGTTCGAATCTTCGAGCGAGGGAGCGATCTCTTACTTTCATTGCGGGCGCGACGAACTCGCGTCCTTCCACCCGCGCAGGTTGGGGCACGCTGCGTCGCGTGCTGCTGCGTGCCATAATCGGCGTTCTGCTCGCTACAGCCTCTTATACGCTTGCATGGACTTCGCTTTTTCCGCTGAAGAAACGGCATTTCGCGCCGAAGTGCGCGAGTTCGTGCGCGAGAATCTACCAGCGGACATCAGGCATAAGGTCGTAGAACACAAAACACTTGGTAAGGACGATTTCGTCCGCTGGCAAAAGATCTTGCATCGCAAGGGCTGGATGGCTCCGGCTTGGCCTGTTCAGTTCGGCGGCACGGGCTGGACGCCCACGCAGCGCTATCTGTTCGAGGAGGAGTGCGCGGCCGCAGGCGCGCCCGGCGTTATCAGCTTCGGCGTCAACATGGTCGGGCCGGTCATCATCGCCTTTGGTACCCCGGAGCAGCAGCGGTACTACCTGCCGCGCATCCTCGCCAGCGAGGATTGGTGGTGCCAAGGCTATTCCGAACCGGGCGCGGGTTCGGATCTCGCCAGCTTGCATACGCGCGCCGTGCGCGACGGCGATCACTACGTCGTCAACGGCCAGAAGACCTGGACCACACTCGCGCAGCACGCCGATATGATCTTTTGCTTGGTGCGCACCAGCTTGGAAGCCAAGCGGCAGGAAGGCATCTCCTTTTTGCTGATTGACATGAGTGCGCCCGGGGTCAGCGTGCGCCCGATCATTACCCTCGACGGCGGACACGAAGTGAACGAAGTGTGGTTCGACAACGCGCGCGTGCCCGTGGCCAACTTGGTGGGAGAAGAAGGCAAAGGCTGGAGTTGCGCCAAGTTCTTGCTCTCTCATGAGCGCAGCGGCATCGCGCAGGTAGCGCGCTGGAAGCGCGAACTCGAGTTCCTTAAGACGATGGCGCGCGAAGTGCAATCCTCAGGTAGAGCGCTGATGGAGGACCCTCTTTTTCGTGGCAAGCTGGCACGGGCGGAGATCGACCTGCTGGCGCTGGAGATTACTGACTTGCGCGTACTGGCGAGCGACCGCGAAGGCCGTGCACCCGGTCCGGAAGCCTCCATCCTCAAGATCAAAGGTACCGAAATGCAGCAAACCATCACCGAATTGATGATGGAGGCGCTCGGACCCTACGCACTGCCATTCATGCCTGGAGATGATGCGGCACCGGTAGGACCAGTGTACGCCGCGCCGCTGGCGGCGCGCTACTTCAACTACAGAAAGGCCAGCATCTACGGCGGCTCGAACGAAATCCAACGCAACATCATTGCCCGGCGCATTCTGGGGCTGTAGCTCGAATGGATTTCGCTTTCACGCAAGAACAACAACTGCTGCGCGACGCGTTGCAGCGTTTCCTCGAGCGCGAGTATACGTTCGAGGCGCGGCGCAAGCGCGTCAAAGCCGGGCTAGGCTGCGCGCCCGAGGTTTGGCGCGCACTCGCCGAAATGGGTTTGCTCGGCTTGCCGCTCAGCGCGGAGCATGGCGGCTTTGGCGGCGACGGCGTCGACGCCATGATCGCCATGGAAGCGTTCGGCCGCAGCTTGGTGGTGGAGCCGTATCTCGCGACCGTTTTGCTTTGCGGGTCCCTGATCGATCGCTGCGGAACGCCCGCGCAAAAATCGCACTGGCTACCGCGAATCGCGGCAGGCGAGGTGCTCTTCGCTTTTGCGCACGGCGAAGCGGCGGCGCGGCACGACTGGCGCTACGTCGCGGCGCGCGCGCTACGCAGCGGCGAAGGCTTCATACTCGATGGCAGCAAAGCGGTGGTGCTGCACGGCGGGCAAGCGCAGCAGTTGGTGGTGTCCGCGCGTGACGCGGGCGCAGCCGGCGCCGCGGACGGTGTGAGCTTGTTCATCGTCGATGCCGGCGCGCCAGGGGTGACTCGGCGTGACTACGCCACCATCGACGGCATGCGCGCGGCGGAGATCGATTTCAAGCAAGTCGCGCTTGCGCCTGCAGCTCTACTTGGCAGCTTCGGGGGCGCGCAGGAGACCATCGATTGCGTGATCGATCGCGCCAACGCTGCGCTGTGTGCCGAAGCCCTCGGCGCGATGAGCGCGCTATACGAAACTACGCTGGCCTATCTCAAGACGCGGCGGCAGTTCGGTGTGCCCATCGGCAACTTCCAAGTCCTGCAGCATCGCATGGTGGACGTGCTTATTCACCTTGAGCAGGCGCGCTCGCTCACGTACTATGCCGCGTTTCATGCGCACTCAACCGATGCGGCGCAGCGCCGGCGTGCCGTTTCCGCAGCCAAGGTGCAGACCGGCGAGGCGGCGCGCTTCGTCGGCCAGCAAGCCATACAACTGCACGGCGGGATCGGCATGACGGACGAGTTGAACGTCGGCCACTACGTCAAGCGCCTGACCATGATCAATGCCACCTTCGGCAACATCGATACCCATCTTGAGCGCTTCGCCGCGCTGGCCTGAGCGGGTGCATGACAAACACTAAGCTGACCTGGCATCGGCGCACCAGTACTTACTTGGTGCTATTGGTGCTGGCAGTGGCGGTGCCGTTTTTGCTCATGCTGTTCAAGAACGTTGCCGATTTGACCAAGGCGTATCATGACAACGCCGTCAACGAAGCGATCAAGCTGGCCAAGCTGACCACCTCGCGCTTGGACGGCTATATCGGCGGCGTGGAAGATCTGTTAGACACCGTTGCCGTGATGGCGCTAGCGGAGCTGGATCGCCCGGAGCAATTGAACGCTCGCCTGGTCGCCGTCAAAGCGCGCTTGCCCAGTTACGTCAATGCCCTGCAAGCCATCGCGCTCGACGGCAAGGTTATCGCATCCTCTGCTGCGCCCGATCAAAGCATCGAGCCTTACGCCGTCGACGATCGCAAGTATTTTAAGGAAGCCATTCAGGGCGCTGGCATCGGCGTTGGCGAACCTGTGCTCTCGCGCACCACCAACAAGCTGGCAGTCGCTTTCGCCAAGCGCATCAGCGACTCGAACGGAGTGCCGCGGGCATTGGTATCGGTGTCCATCCGGTTGGAGAACTTCCAGGACTTGCTCGCTGCGCACCAGTTGCCCGCCGGTTCCGTGGTCACCCTGCTCGATCGCGATAACGTGGTATTGGCGCGCTCGCTCGAAGCGCCAGCGTGGGTCGGTAAGAACCTGAGCGATGTGGCGGTCGTGCGCGCGATCGGCGACCGTCAAGAAGGTGGTATCGAAGGCGCCTCCGCCGATGGCGTGCAGCGTCTCGCCGGCTTCGCGCGCGCGCAGAGGGTGCCGTGGTGGGTTTACGCCGGCGTTCCGCGCGACGTAGCCATGGCGCCGGCACACGCGGCGCTATGGCGTTCGTTGCTGTGGGCAGCGTTGGCCGCCAGCGTCGGACTCGCCGCTGCAATCTGGTGGGCGCGGCGCATCGCCACGCCCGTGGAGCAACTGCGCGGCGACTTGGAGCGCTGGTCGAGCGGCGATCTCACGCATCGCTCCGCAGTCGATTCCAGTACCGAGATCGGCGATCTGGCGCAGCACTTCAACCGTGTGACCGAGCGCTTGCGAGAGAGTACGGAAGAGTTGCGTGCGAGCGAAAAGCGGCTCGACCTAGTGATTGGCGCGACCACCGATGGCGTGTGGGATATCGATCTCACCACGGGCAAAATCTTCACGTCACGCAAAGTCAAGACACTGCTGGGCTTCGAAGAGCATGAAATCCCCGCCGACCGCGAGTCCTTCGAGATGCTGTTGCACCCTGAAGACAAACAGCGCGTGCTGCAAGCGCTAAAGGACCATATCCAACACCGCACCGCACTGGCCGACGAGTTCCGCCTGCGCACCAAGAGCGGTGACTACATTTGGATTGCGCGCCACGGTCAAGCGGAATGGGATACGCAAGGCAACGCCACACGAGTCGCGGGTTCGATCGCTGACATCACCACGCGCAAACTGGCCGAACTGGAAGTGTTGCGTTTGCACGCCGAGTTGGAGCAGCGCGTCAACGACCGCACCGCGGCGCTGACGCGCGAGATCATCGAGCACAAGCAGACGCAGGCGCGCTTGGAGCAAAGCAACGAGAGCCTGCAGGCCTCGCTCGATCAACTGCGCCAGCAAACGCGCGAAATGAGTTTGCTGCACGAGATGAGCGAGTTGCTGCAGGGCGCGCATACTTTCGGCGACTATACCCATGTGATCGCGCACAGCGTGCAAGCGCTGTTCGATTCCAACTGCGGCGGCTTGTTCATGCTCAAATCCTCGCGCGATCTGTTCGAGGCGAGCGCCACGTGGGGTGACTTTCCGGCAAACGAGGAAGTGTTCGCCCCGGACGAGTGTTGGGCGCTTAAGCTCACCAAGCTGCATGTGGCCGATGCTCGCGGCGGGCGTCTAAAGTGCGGCCACGTTGATGGCCACGAGACCGGCACCTACTTGTGCGTGCCGCTCAATTCGCACGGCGAAACGCTCGGCCTGCTGCACCTGCGCACCCGCACTGAGGCCGAGGCACAAAAACTGCGCGCGCGCTTGCCGCTGGTACACACCGTGGCCGAGTATCTGGGATTGGCGCTCGGCAGCTTCAAGTTGCAGCAGACCTGGCGCTTTCAATCGCTGCGCGATTCTTTGACCGGTCTGTACAATCGCCGCTACATGGAAGAGTCGATCTCGCGCGAGTACTCACGCGCGCAACGTGCCGGCGTGCCGCTCGGCATCATCATGTTTGATCTCGATCACTTCAAGCAGCTCAACGATAGCTATGGGCACGACGCGGGCGATGCCGTGCTGCGCGATCTGGGCAAGCTGCTGCAAGAGCGGGTGCGTGACACCGATATTGCTTGCCGCTACGGCGGCGAAGAGTTCACCGTGATTCTGCCGGGAGCGGACGTCGACGCCTGCTGCGAGCGCGCCGACGAACTGCTGCAGATGGTGCGCGCCATGAAAGTGGAGTGCAACGGGCAGGTGCTCAACGACCTAAGTATTTCTTTGGGCGTGGCGAGCTACCCGCAGCATGGTCCGAGTTGGCAACAAGTGCTAAAGGCGGCGGACACGGCCCTGTACCAAGCCAAGCAGCGCGGACGCCGCTGCGTTGCGGTCGCCGCCTAGCGCCGCGGCGGGAATGATCAAGCGATGACACAACACAAATTCTACTGGGAAGATTTCAAAACCGGCGAAACCATCACGATGGGCAGTTTCAGCCTGAGCGAAGCCGACATCGTCGACTTCGCCAGGCGCTACGACCCGCAACCGTTTCACATCGATAAAGCGGCTGCCGAGAAATCGTTCTACGGCGGTCTGATCGCCAGCGGCTGGCATACTTGCTGCGCGGTGATGCGTCTCATGTGCGACAGCTACTTGCTCGATTCGGCGAGTTTGGGTTCGCCCGGCATGGAAGAGTTGCGCTGGTTGCGGCCGGTGCGGCCCGGCGACGTGCTTACGGCCAAGCGCACCATCCTCGACTCACGTCCCTCGTTGTCTAAACCGGACATGGGCATCGTCAAAAGCAAGTGGGAAATCTTCAATCAGCGCGATGAGTGCGTGATGAGCATGACGGGCTTGCAGATGTTTCGGCGGCGCGCGCCCCGCTCCGCAGCATGACCAAAATCCACGTATTGTTGAAGAAGGACGAACTGGACGCGGTTCGCCTCGGCGACAAAGTCGTGCTCGTGCTGGACGTGCTGTTCGCTACCACCACCATCATCAGCGCGCTCGATCATGGTGCGCATGCAGTGCTGCCGACGCTCAACGAAGACGATGCGCGCACCGCGGCGCGGCAATTCGTCAATGGCCGCTCGGGTGTTGCGCCACCCGTGCTGGCCGGCGAGTGGTACGCCGAAACGATTCCTGGCTTTGCTTCGCCCACGCCTTTGGCGCTGATGTCGGCCGGCATTCGAGACCGCACAGTAATCTACTCCACGACCAACGGCACCGTCGCGCTCAAAAAGGCGCAGGCCGCGCCGGCGGTGTACGCTGCGGCGCTGATCAACGGCCAGGCCGTGGTGGAGCGCGTACTGCGCGAGCATCCCGGCGAAACCATCATCATCGTTTGCTCCGGGTCGGTCGACAATTTCAATCTGGAGGATTTTTTCGGCGCGGGCTATCTGGTGTCGTTGCTGAGCGCACGTTTGGGCGCGCGCGCCGATTTGACCGACGCGGCGCTGGCGGCGAAGGCGCTGTTCCGCCCGGAGCGCGCGCGCGAGTTGCTGCTGGCCTCACGCGTCGGCCGCATGATGATCGAGCGCGATTTGGTGCCGGAGGTGGAGTTCGCGTCGCGCTTGAGCAGCACGGAGGTGGTGCCGGGGCTGACCGATGGGATGCTCCGTCCGGTGTAATCTTCGAAGCATGGTTCAACAGCCGCCGGCGGGGTACGGCGCGAACGCCGCTGGTCATCTCTGCTTGCCGCTGTAGCGTGCCTAACCCGCTCTACGCACCACGCACAACGAACGCATGGATCACAACTTTATCGACGTTAACGGCCAGCGCCTGCACGTGGTCACGCAAGGCGCTGGCTCGACGCTGCTCTTGTTCGTGCACGGCTTTCCGGAGTTCTGGTACGCCTGGCGTGCGCAGCTCGAAGCGTTCGGCCACGATCATCTCGCGGCGGCGCTCGATATGCGCGGCTTCAATCTATCTTCCAAACCTGCGTCGGTGCGCCACTACCGCGCTAAACATTTGGTCGAAGATCTGCGCCAAGTCATCGTACACTTCAGTGCAAAGCACGGCTCGCAGCGCATCGTCTTGATCGCGCATGATTGGGGCGGGGCGGTCGCGTGGAATTTCGCTGCGCAGCATCCCGAATTGCTGGAGCGTCTGGTCATCATCAACGCGCCGCACCCGGTGACCTTCGTGCGCGAACTGATGCGCAATCCCGAGCAGCAGCGGGCGAGCCACTACATGAACCTGTTCCGTTCGGACAAAGCCGAGCGCGTCATGGCAGCCGACGATTACCGGCGTTTGTACGCGATGACGCTGGGCGAATGGGGTAGACGAGTTGCCGTAACCGAGGAGGACAAGCGCGCTTACCTCGATGCGTGGGCACAGCCGGGCGCCTTAACCGGTGGCTTGAATTACTATCGCGCCTCGCCCATGCATCCGCCGAGCACGGACGATCCCGCACCGTTGCCCGAGTTGGATGCAAATACGTTCTTCGTTACGGTGCCGACCTTAGTGATCTGGGGCGAAGAAGATCAGGCGCTTTTGACGGCTAACCTCGATGGGCTGGAACGCCACGTCGCGAATTTGCGCATCGTGCGCGTGCCCGATGCTTCGCATTGGATCGTGCACGAGCGGCCGGCGTTGGTGAACGCATTGATCCGAAATTTTATTGAGGAGAAGAACGAGCCATGGCAAAACTGATGCTTGCCAGCGCGCGCGCGCTGGCATCATACGAAGGCCGCGAAGTAGTGGTGACCGATTGGATCGAAGTGACGCAAGAGCGCATTAATCAGTTCGCCGTGGCAATCACGGACTTCAACTGGATTCACGTGGATGTCGAGCGCGCCAAGCGAGACTCGCCGTTTCATGCGCCGATCGCGCACGGTTTCCTCACGCTCTCGCTGCTGACATTGTTGCTTGAATCCGCGATCGCATTCGAGCAGCGTGCGATGGGATTGAACTATGGCTTGAATCGCGTGCGCTTTACCAGTCCAGTCCCAAGCGGCAGCAAGATCCGCGGCAAGTTTGTCCTCGCCAAGATCGAAGATATCGGCGGCGGCGTGCAGCTTACTTGGAACGTGACCGTGGAGCTCGAGGGCGCGAGCAAACCGTGTTTGGTGGCGGAGTGGTTGACGCGACGGTACGACAAGTGAGCGCTAGGCGTGAGCAGTGAGACGTAGAGCAAGATCTACTTTTCACGCTTCACTTGTCACAATCACCGCCTGTACTAGTTACCCTATTCACTGAGCAATTAGGTTGGTTCTTACCATCAACCCTATAACCCCATGAGTACCTTTACCCGTCACTACGCGCATTGGCCAAAAGGGCTTGCTCATCGCCTGACGGTGCCGCAAACCAGCGTCTACGTGAACCTTGACGTTTCGGCGCAGCGTTATCCCGACAAGACCGCGCTGATCTTCTACGGACGCGAGCTTAGTTACGCGCAAACTAAGAAAGAAGTGGATGCGCTCGCCGGTTTCTTGCAGCAGCGCTGCGGCGTGCGGCGTGGGGATCGCGTGCTGCTGTTCATGCAGAATTCGCCACAGTTTGTCATCGCCTATTACGCGATTCTTCGCGCCGACGCGATGGTCGTGCCGATCAGTCCGATGAACTTGTCCGCCGAAGTGCGGGGCTATCTCACCGACAGCGGCGCGCGCACTGTCATCTGCGGCAAGGAGTTGTACGCGCAGGTGCAACCTTTGCTCGACGCTACGGTGCAGCACGCAGTCGTCGCCGCGTATGCCGACTATGCCGATCCCGTGAGCGATCTGAAACGGCCCGATAGCGCCAAAGCGCCGCGGCAGTCGCTGAATGGCCCCGGCGTGGTGTTATGGCACGACGCCATAGATCTTGCTTTGCAGCCCACGCAACATCGTGCTGGTCCAGAGGACTTGTGCGTCATGCCCTACACCTCCGGCACCACCGGACAGCCGAAGGGCTGTGTGCACACGCACGCTGCCGTAATGATGACGGCGGTCGCCGGTGTGCGCTGGGGCGGCGGCTCTGCCGATTCCGTCGTGCTCGCAGGCTTGCCGTTTTTTCATGTCACTGGCATGCAAGGTTGCATGAATGGGCCGATTTTTGCCGGTGGCACGATCGTTCTCATGCAGCGCTGGGACCGCGATACCGCAGCCGAGTTGATTCAGCGCTACCAAGTCACATCGTGGACCAATATTTCCACCATGGCGATCGACTTCCTCGCCAATCCGAATCTGGGCCAGTACGATCTTTCGAGCTTGGCCGCGATCGGCGGCGGCGGCGCGGCGATGCCGGAAGCGGTGGCGCAACGCTTGGTCGAGCGCACCGCGTTGCACTACGTCGAAGGTTACGGCCTGTCGGAAACGATGGCGCCGACGCACATCAATCCGGTCGAACGCCCGAAGAAGCAATGCCTGGGCATTCCGATTTTTGACACCGACGTGCGCGTGATCGATCCGGAGACGCTGCGCGAATTGGGACCGAATGAAACCGGGGAAATCATCTCCAGCGGGCCGCAGATCTTGCGCGAGTACTGGAACAAGCCGGAAGCTAACGCCGCCGCCTTCATGCAGCACGACGGCAAGCGTTTTTTTCGCACCGGCGATCTTGGGTATTTCGATGAAGAAGGGTACTTCTTCATCGTTGATCGCTTGAAGCGCATGATCAACGCAGCGGGATTCAAAGTGTGGCCGGCAGAGGTCGAAACGAGCCTATACGCGCACCCGGCCGTGCAGGAAGCGTGCGTCATCGGCGCGCTGGACGAGTACCGTGGCGAAACGGTCAAAGCGCTGGTCGTTCTGCGCGAGGCCAGCCGCGGCCAAGTCGCGCCTGAACAGATCATCGACTGGGCGCGCGCGCAGATGGCCGCATACAAGGTGCCGCGCGTCGTCGAGTTCCGCGACAGTTTGCCGAAATCGCCCACGGGTAAGGTGCAGTGGCGTGCGTTGCAGGAAGCGGAGCGGGGGCGATAGTTCCCAGGAAGCCTTGGGGTGATGGATGAGTGGGTGGATCTTTAGCTCTTTCTAGTCCTCAAGGTGCAAGACTGGGGCTGTCCACACTAAGGAGGTACCCGTAAATCCCCGGGGCCGCGACTACCGCGGAGGCTCCGTTGCAGCCTGCGGTCAAGCTTACGCTCTGGCCAGGCCCTAAGACGAGACGTGCTGACACCGTGGCGGCGAAACTATTGCCTGCAGCCCCAGCAAGTGACATTGGGAGTGAAAACTGCAGTGCGGCAGTTCCGTCAACCACTACCGCCGCGGAAGAAGCGGGTACTAAGGAACATGACGTCGCCAAGCTTATCGTCTCAATAACCAGTCGATAACCCGCCGGAACGGTGTAGGGAAAGCTTCTTATCGCTGCGGGCGTCCGAGCAAACGCATCTTGCACGGGAATAGGTGAACTGGTGGTCACGGGAAGAGGGGAACTTGCAGTCACCGGAAGCGGTGTATTCACAATCGTAACCGGGCTAGGTTTTTCAGCAAACACCGATACTGAACTCACAGCCGCAATAGCAGCGAGTACATGGCGCTTCATCGTGGCTCCTTGAATGTTGTACTTTATGCTGAAGTAGCGGGTAGTTTTTGCGAATACCGCTTCTCGTCGCCGAGAATGCTATCGCTTGGCTGGCGAATCGTCAATCGCGATCCACGACGGCGGTGAGACTTTCGAGCAGCAACACCGCGCGCAAACTACCGAGGGATGCGAGCCATGGACGAGACAATTTGCGCTCAGTCGCGCGAGCCCTCTCTGGCAACGTAGCTTGTATTCGCAGCCGGTTCCTTTGCGATTGCGGCACATCGCGGACTGCGCTGAGTTTGGCGACTACGGGCGCCGGTGGCGCAGGGCAATTTTTCCAGGCCGGGCTGCCTTGGTTCACAGCAAACCACACCCAGGAGATCTGCAAGGCAGAGTCGAAACTGTTCTATCCATACGGCACGTCTTGCGACCTCGGCCAATGATGCGCTTCTCATACGGCGCGTGCTCTTCGAACAAAGCAGGTACACACAATTGTGCAGTGTCTATCGTTCAATGAGAACCCACATGGACGGTCGAGGGTCAACTTCACTTAAACCCGCGACCCATTTACGTGCTCGGTCTTTTCGACGATCTCTAGCGCTTCGCTAGCGCAGGCCTCGACAGTTGCTGCCCCTGCGAAACATCCATCGATCTGATCCACAGCCACTGTCGAGAGGCGCGCATCGCTAGCGCAGTAACGCTTTGCGATGGTTGCCAGATGTTGTTGCTCTTGCAGCGCCCGCTGCGCCAACTTGGCGACATGGGCGTGCGCTTGGAGCTTGCCGATATATGCAGCGAAGCACTGCGCGAGCCGGTCGGCATGGAGCACGCCGTGCAACGCGTCGATGTTGCGCTGACAACGCGCCGTATTGACTTTCAAGTCTTCGAGCAACTCTGCCAGCGCATGCGCGGCGCTGAAAGTGTGCACGAAGACGCGCGGCCAGACCGCGGTCTCCGCTTGCCAATTGCCGAGTGCGCGTTCGTGCTCCTGCTTCATGGCGCTGAGCAACTGCGCCATCAGTGCAGGCAGGGGCTGCGTGTTGGCAAGAACGCGCAGGGTGAGAACCGGATTGCGCTTGTGCGGCATCGCGCTCGAGCCACCGCGTTGCGGGTGCGAGGGTTCCGAGACTTCATCGATTTCGAACTGTGCCATCAAGGAGATGTCGTTGGCCATTTTGTTCATCGCGCCACTAGCCAGAGCAACGTCACTGGCCAAGGCGATCCATGCTTCGCGTCCGCTATGCCAACTCGTGCCTTCATCGCTGAGGTCAAGTTCCGCGGCCAGTGCGGCACGCAACGCAGCACCGTGCTCACCGAAAGCGGCCAGATGCCCGGTAGGGCCGCCGAGCGAAACCGTTAACGAATCAGCCGCCGTGTTTCCGATGCGCTGCTGCGCGTAGAAAAGAGACTTGGCCCAATGTGCTGCCTTTAGCCCGAACGTCGTGATGCCGGCGGGCTGCATGAGCGTGCGCGCAAGCGCTGGCGTGCGAAGATGCTCGCGTGCGAGGCGCACCGCCGCCTTGTGGCAGCGGCTAAGCTGGGTCTGTAAAAGTTGCAGCGCGGTGCGCGTGCAGAGCACGAGTGCGGTGTCGAGCAGATCCTGGCTAGTGGTGCCGAAATGGACGTGCCGCGCCGCTTGCGAGTCAGTATGCTCGACATGGCGCGTCAGGGCTTGCACAAAAGGGATGGCGAGCGATCCGGCGATTGCGCCCTCACGGACGAGATCACCAGCATCGACGCTGAAACTTAATGCAGCCGCTTCAATTGATGTCGCAGCGCTAGAAGGAATCAAGCCGAGGTGCGCCTGACAGCGCGCGAGCGCGACTTCGAAGTGCAGCATCGCGACGCACAGGGCCTCATCGGAAAACGTTGCTTCGATTTCGCGTTGTGTCAGAACGCGCTCGTAGAGAAAGCCTCTCATCGCATCGCTAGCGATAGCGAGTTACAGCTTTAAGAACACCGTCTCGTCTGGGCCGCATAGGTGAATATTCCACTCATACACGCCAGGGGATAGTGTCTTTACTATTAATGACTCTAACTGCTGGCGTGGTACATTTGACGGTATATCAATCTTGCCGCTCGAACCAGGCAAGTAAACGCGCGTGAACAAGCCGCGCAACAAGCCGCGAGCGAACAAAGTTACATCTGCGTGCTGTGGCGCGCTCGCAGGAGCCGGCATCCAAAAGCGAAAGCCCCCTTCGCCATCCGTCGCGACGCGTTGAAAGCCGCGCAGCGATCTCACCTCGCTTGGCACACCCGGCTGCCAAATTTCGAGCAGCGCATCGATCACACCTATGTTGTCGGCGTCCAATACACGCCCGGTGATTTGCACGGCGTCGGCGAACGGCGCGGATGCGGTCGCGTCGACTGCCCATTGCAGTCCTTCCGCGAAGAACGGTCCGATGGTTTGTGAAGGAGTCGCGCCGGGCATGACTCAGATTCCCGCTGGCGTCGCGGTTCTGCCGCGCAAGACAATGTCGAAGCGGTAGCCAAGCGCCACGCCTTCGACCGTCACGCCGATGTCGAACGCGGATACCAGCCGGCTGCGCGCGCCCTCTGGAACGCTGTTAAAAATCGGATCGAGCGGCAGCAGCGGATCGCCGGGGAAGTACATCTGCGTGATCAGGCGCTGCGCGTAAGCGTTGCCGAACAGCGAAAAATGAATATGTGCGGGCCGCCAAGCGTTGCTGTGATTGCCCCACGGATACGCGCCTGGCTTGATGCTGACGAAGCGGTAATATCCTTGTTCGTCCGTGAGCAGTTTGCCGTAGCCGGGGAAATGCGGATCGAGCGGGGCGTCGTGCTGGTCGCGCTTGTGCGCGTAGCGTCCCGCCGCATTGCATTGCCATACTTCTATGAGCGAGTTGCGCACCGGTACGCCGTCCTCGTCGATCACGCGCCCGGCCACGACGATGCGTTCGCCCAGCGGCGGCTGTGTCGACTGCTTGGTCAGATCGGCGTCGTTAGCGCGCAGCAGACTGCGATCGAACTCGAATACCGTTAGTGCCGCGTCATCTTGCGCGATCGCGATTGCGGGCCGCGATGGCGCCCGCTTGGGCGTGCTGCGGTAAGCTTCGTAGAGATAGTCAGGGTGAGTGCCCGGCGCGATCGGGCGCAGCGCTCGCATCGTCAGAATCCCCCTCTACTGCATCATGCGCACGAGCCAAAGCGAGAGTGCGGGAAAGAATGCGAGCAGCAGCACGCGCACGAGGTCGGAAACAAGAAACGGCGCGACGCCGCGAAACGCCGTCGACATCGGCACGTCCTTAGCCAAGCTGCTGATGATGTAGACGTTCATGCCGACCGGCGGGGTAATGAGCCCGATTTCCACCACCATTAGCGCCAGGATGCCGAACCATATCGCTTTCTCGGTTTCGCCCAGACCCCAATAGTCTAGCCCCATCACGATGGGAAAGAAAATCGGGATGGTCAGCAGGATCATGGAAAGGCTATCCATGATGCAGCCGAGCACGATGTAGAGCGCGATGATGGCGAACAACACGGCGAACGGAGATAACTCGCTTTGCTTGACCCAAATGGCGAGTTCCACCGGCAGCTGGCTCAGAGCGAGAAACGCGTTGAGCAGGTCGGCGCCGAGCAAAATGAGAAAGATCATGCCCGTCGCAGTGGCCGTTGCCAACACCGACTCGATCAAACCGCGCCCGCGCAAACCGTTGACGAAAGCCACCGTCGCCACCGCGGCCGTACCCACCGCCGCACCTTCGGTCGCGCTGAACCAACCGCCGTACATTCCACCGAGCATGACGGCGAAGATAGCAACGATCGCCCAAGTGG
>CAZAWU010000101.1:0-3577 GCA_964488915.1 uncultured Burkholderiales bacterium
TGACCTTCCCGGCGCACCCAATAACGGGAATCCGGTCCTGCACTACGCGACTATTCGCGCTAAGTGCGCTAACAACCCTCGAGCAACTTCCGGACCTGCGCACCCAGATCCTCGGCGATCTGGATATACGGGCTCGCGTGGCGCCAACCCGATTCCGCATACTCGTGTCCCGCCCAAACGAGTTGGACTTCTAGCTGCGCGACTTTCTTGGCGGCGCAACCGAAGTTTGCGTGTTCCTTCGCGCGGGCGGTTGTTACCCAAAGATCATCGCGCAGCTTGCTGCTGCCGCCGACGATCGGCGTGTCCGGATTTATTTGTTGCGAGTCGATCTCCAGCGCACCGATCAACACCTCGGCTTGCGCCAGCGCGTTTTCGATAATGCGGCTGCGGTCGTTCTCGTGGTACTCGTCCGCGGCAAAGTCCAGCCACGCTTGCGCCTTCGCTAAGTGGTAGCCGCGCAATGGCTTGCCGCTGTCGTTCAGTTTCGCCACCCGCGCCTGCAGCTTCTCGATGTACGCCAAGTCTGCCTGGATGGTGCCGTCGGTGATGCGCTTTTCCTGCTGGCCGGTGCTCGGCAGATACGAAGGCGAGTCGCGCTTTTCTGTCGGCGTGCCCACGCAAGCGCTCAACACGAGCATGCCTGCTGCTGCCAGCGCCCAATTTAGTGATTTCTGGTTCATGCTTTGCTCCTCACGCCTTACGCCCCTCACTGTTTTTCCGGCTCCAGCGCCTTGTTGATGTTCGGATCTTTCGACTTGAACAAATCCTCGTCGAACTTGAAGCGCATGCGCAAATACACGCCGCGCTGCGAGTAGTTGCTGTCGACCAGATCGTCGTCCCTGAACCCGGTGAAGTTGTAGCCTAGGCTGACCCATAAATTGTCCATCACCAAGTAGCCTGCTTCCAAACCTAGCCCGTACTGTTTGCTGCTGCCGCGCGGGCTGTAGAGCATGCTCGCGGTGGCGCCCACGTCCCAGCGTTCGGTGATGTCGTAGGTCACGCGCCCCGCCAGCAAGTGCGCGGTGAAGCTGTCGCTCGCGCCCTCGGCAAAACGTTCGTTGACGCGCTTGACGGCGTACTGCCCGGACCAAATCCACGGCTTGGACGGTTGATAGTTGGTATGAGCTGACAGAACATGCGCGCGCCTCGAGAACGGATCGCTCGGGGCAGTGTCCTTCTCGTACTTGAACTCGTAGCGCGCGAGCGTGTGCCAGCGGTTGGTGTCGGTATCACGGTAGGCGAACCCAAGTTGGAAACGGTCTTGTTTCAAGTCGCCGCCGGCCGCGTCCTTCGACTCCGTCTGCGTGTACAAGTTGCGTCCTAGAAAAGTCCATTCGCGGTTCATCTTGCGCGCCAGCGCGATGGTAGACAACCAGCTTTTGCTCGTTTCCGCATCGCGCCACTCGAGGCGCGTTGTCCCTTTCCATAGCTCACTGCCGGTGTAGTCGAGACCGAGTGCGACTGCGGTGGCTTCGTTGCTCGGCCCATCGACCGTGTGCAAGCGTTCGAGAGTCGTGTTCAGGCGCAAGCCCTCCGCGACGCCCCAATAGTTGCGCAAGCCCATTGCCGCCTGTGCCTCGCGCCCGCTGATGGCGTCGCGCATGCGGTACTCGCTGAACACTTCGCCGTCCTTCATGTAGTTCGCGTCGACGCCGAACACGGTGGCGCGCTGGCGTTGATCGTCGTTCAGGCCGTAGCTCCCCGTCAGACTGGAGATGAACTCGTGACGTGCGTACAGGCGCCCGCGCTCGGCGAAGCGGTATTCGCCGCCCAGCGCCCAGAGGCGCTTGTCGCTGTCGTCGATGTCTTGCTCGCCTTCGACGTAGGCAGCGAGCGCCGGCGTTATCTTGCCGGTCAGGCGCGCGCGCACGGTGGTGATATCGAGCCCACCGGTAGTCGTTCCGGGCGGTGAGTTGAAAACGATGCCGGTGCCTGCGGTAATGCCGGAGGTCAAATAACTCGGCGTGCAACCGCTGACCCCCACCGGCGATTGTCCGGTCGGCCCTTCGCACGAAAGCGGCGTGATGCCGCTGCTGCCCGGTTGCGCGGCGTTGCTCGTTTCCTCAGCGCGGCGCATACCCACTTCCAGCTTGATGCGATCACTGAATGCGTGCTCCACGGAAACCAAGGCACCCTTGCGATTGCCGTCGGCCAGCTCATCCTCGCTGCGAATCGCTTCACCGACGATGCGCGTGACCGGCGTTACCTGGTAGCTCGCTTTGCCGCCAGCTTCTTTGCGCCCCTGCGCGAGTGTTGACGCCGGATTGACGAACTCGCGATCGCTGTAGCCGGCGTGCGCGCGCGCCTCCAGCTTCTCCCCCGCATGCCGCACTTCGACGCGCGCGGCATCGCCTTTGTTATCGCCGCTTAGATTGGTTTCACTGCGCGCCCATTCCGCCAGAAAGAAAGTCTTCTCGCCCAGCTTCACCGTGCCATTGATGCTGGCCAAGCGTTTGACCACCGCGGGTACGCCGGGAGATGTCACGGTGGCGGCGGCCGGCGGCGTGGGATTCTCGTCCTGCACAAAGCTCGCGCCGAGCTCCACGCGCTCGCCGATGCGCACCTTACCGTCGACGCCGCCGATCCAGAACTTCTCGCCCCCCTGGTCGACTTCGTAGCTCACGCGGATCGACATCGGGTTCAAGTTCTCGTCCAAACTCGGCACCGCTTGCTTGAACAGCAGGCGGCCGGAGAACGGCTCGAACTCGTAGTCGGTGAAGCGTTGCAACTGCACGGTCTTCAAAACAATCGAAGGCTGGTTGCGGTCGCGCGTGATGATCTCCACCTTCTCGGAATTGACTAAACCGTTGGCGTTGCTTACCGCATACGGCCCGCTGATGCCACGCGCAGGAAATTCGTCGACGACTTGGCGCACCGCATCGTAAGCCGCGAACGCCGTGACACTGGCGCGCTTGTTTTCGTAGTGCCACTTGCCGCCGGTCAAGGTGCGGTTGTATTGGCCAAGGCTTACCGCAGGATCGGGGTTGAGAGTGGTGTAGTCGCCGTAGAGCAAATAGCTGCGGTCTTTGTCCACGCGCACATAGAATCGCTTCGAACTCTGCGCATCGAAACCTTTGATCGAGCTGTCGCCGTACACCGGGTAGAACGCTTCCGGATCGATGTCGCGGAACAGCTTGTCGCGCGTGGCTTTGTCGGAGTCGTACGCCAGCGTCAGCAAGTAGTCGCCTCTAACTTTGCCTTTGAGGAACACCGCCGCGCGCCCGTGCAAGCTGCCCTTGCCGTCCTTGAAGTCATTGCCCATCTGGCGCAGGTCGCGCTCGAACGCATCGTTCTCGCGCACCGGCTCGAACTTCTGCGAATCCTTGTCGCGCAAATGGATCGCGCCCTCGATGATTCCCACCGCCAACATCGGGCGCAGATCGGGTAGGAAATGAATTTCGCCGGTGACTTCGACATCGCCCGAGGTGACGCGCAGGTAAGCGTCACCCGGCTCGTACGGCGCCAACAAGTTGAAACACGTCTGCCCGTCCTCCACGACGACCTGCTGCGCAGGTTCCAGTTTGTCGCGGTCGACGAGTTGTAAGCGGCCGCGCGACGTTTCCACCGTCACGCGCGT
>CAZAWU010000101.1:3677-7325 GCA_964488915.1 uncultured Burkholderiales bacterium
CCAAGACTTCGCAGTTCGCCGCCAGCTCGCGCTGCATGCGCCGCGGCATCACCCCGAACTCTTCGTGCCGCATCGGCGTTTGCTCCGGCGCAGGTGCGGGCGATGGCGCGGGCTCCGGCCGCTGCTCTGCCCCCAGCACGATGCTGCGGTCCATTGCGAGCACGTAACTCTCGTTCGTCAGCATGAGCTCTGAGTTGGCCAGAGTGCGGTCGGCTGGTACTGCGACGCTGTCGGCATACCCCGGCTCGGTCGAGCCAGCGGCGGACGTCGGGGGTACGCCACGCGCCGCTCTGGCAGCGCTCTCAATATCCCCAGCGTTCAGCAAAAGCCGGCGATCCAGCGCCAAGCGCACTTCGCTGTCTACTTCGCCGGCCAAGGCGCCCGCCGTGTAGGCATGCGCCAAAGCAAGAGCGATGAGGGTCAAGCGCGGCGCTTGCATCAGAGGCGATCTGCTCATCGCACGCCCTCCTTGCGGCAGCTCGGGGCGCTATTCGGCGCGCAGGGCGGCTGGCGCGGCGGCGCTTTGGCGGGCCGCTTCGAATCGAAGATGACTGGCTTGTCGCTGCGCTCGATGCGTTGCGGCTGCGTCGCACCTTTGTCGCTCGGTTGCAGCGTATGCCGCACACCGCCCGCTTTCTCGACCTCAGGCGCGCCGACTTCGCCTTGGCTGCGCCGCGCCTTCACTTGATCGAGCACCGTCTGCGAGCACGAGCCTTCCGCGAAATCCGCACGGTGCAACTCGCCGAACTTGAGATCGACGAAGCGGCTGCCGCCGTCGCCGGCATTGCGGTTGGAGATCGTTACCAGACGCGAACCGATCGGTAGCGTGCTCTTGTCCACCTTCAGCACGTGTGTGATCGGTCTTAAGCCGCAGATCGAATATTTGCCTTCGACATCGGAGATCAAGTAAGTACCGTTCTCGAAATACATGCGCACGCCGGGAATGCCGAGCTCTTCCTTGTCTTGAATCTTGTTGCCGTTGCAATCGATGTAAATCTTGCCGATAACGCACGCTTCTTCGGCGAACACGCCACCGCTAATGCGCACACGCGCGCGCGCTTCGTTCGACTGCACCACGCCAGTTGACGCCCGCGCGCGATTGATGCCGTCGCCCTGTTGCGAACCGACGCCGAGACGCACGCGGTAGGTCAATATCGCGGTCGTATTGGCCGCCAAGCCGCCGACAACGAAACGCAAGCTGGGACCGGGTCGTCCGCTCGGATTGGCGAGCGCGCCGGCCGCAGCCGCGCCGATTTGCAGCCGCGCAGTGCCGTCGATAAAGCGGAAGCCCGCCGGTAAGCGATCGTCGATCACGACATTGCCGAAGCCCGTGCCGGATTGATTGGTAAGACGGATGGTGTACTTGACGCTGTCGCCGACTTCCGCGATTTCACGGTCGACGGACTTCTGGATAAACAGCAAGCCGCTCGCGCCAGCGGCTGGGTCCACCGGCAAGTGGTTGAAGATGATCCCCGCGATCGCCGGCCCCAAGCGCAGCGACAAGTAGTACGTCGGGTTGCTGATCGTCCCGGATGGTGCGCCGATCACACCGGTTTGCGCTTCGAAGTTGGCCCCTGCGCCGCCCGGCGGCGTAAACGGGCCTGCTTGCGCGGGAATGATGCTCGACGGTGCGATGTAAGCCGCCGGCGGCGTCACCGATAGCGTGAAGTTGCAAGTCGAGCCGAACAACGGCGAAAGCAAGAACTGATAAAAGCCGTCCGCGCCAACGGTCATCGATGCGGCGTTGCCGCTGATGGCGTAAGTCGGCCCGCCGACCAAATGTACCGCCGGCGTGAACGGGCAACCCGCCTCCGCTGTCAAGGTCACCACAGAGTTCGGCACCACGGTCCGGTTGATAGCGTCGTACACCACGCCCGACGGATCGATCGGCAAACTCTGCTGCGTCAAATTGTCGCCGGGCTGCAGATTGATGCTGAGCGAAGTGCGGCCAGGGTCGACGGTCGAACGCGAACCGGCTTGCGTCGTGGCGAGTGAGGACGAACCGGTTAGCGGCGCACCGCCGTTGCCGTTCGAGCCGGCTTCGCGCGTGACCGGCGTGCCGTAGGAAATACCGTTGCTTGGATCGACGAAGCGAATGCTCAGATCGGTAAACGGCGCGACGCCGGTAAAGTTGTACTGCCCGCTAGCGTCGGTAGTGGTTTGTTGCAGCAGTTGACCTGTCGCCGGATCGACCAAGTCGACACGCCAATTGGCGATCAAGCGCTCGCCCACGTCGTAGTTGCGGTCGTGGTCCGCATCCACCCACACGCGCCCGGCGACGTTCGCCGGCTGCACTACGGTAACGGTGATGTTCGCGACGTTGGACAGAGTGCCGTTGGCATCGCTGATGGTGTACGGAATGGTCGAGGTGCCGGTGAAGCCGTTCACCGGCGTGAACGTCACGCGGCCGGTGGCGGTGTCGAGCGTGAACGTGCCTTCGCCCGGCACGGTGCGCGTTGTTTGCTGTCCCGGCGTGGACGGATCGAGATCGATGCTGGCGGGGTTGAGCGCCACGCCGCCGCTGGCTGCGTCGTTAGCGGGAATGTTGAGCGTTACCGGTGTGTTTAGCGGCGTGGTCGCACTGTCGTCGCGCGCCACCGGGCCGCTGCGGATCACCACGGTCAAGTTGGCGGCGTTCGACGTGCCGCCGAGACTGTCTTGAATGGTGTACGGAATCGTTACCGTACCGGTGAAATTGTTCTCCGGCGTGAACGTGACGATGCCGGTAGTCGAATTCAGCGTGAAGCTGCCTTGCCCCGGCACGGTGAACGCCGTCTGCTGTCCCGGCGTGGCTGGATCGAGATCGATCGTCGTCGGCACCAGGAACGCGCCCGAAGTCGGCGTGTCGTTGCCCGCCGCGTTGAGCGTCACCGGTGTGTTCAGCGGCGTAGTGGTCGCGTCGTCGTTCGCCGCGGGGCCACCGACGATGTCCACCGTGATATTGGCGATGTTCGACAACCCGCCGGCGGAATCTTGAATGGTGTACGGGATCGTCACCGTGCCGGTGAAGCCGGTGACCGGCGTGAAGGTGACTTGTCCCGTCAGTGAATTGAGCGTGAACGTGCCTTGGCCCGGCACCGTGCGTGTGGTTTGCTGCCCTGGGGTCGACGGATCGAGATCGATGCTGCCCGGCACCAGCGTGCGCCCGCCCGGCGCGCTGTCGTTGCCCGGAATGTTCAGCGTGACCGGCGTGTTGAGCGGCGTGCTGGCACGGTCGTCCGCCGCCACCGGCGCCGCAGTGACTTCACCGAAGTTGTTGCCGCTGCCGGTGACGCCTTGACCGAGCGTGATGTTGCTGAGGCTATTCACACCCGCTGTGCCGCTCGCCTGCGAGCCGACCGTAGTTTGGCCGTTGCCGAACCCCGCCGGTTGTGATTCCGTAATCGTGTAGGTACCGGGACGCAAATTCGGCAGCGTGTACTGGCCGGAGCCGTTGGTCGTCACTACCAAGTTAACCGCTGCGCCGAGATCGTCGCTGCCGGAAAGCGTGATGCTGACGTTGCTGATGCCTGGCTCGCCGCCGCCGAGTGCACCATCGTTGTTGTTGTCTTGGTAGACCGTGCCGCTCAGGCTCGATAACGTGATGACGCCCGCTGCCAGGGTGGAATTGACGGTACCTGCCGCCAAGGTCACGCTCTGCGATCGGCC
>CAZAWU010000101.1:7425-14091 GCA_964488915.1 uncultured Burkholderiales bacterium
GGATCTTGCTGGCCGTTGTTGTTGAGATCGCTCCACACGAAATTGCCGATGGTCGCGGTGGTGCTGGACGTCTCGCCGAAATTGTTACCGCTGCCGGTGACGCCTGCGCCCAGAGCGATGCCCGAAATCGCGTTCGCGCCTGCCGTGCCGCCTTGCGAGCCAACCGTGACTTGGCCGTCGTTGAAACCGACCGGTTGCGTTTCGGTGAGCGTGTATGTGCCAGGGCGCACGTTGTTGAACGTGTACACGCCCGAAGCGTTCGTGGTTAGCGCTTGATTTACTGCCGCGCCGAGATCGTCGGTACCGGTCAACGTGACGGTGACGTTGTTGATGCCCGGCTCGCCTGCGGTGAGCGATCCGTTCAAGTTGTTATCGACGTAGACCGTACCGGCCAAGCTCGACAGCGGCACCAAGCCCGCATCCATATCGGCGTTGGAGCCGCCGGCCGCCAGCGTGAAGTTGGGCGTGCGGCCGATGTTCGGTCCGCTCGGCGCGGCGTCGCTGTCGAGCGCATCGTTGCCGCCTTGATCGGCGCGCGTGAAGGCGAGGCCCGCCGGCACGGCGCTGAAGACGACATAGTAGGTGCCCGCCGTGACGCCGGCGAAGCTGTAGCCGCCCGTGCCGTCGGTGACCACCGGTGCGCCGATCTGTGCATTGCCTGAATCGAACAGCGTTGCCGTCACGCCGGACACGCCGGGCTCGCCGCCATCCTGAATGCCGTTGCCGTTGTTGTCGCGGAATACGAAGTTGCCGATGATGGCGCCGGTCTCGCCGAAGTTGTTGCCGGTGCCGGTGACGTTCTGACCGAGCGCAATCGCGCTGATCGCATTCGGCGCCGCCGTGCCGCCTTGCGTGCCGACCGTGGTTTGGCCGTTACCAAAGCTGGCGGGCTGCGTTTCGGTGAGCGTGTAGGTGCCCGGCCGCAGATTGGAGAAGGTATACACGCCGGAAGCGTTCGTCGTAACCGGCTGATTGACGGCGTTGCCGAGATGGTCGGTGCCGGTGAGCGTGACGGTGACATTGTTGATGCCGGGTTCGCCGCCGGTGAGCGAGCCATTGACGTTGGTGTCGACGTACACCGTGCCGGCAAGGCTGGACAAACGCACCAAGCCGGCGTCCATATCGTTGTTGGTCGCACCGGCCGCCAGCGCAAACGATGCCGTGCGCCCGGGTGTGGCGCCGGTGGGTGCGGCGTCGCTGTCGAGTGCGTCGTTGCCGCCTTGGTCTTGTAACGTAAATGCCGTTCCGGCTGGCGCAACGAATTCGACCGAGTAAGTGCCGGGCGCGAGCCCATTGAAAGCATACGCGCCGCCGCCACCGCTAGTGGTGCTGGCAAGCTGCGCGCCGCCGGAATCGAGCAAGCGCACGGTGACGCCGCTCACACCGGGTTCGCCGCCGTCTTGGATGCCGTTGCCGTTGTCGTCGCGGAACACGAGATTGCCGACCGTGCCGCGCACCACGTTGACGGTAGCCTGCCCGGTATTGTTGCCGGGCGTGCGGTCGATCTCGTTCACCACTGTCGCCGTGGCGCTGTTCACCACCGTCGCCGGCGTATAAGGATTGCTCAGTTGTACGCGCAGCGTGTAAGTCGCGTCGTTGCCGGGTGCGACGGCGTTGAGCGTGCCGAGCGTACATGTAATGGTGCCCCCGGCGCCAACGGCAGGCGTGCTGCAGCCGGCGCTCGGCGTAATCGAAACAAACGCAGTACCTGCGGGGAGAGTATCGCTGAAAGTGGCTCCGGTACTTGCTGCCGGGCCGTTATTGGTGACAGTAATGGTGTAGTCGAACTGCTCGCCGGCGTTGACCGCCGGCGGCGCTGATTTCGCCGTGGCGAGATCGGCGAGCGGGCGTGCGGTGGTCGGTTCGGTTTCGCTGTTGTTGGCGCTGAGCGGATCGGGTTCAGTAGCGCTCACCGTCGCGGTGTTGAACTTGGTGCCGGCGGCTTCGGCGCGCAGCGCATAGGTCAGCGTGGCACTCGCACCGTTGGCCAGTCCGCCGAGATTGCAAGAGATGGTTCCGCTGGTGGCATTCAACGCCGGTTCGCTGCAGGTTCCTTGCGTGACCGTGAGGCTGCCCTGGTAGCTGAACGTGGCGGTCGAAGCAGGCGTTACCGCCGGGAACACGTCGTTGAGCACGACGTTGGTCGCGAACGACGGGCCGTTGTTGGTGACCACAACCGTGTAAGTCACCGCTTCGCTCACGCCGACCGGATCGGGCGCGTCGGTCTTGTTAACGATCAAATCCGCGGCTGCCGTGGTAACCGGCGTGGAAGTCGACGCGGTGTTGTTGCCGCCGACCAGTTCCAGCGTCGCCGTGGAAATACTGACGTTGTTATCGACGTTCCCGCCCGCCGCCGCCGTGAGCGGGCGCACCACTACGTTCACGGTCTGCTGCGCGCCGGAGGCGATGCTCGCCCACGAACACGTCAGCGTCGCACCGGTGCTGCCGACCGCGGGCGAATTGCAGGTACCCCCGCCGCTCGGGGAGCGCGATACAAACGCGGCGTTGGCCGGCAGCGTATCGGTGATCTGCACCGTGCTCGCCGTCGAAGGACCGTTGTTGCGCGCCGTGACCACGTAGGTGAGATTCGTGCCGGCTTGCACCGGAGACGGGCTTGCCGTCTTCAGCGGCTGCACGTCCGCCACTGCCGTAACCGTGCTGGTGACCGAGTTGCTGTTGTTGCCCTGGGTGCCGTCGCCGATGTCCGGCGAGCGCACCGCCGCCGTGTTCGAACGCGAACCGGTAGTTGCGATCGACGGGCGCACGATCACGGTGACCGTCGCCGTTGCGCCGTTGTTGAGCGTGCCGAGCGCGCACGACAAATTCACCGACGGTCCGGCGCTCACACCGGAGGGCGTGCACGAGCCCTGGCTCGGCGTGGCGGACTGCAAGCCGCCGGTCGTGATCAGGCTGCCGAGCGTGTCGGTAAGCGTCACATTGCTTGCCGCGTCGGGACCGTTGTTGCGCACCGTGATGACGTAGGTCAAGTCCTCCCCGGCGTTCACCGGATCGGGATTGGCCGTCTTGCTGACGATTTCCAAGTCGGCCTCGGTAGCGCTGGCGAGCGTCGACTGCGAACCGTTGTTGTTGGCCGCGTTGGGATCGCTGCCCGAGGTGGCCACGCTGGCGGTGTTGGCCACGCTGCCTGCGCTGGTGATGCGCACCGGCACCGTGATCGCGGGTGCCGCGGCGCCGCTGTTGATAGCTGTGCCGGTGCGCGTGCAGCTGATCGCCGCGGCGGCAAGCGGAAATCCGGCGCTCGGCGTGCAGATCCAGCCGCTGCCGCTCGGCGTGGCGGTCAGTTCCACGTTCGCCGGCAGGGTGTCGGTGACGGTAATGGTTTCGCCGACCGCGACGGCGAGCGGGCCATTGTTGGTGACGGTCAGGGTGTAGTTGAGCGCTTGATTCACGACCACCGGGTCGAGCGAATCGGCTTTGGCAATGCTCAGGTCGGTGCCGGTGGCGATGATGTTCACGTTGATCGAGCCGGTGTTATTCCCCGGCGTGGGATCGGTTTCGGGCGCGGCGATCGCCGCGCTGTTCGGCACTGTGTTGGCGATGGTGTTTGCCGTTGCCACGATGGCGATGGTCGGCATGTTGGTGTAGTTGCTGCCGAACGGGCCGGCACGTGTGCACGTCACCGTCGGCGCCGCGAAAGCACAACTCCAACCGGTGCCGGTCGCCGAGACGAAAGTAAAGCGCGCATCCAGCGTGTCGGTGACGGTGATTACGCCACTGCCGGTGGATCCCGCCGGCACACCGCCGTTAAGGCGCGGCGTTAGCGTGAAAGTAATGTTCTGCCCCTGCGGCACATTGGTGGGCGAGGCCGACTTGGTAATTGACACGTCCGCACTGCCGCCGTTGACTGTCGTGTTGGCCACGGCGGTGTTGTTGTTTGGGTCGCCGTCGCCGATCGAGCCGGTAACGTCGAACGAACCGGAAATCGTGCCGGCGACGTTACCCACCGCCGGCACCGTCAACGTCGGCGCGACACCGCTTACCGCTATCGCGCCGGTGCGCGTGCAACTGATCGAACCACTCGAACGCGGATAGCCCGTATTCGGTGTGCAACTCCAACCGGTGCCGGTCGGCACGCTGGTGACGCTCGCACCGGCCGGGATATTGAAGGTGATGGTTTGCGTGTCGGCGCCGCCGTGTGGGCTCGGCCCGTTGTTGGTCACCACTAACGCATAGGAAAACGCCGCCCCCGCCGCCACTGGGTCCGGACTATCGGTCGCAGCAAGCGTTAGATCGGCCCCGGCGTTCACCGTGGTAGTCTGAATGTTGGCGGTGTTGTTGCTGGAGTCAGGATCCGGCGTCGTCGCCGTGGTATCGACTTGATTGCTGGAAACACCTTGCGCGTTCAAGCGCACTTGCAGTGCAATCAGCACTTCGTCCAGCGGCGCGATGGTGCCTAGCGTGCAAGTAAAAGCGCCGCCGCTCGGCGCCCCGCAACTGCCAGCCGTGGGCACCGCGCTGACGAACGTGGAACTCGCAGGCAGAGTATCGGTGAGCTGCACGCCCACCGCGCTGTTGATCGCGCTGTTGTTGGTGACGCGGATGTTGTAGGTAAAGATGCCGCCAGCGGGACCGGGGTCGGGTGTGTCGGTCTGATTGACGACGACGTCGGCTTGCGCGAAAGCGCTCTCGCCGCCACCGGCGGCTGCGATAAGCAGCAGCAAGCAAAACAGCGCACGCAAAACTGAAAGACCGCAGGACCCGCGCACCACGCGGCGATCGACCATCAACTTCCCCTCCCCCTCTTGCCGCGCCATCCCCACAGCGCATTAACAGAAACTTAACAACAGATTGTAGCCATATTGCCGTGTCATCCGTCAACGGTTGCGAGCTCGAATTTCTTTTTTGCAACGCAATCTCATTGGGTAGTATTCGTGAACAAATCAGATTTGGAGTCATTTCCAGACCGCTACTGCGGACCGTATCACCGCTACGGCGTGCTTCGAAGTTTCGGTGCAGGTACAAGCGCGCAAGCGGCTGCATCGGCTTGACAAACCAACTACCCAAACCGAAGATGCGGCGGCGCTTGGCGGGAATCGCATGTCCGCACAGCAACGAGCCGCGCAACGGTGCGGGCTTGCACAACAATCAACGAGGAGAATTCCCGATGACGCAGCATTTCACACGCCGCCGCTTCCTGGCAGCCACCGGCGCCGCCGCACTCTCGGCCCCGCTCACGCAAGCGCTGCTTGGCAGCCAAGCGCACGCCGCCGCCAGCACGCTCACCATCGCCTACAACGTCGCGCTGCCTTCGTGGGATCCGACCGTAGGTGCCTCCGCCGTCAACCCGACCATCCAGTCGATCTACAAAGCCGTGTTCGACAGCTACATCGACCAGAACCCGAACTTGAGCTTCAAGCCTGGCATCCTCACGAAGTGGGGCTGGAACGCGGACAAGAGCAAGGTCATGCTCACCGTGCGTGAGAACGCTTTCTGGCACGACGGTACGCCGGTGACGGCGGAAGATGTCGCCTGGTCGCTGGAGCGCGCCGGTGATCCCAAGGGCGGCAACCCGATTCAATTCGTGTGGGGCAAGATCGGCAACTTCAAGGTCGAAGGCAACATCGTCACGGCGGATGTGAAAGAGTTCGAGCCGACGCTGTTTCCGTGGATGGCGTTTTTGACAGGCTATCTCATGCCGAAAAAAGCCTACACCGCCACCGGCGCAGAAGGCTGGGAAGGCAAGCCCATCGGCAGCGGCCCATACATGGTGGACAAATTCGAGCGCAACGGCTTCGTGCGCTTGAAAGCGTTCCCGAAATATTGGGGGCCGAAGCCGGCGTTCGAGACCGTCATCATCAAGTTCGTGCCTGACGCGATGAGCCGCGTGGCCGAAGTCGAGACGGGCGCCGCCGATCTGACGCTCGAAATTCCGTACGAAGAAATGAAACGCCTCAAAGGCAAAGGCATGCAGGGCGGCGCGCATCCAGTCTCCGACATCGGCATGATTTTCTTGACCAGCAAGGACATCATGCTCGACGCGAACGTGCGCAAAGCCATGGCGCACGCCATCGACAAGAAAGCTATCGTGCAGAAGCTGCTGCTCGGCAATGCCACCGCTATCGATACGCTGCAAGCGCCTCAGTATATGGCGTTCGATAAGTCGATCAGCGTGAAGTACGATCCCGGACTCGCCAGGCAACTGCTGGCGAAATCTGGCTACTCAGCGTCCAAGCCGGTGAAATTCAAGATGCAGACTACGCGCGGCTTCAAGCCGAAAGACTACGAAATGGTGCAGGCCATCGCCGGCATGTGGCGCAAAGTCGGCATCGAAGCCGATATCGAAATCTACGAAATCGCCAAGCACTTCGAACTGCGCGCACAACACGGGCTCGCGCCCGCGGCGTTTTACAACTGGGGCAATTCCATCGGCGATCCGTCGACTTCAACCGGCTTCGCTATGTTCACCCACTCGCCGCACTCGGCGTGGAAGACCAAGGACGTGGACGACCAGATCGGTCCGCTGTGGGGCGAGAAGGACGAGGCCAAGCGCATCGCCGGCTACAAGAAAGTCGATCGCTACATCGCAGAGAATGCGCTGGTGATTCCGCTGCTGCAATATCACCAACCGGTGGTGTATCGCAAAGGGCTTAAGTTCACGCCGCACACGGCGGGGTTTGTGTTGCCGCAGAATATTGCGCCGGCGTA
>CAZAWU010000102.1:0-3189 GCA_964488915.1 uncultured Burkholderiales bacterium
CTACGCCGCCTGCGGCAAACACGCCGGCCCCAACGGCTCGAACGTCTTGTACGTCAGGATAAATTCTTGATGTCCGAGCGCCTCGGACTTGGTCTGCTCGCCGTTCGACACACGCAGAATCAAATCGTAGATCTCGCGCCCAACGTCATCCAGTGACGCGTTGCCCTCCAGCATGCGCCCCGCATTTACATCCATATCGTCTTCCATGCGCGCGTAAGTCTTCGGGTTCGCGCACACTTTGATCACCGGCGAAATCGCCGAGCCGACCACCGAGCCGCGGCCGGTGGAAAACAACAGCAGATGACTGCCGCAGGCGATCAATTCCGCGATCTCGGCGTTGTCGTTGATGTTGGGAAAGCCGAAGCGCGGCTCGCCGTCGGGCACCATGTCGAGCAAGTACAGGCCGCCGCGCGGCGGATAGTCGCCGGGCTTGATCACGCCGTCGATTCGCGACTGGCCGCTTTTCGCATAGGCGCCAAGTGATTTTTCTTCGATGGTGGTTAAGCCTCCGTCGGCATTGCCGGGCGAGATGCTGGCGTGGCCCATCGTGCCGTAGTAGCGGCCGGCTTTGGCGACGGCTTTGATGAGTTCTTGTCCCAGCTCGGGTGTGGCGGCGCGCTCGGCCATCAAGTATTCCATGCCGATTAGCTCGCCGGTTTCTTCGAAGATGCACGCAGCGTTCTTCTCGATCAAGAAGTCGAACGCACGGCCCATGGCGGGGTTAGCGGTCAAGCCGCTGGTGGCGTCCGAACCGCCGCAGATGGTGCCGACGATCAGCTCGTCGATGCGCATATCGACGCGCGGCATGGCTGCGAGTTGCTTCAGAGTTTGCTCGACCCACGCGCGCCCTTCGTTGATGGTCTTGCGCGTGCCGCCCTTGTCCTGAATCACCAGCAGGTTCGCCGGCCGACCCGAAGCTTGCACCGTTTCCAGCAGCTTGTTACGGTTGAAGCACTCGCAGCCAAGCGACACCAGCAGCACCGCGCCGACATTGGCGTGATTGCACAAGCGCGCCATCATCTTGTGCGCGTAGGTGTTCGGGAAGCAGCCGGGAAAGCCGATCACGTGTACGCCTTGTTCTCTGAACGGATAAGCGATCTCGCGGCAAACGTGGTGCGCGCACTCGACCAGGTACGCGACCAGGATGGTGTTGCGGATGCCTTTTTTGCCATCGGGACGGGGGTAGGCTTGGATGGGGGAGTGGGTCTGCATGTTGGGCTATCCTCAAAGTCGCTTTTTATCCAGCGAAACTCTTGCCTTTCTCGAAAGTGTAAGTAGGAATGTAATCGCTAGTCAGGTTGTGCGTGTGCACGTACTCGCCGGGCGCGATGTCTTGTGTCGCGCTGCCGATCGGCGCGCGGTACTTGACGATCTTCACGCCTTTGACGATCGGTTTGCAGGCAAACTTGTGACCGATGTCGACGCGTTGCTTGAGTGTGATCATTGCGCCCGCCACGGCCAATTCAGTGCCGGCCGGTAACTCGTACGAAGCGATGGCAATGTTGTCATCGGGGTGCAGCAATAGCACGCGTGGATCGGTTGTCATCGAGTGGCCTCGCCGGTGTGGTCATTCAGTTTGCCTTACTGTGGTGCGCCGCTCAAGCAGTTTGCTCCAAAGCGGACAGCACGTTATATTGGCCGCCTCGTGTCGCGGTCGAAAACTCAAGACTGGGTGTGGGCTTAGCGCCCGCTAAGCAGCGTCAGCCGCATGGCACGAATCGCGCTTGAGCAAGAAAACTCAAACTTTAGGAGGAGCTATGGTACGCGTTGCAAAATCAGTGGCCCTAGGCGCGTTGGCGTTTGCGCTGGCCGTGCCGGTATTCGCGCAAAAGACGGTGATGATCCCGAAAACCGGCGATCGCTGCGTGGACGATCCCAAGTGCCATAACCGCTGGCACTTCGCGATTAAGCCTGCAGCCACCGCCGATTCCGGCGATACGGCTGTGTTCGGCACGCGCGACGCGTTCGATCACGCCTTCAATATGAACACCAAGCCGGCCGATCTGCCGTCGGCCAACTTGAACTTGGTGCATCCGATCAACGGCCCGCTGTTCGTGAATGGCGCTGAGCCAGGCGATGCACTGGCGGTGACGCTGATCGACGTCGAGCCGGACAAGTTCGGCTATACGATTATCTTTCCCGGCTTTGGCTTCTTGCGCGATGTGTTCACCGAGCCGGCGATTACACGCTGGGTGTTGAACCGCATGGAAGCAACCTCGCCGGATATGCCTGGTGTGCGCATCCGCATGGACGGCTTCCTCGGCACGGTCGGCGTCGCCCCTGGCCCGAAAGAAGTCGATGAATGGCTGGCGCGCGAAGCGGCGCTCGGTAAAGCCGGTGGTGTGGCGTTGCCGCCGGAGCCCAAAGACGCGTTGCCGAAAGAAGTCTGCGGCACCAGCGGCAGCCACAAAGACAAGTGCTTGCGCACCATCCCACCGCGCGAAAACGGCGGCAACATGGACGTCAAGCAAATGGTGGTCGGCACGACGATGTATTTCCCGTGCTACGTGAAAGGTTGCTTGCTGTCGATCGGCGACGTGCACTTCGCACAGGGCGACGGCGAAGTGTCCGGCACGGCGATCGAGATGGATGCAACCGTGACCGTGCGCGTGAATGTCATCAAAGGCGGCGGCGCGAAGATCACAGGGCCGGAATTCAGCGGCGCGGATCAGTTGAAGCGTTTGGCGCCCGCGCGTTTCCACGCGACGGTCGGCTATCCGCTGAAGAAGGCTGGCACTAATCTGCCGCAGCACTCGTATCTGGAGGGCGACAAGATAAAAAACCTGGCCAATTTGAATGAGGACTTGACCGCCGCCGCGCGCGATTCGTTGTTGAAGATGGTGGACTGGCTCGTGGCCAATCGAGGTTTGAACCGCAATCAAGCCTACATGCTCACCAGCGTGGCGTGCGATTTGCGCATCGGCAATGTGGTGGACGTGCCGAACTATGCGGTGTCGACCATTTGCGATTTGACTGTGTTTGATAAGTGACAAATGACACTTCGGGCCGAAAGGCCCGAAATGTCACGCCCGCGAGGCGGGGATCTTGATCTAGTTCGGGACTGCGCAACTGCTGCTAAATTCGTGCGCGGGATCCAATCAATCGTCGTGGGAGCGGGGATCTCTCTGAAACGTGTTGAGAGATTCCCGCTTTCGCGGGAATGACGATCGGTTTTGAACATCTTCGACC
>CAZAWU010000102.1:3289-14078 GCA_964488915.1 uncultured Burkholderiales bacterium
AGATAATGCTCAAACGCAGACGTCTGCTTACTATACTCTCGGCTCTATCAGTATGTCGATTAGCGTCCGCACACTCTCCATACGGACAGTGGATGCTGTATCGAAAGGTACGGCTCATCATTCTCACGAGTCGCGCGGACGAACCGAACTGGAAAACGGGCGAAGCGCTTGCGCAGTTACTGTTCACGCATCTGCCGACCAGCAAGGCGACCTACGCGCGTGCGCGCGATTTCACCGATATCGTGCGTCTGCTCAACAGCAAACAGCATGACATGGCGCTGATACGCGATGCCGACGCCAAAGAAGGCTTCGAAGGCAGCGGCCGTTTCGCGGAAGACGGGCCGACGCCGTTGCGCGTGCTCGCGCGCGTGGGCGATTACGTGCTCGTCACGCGCGAGGATTTCGAGAACAACCACGCGTATCTGGTCGCGCAAAGCATCGACACGTATTGGCGCGATTTGCGCGCGCTGCTTCCCGCCGGCAGCCACGCCGATCCTCGGCAGGGCGCGCCGATTCCGCTACATCCCGGCGCTGCCGAGTATTACGCCGATCCGCAAAAACCGCAGCTGGTTACACCGGGTATTCCGCCCAATCCTGCCGACCCGCCGCGTTAGTGCGTGCGGCCCGTTGCCGCATCAACATTGCCGCAGCAACAAGCTTGTCAGCGCAGCACTTAAAGGTTAGATTAATCCACTAACGTGTTGTTGCGTCGCAACATTTTGCGCCGCAGCGTGCATACCTAGAACCTGGGAGATAACCGCATGGCAAGCATCGCATCCGAAGTTCTGCAGCCGAGTCTGTCAACGACGAGCGCTGAGCGTAAAGCCGGGCACTACGTCAAATTCAACTTGTTTCTGTTCGCGATGATCTTCGTCACGGTGATGTTCGTTTGTTACCGTCTCTATCAGCAGGCGTTCGCGTGGAGCGCCGGCTTGGACGTTACTCAGCCGGAGTTCGACAAATACTGGATGACGCTGGTGAAGATCGAGTTGCCGGTGTTGTTCGGCATGGGGATCGTTTGTTGGGCGTATCTGTGGTTCACGCGCGAGCGCAACATGGCCGCGCTGGACAAGCGCATCGAGCTGCGCCGCTACTTTTATTTCACCATGTGGTTGGTTGCCTACACGTTCGCCGTGTATTGGACGGTCAGTTTCTTTGGCGAAGGCGACGGTGTGTGGCATCAAACCGTGATCCGCGACACCAGTTTCACGCCGAGCCACAACGTGCTGTTCTACGCATGCATTCCGACCTACATCTTCTTCGGCGTCGGCGCGTTCATGTACTCCATGACGCGGCTGCCGGCGTTTTCGCGCGGCATTTCGCTCGCGATGGTGATGGGCGTGTTGGGGCCGTTCTTGATTTTGCCCAATCTCGGTTTCAACGAATGGGGCCATGCCTATTGGCTGACCGAAGAAATCTTCTCGCACCCGCTGCATTGGGGCTTTGTGGTGCTCGGCTGGAACGCGCTGGCGCTTCCGGGCGTCGCGGTGCAAATCCTGCAACGCATGATCGTGTTGTTCCGCGATATTTTCGGCGTGACCATCAAGTCTGCGGCGTAGCCCGCCCGCAGCCGTGAGCTTGTGGACCTGGCCGACCTAGGCCGGGTCCATCACGAACGGCCAAAATGAGAACTACGCGCGCGGGTCATGGCTGAAGTCCTGAATCGTCAGCACTCCAACGAGGCTCTCGAGCTAAGCCCCGCAGGGCGCCTATGGCGCCATCCTTTCAAGGAGCTAAAGGCGCGTCGTGCGCTGCGCCGGCAGATCACCGAGCTAAACCCAGAAACGCACTACCACTTGCTGAGCAAGCTGGTGGTTGGCCATGTCTTCTCGGACGCATTCTTCGTCGACACGCTCTTCACCGTCGCCTATTGGCGGCAAATCGCCGTGCGCACGATCGCGCCGGTGCTGCACCAGAACGGCAAAGGTAAGACTTACGAGACGGCCAAACGGGTAGATGACACACTGCTGTTTTTTGGCTTTATTTACCGCGATGGCTGGCAGAGCATGCAAGCCGGCGCCACCATCGATCGTTTAGCGGCGATTCACGAGCGATTCGCCATCCCGCCGGACGACTTCCGCTACACGGCAGCGAGTTTGTGCTTCGAAGCGGTGCGTATCCCCGAGATATTGGGGCTACGCGTGTTGACCGACGCTGAGGCCAGAGCGCTGTTCCTGTTTTGGCGCGATGTCGGGCGGCGCTGGGGCATCGATATCCCCGAGGAGCAAGCGGAGTTTCGCGCTTGGATGGAAGGCTATGAGCGCACGGCGTACGAGCGCACGCCCGAAGGTCCAGCGATGGCGAAGGCCATGGCCGATGATTACTGCCGCCGTTTTTTCCCCGGGCCATTCAAGCGCATCGGTTACACGATACTGCGCTGCTGTTCCGATCGCTTTTTGCTCGACGGCGTCGGCCAACCGCATCCTTGGGTGATCACACGCAAAGTAGTGGGTGCGCTAATCCGCGTGTATGTGCTGCTGCGGCGGCTGGTTCCCGCCTCATCTGGCCCGCAATTGCTGCGGCCTTGGAATAACGAGTATGGTGCCGCGCTCGACCCGATGGTGGTAGGGCCCGAATGGACTAAGAAGATTGCGCCTGAGAGCCGACGCTTTGAGAAGGCGGGGCGCTGTCCAATAACGGTAGTCAAAGCGCTGGTAGGGGTCAGAGCAAGATAGCCGCAGGGACTTCCTCGATTCCGAACCAGTCGTCTAAGAACTAGGCGCGCCACGCGCCAACGCATAACTACAAAGGAGGAGAAGCGCATGCTAGGTATCAATAGAGCCGTGCTCGACGTGGCAGGCTTGCCGCCCGAAGCCGCCCGTTTGTCACGCATTTGGGAATGGCTGGTTGTCACGGGCGTCATCCTGCTGTTCATGGGTGCGATTCATGTCCACGTGCTGTTGACGGTGGGCGATTGGGATATGTTCATCGATTGGAAGGACCGGCAGTACTGGGTGCTGTTGACGCCGGTGTCGATGATCATGATCCCCGCAGCGTTGCAAGCCGTGTTCTGGCACTACTTCCGCCTGCCGATTGGCGCGACCGTTGGCGCCGTGGTGCTGATACTCGCGACGTGGATTACGCGCTACGTCGGTTGGTATCTGTGGGGCTACTTTCCGCCGAGCATGAACATTCCGGGCCATATGCTCGCCGGCGCGCTGGCGCTGGATTTGGTGCTGCTCATCGTGCGCAATCCCATTTTTACGGCGACGTTCGGCGCGTTCTTGTTCGCGGTACTGTTCTACCCAAGTAATTATGCCTCGCTCGCGCCGTACTACGTGCCGATCGAGCATATGGGCATGATGGCGCCCGCCGCCGATATGATCGGTTACGCCTTCCCGCGCAGCGGTACGCCGGAATACATCCGTATCATCGAGCGCGGGACGCTACGCACTTTCGAAGGCACTTCCGTTTGGGTGTCGACTGCATTTGCCGGGTTTGTTTGCATCTTCATGCACATGCTCTGGTGGCGCATCGGCATGGCGTTTTCCACACAGCGCTTCCTGCCGAATTCCCAGAAGATTAAAGAGATGGTCGGCGTGCGCGACGAATCTGCGGCGGCGTAGGGGGTGAGCATGCGACATTTCATTCGCTTTGCCTGCTCGAAACGTCGAACCCCCATCCCAACCTTCCCCCTAGAAGGGGGAAGGAGGGGTGCCCTCCCCCTTCTAGGGGGAGGATTGAGGTGGGGGTTGGACGCCACAAAGCTCGCGATGATGTTCTTATCGCTAGTCGTCTGCGTTCTCGCCGTCGGTGAAGCCTTCGCCCACGGCGAGCGTGCGCAAGAACCTTACTTGCGCACGCGCACGGCGCATTGGTACGACGTCAAATGGACCACCGACAAAGTCGGCGTCAACGAAGACTTGGTCGTCACCGGCAAGTTCCGCTTGTTCGGCGACTGGCCGGACGCGGTCGATGCGCCAGAGACCGTATTCGTCAGCAACGCCACGCCGGGGCCGGTGTTCGCGCGCATCGAATCGTATTTGAATGGCGTGCCCGCGCGCCAATCGTTTCGAAACCTAGAGATCGGCCGCGACTACGAATACAAAATGATCCTGCGTGGGCGCGTGCCGGGCAAACATCACGTGCACCCGATGATCGCGGTGAAAGGCTCGGGTCCCTTGGTCGGCCCGGGTAAGTGGGTGGAAGTCACCGGCAACTTCGCCGACTTCAAAATGCCGATGACTGCGATCTCCGGCGAGCAGATCGATGATCTGCAAACCTGGGGCGTCAAGAATGCGTATACCTGGCAAGTGATTTGGGTGCTCATCGCCGCCGCGTGGCTGCTGTGGTGGTTGGTACGCCCGCTCTTGATCCCGCGCTACATGGCGTTGCAGAAAGGCCGCGAGGATGTACTCATCACCAAGCTTGATTTGAAAGCCGGCGTCGCGCTGCTCGTCGGTGTCGTCGTGCTCGCTTTCGGCAGCTACAACTGGGCGCGCGCACAATGGCCGAAAACCGTGCCGCTGCAAACCGGCACCATGAAAACGCCGCCGCTGCCGAAGGAAGAAGTCGTCAAAATCGCCTTCGACAAAGCGCGCTACGACGTGCCCGGGCGCTCGATGCGCATCGACATGAAAGTCACGAACATTAGCGACAAACCGCTGCGCTTGGGCGAATTTCTTACCGCGTCTTTGCGCTTCGTCAACAAGAATCTACCCGCCGCCACCGCGAACGTCGATCCCGACTACCCGCACGAACTCGTCGCGCGCAACGGCCTCGCGATGAGCGACGACGCTCCGATCGCACCGGGCGAGACCAAGCACATCAAAATCGACGCGACCGATGCGGCGTGGGAGATCGAGCGGCTGACGAGTTTCTTGACCGACGTGGATAGCCGCGTCGGCGGCTTGCTGTTCTTCTACGACGATGCGGGTAAGCGCTATATCGGCGAGGTGGGCGGGCCGATTGTGCCGGAGTTTAAGGGGTAGGTAGCTTCTTCGAGTGAGATCATGGTTCCGCGCGTCGCCATAGATCAGGCGATGATTCTGCCGGCGCAACTACTCAAGGCTGTAGGCTTCAAGCGGAGGGGAACGACGTACTTTCGCCACGGGGATGGATTCGCGCACATCATAAATCTGCAATCGTCGCAATGGAACAGTCGGAACCTCGCCAGTTTTACGTTTAACCTAGGCGTTTACGAGTTAGACTTGGCTGCTGCGCTAGGCCGCGCAATGGCGCGATTGCCCGAAAACGTATTCGACTGTATGTACAGTGAACGAGTCGGTTGGGTGGTTCCTCGGCACGGCGATCTTTGGTGGGAAATTTCAGAGAAACATTCTGCTGAAGAGGTCGGAGGCTGGGTCCACGGCGTGCTTAGCGAGTTCGTGCTGCCGTGGTTTGCCGCTTGTATGACACGAGGCAGTTTTGTTGAGGTTCTGAGCAAGCGGGGCGGATGGGGAGTCATCGACGTGCTCTGGAGACTTGAAGAGAAGCAACTCGCGCTGCAAGCACTTGAGAATCTGGACCATCGCATGCCCAATCGAGATCAACTCGTGCGTCAGTGGAAGCTTGACCATGGCGTTGGCCAATAGCGCACGGGCGAAGGCTTAACCTTGCGCTCTCACTCCTTTGAGCCCGCAGCGCCAGCGTATATGTCTTATCGCAAGAGAGCATATAGCGCCAAGATTGCAAAGCGCGCCGAACACTCGATCACGCGCAGGCTTAACAAGATCTACGGTCCCCGAGCCGAGGAATCCTCTCTCGATCGACACACGGCTGCGCTTCAAGCGCGTACGCTTCGGTGCGAAAAGTGGTGATGCGAGGTTTCGTGTGTGCGTTGTTCGTATGCATAGCGACTTTCGCTAGCGCCGCCCACGCCCACGGCGGCCTCTCGATGGACGAAGACTATTGCAAACTGCGCGTCGGCAAGTACTTCATCCACTTCACCGGCTACCAACCCGAGAACACGACGACCAAAGAATTCTGCGAGGATATCCCTGCGACTGGCCGCACGATTTTTGTGCTCGATTACGTCAGCGACGCGCTGCGCGATCTGCCGATCGAAGTGCGCATCGTGCGCGATAGCGGCAATCCCGCGAACGAAGCCGATGCCGCCAAATCGAGCGCCGACACCGTGCTGCATGTTCCTGCGAAAGTGTATCCAACCGGCACGCTGCATTTCGAACACAACTTTCAAGCACCGGGAAAGTTTGTCGGATTGGTCAGTGTCATGGACGCGGGACAGCAGAATTTAGTTTCGCGTTTTCCGTTTTCGGTGGGCGGTGGAAGCGGCGGTTTCGGCATGTTATGGCCCGGTGTCGCGGCGGTCGTGGGTGGTGTCGCGCTATATTTCTTCGCTCGACGCAAGCGCGATGAGGCGGCAGCGTCGGTTTAGATACTGGGAATTGTAAGAACTGAAAAGTGTTTAATAGTCTTATTCTCAGAAATACCCTTAGCGCAGTACTGGGTTTATTGCTGTGTTTGGACGCTGCAGCGCATGCGCTCTTGCTCAAATCCGAACCGGCGCGGCGCGCGCAGCTCTCCAAGGCGCCCAGCGAGTTGCGCTTGTGGTTTAACGAGCGGCTGGAAGCGGCGTACGCGGAAGTTTCGGTGCTGGATGCGAATGGCAAACCCGTCACCGATGCGCGCGGCAGCGTCGCTGAGAACGATGCCAAGCTGTTGCTGCTCAAGCTGCCGCCGTTAGCCGCGGGAAAGTACCTTGTTAAGTTTCGCGTGCTGTCCGTGGATGGCCACCGCGTGCAGTCGCAATTTCCTTTCACGATCAAAGGCGCTGCTGCCGCGCAATGATGCTCGACCCGGCGGTCAGACGCGCCCGAGTGCGAATCTAGCATGTTGGCAAGCGCGGCACGCTGGTCGTACCTGTGCTGCGCGATCTTTCTAAGTGGAACGCTCGCTTTGCTCTGGACGGCGCGGCGTCACGTCGCTGCCGCAGCGTCGCGCTGGTGGATGCATTGTGCTCGCGCCGCCATTTTGCTCGCGGCCATGGCACTGCTCATGGCGCTCGCCGCCGGTGCACTGCAAGCGCTGCAGGTAAGCGATGCAGCCCTCGCCGATCACGCGGCGTTGCAACGGTTTTTTCGCGAAACCCGCAGCGGGCATGTCTGGCTGGCGCGCATTGCTCTGCTAACGCTCACGTTCGCACTGCTCATCGTTTGGCGCGTACGGCTAGAGCGTGCTGAAGCGCGCGCAGGGCTCGCGCTCGCGACCTTGCTCGCGCTTGCCTCACTGGCAGCGGGCGGACTGGGCGGGCATGCTGCGGCGTTCGAGCCGGCGTGGCCGGCGATGGCGGCGCAAGCCATGCATCTTGCAGCAGTCGGCATCTGGCTCGGTGCGCTCCCCGCGCTTGCGTACTTGCTTTACGCGCATTCCCAGCCGTCGACACAATCGGTTGCAGCGGAGTCATTGCAGCAATTTTCGAAACGTGCCTTACTCTTGATGCTCGTCATCATCGCGACCGGCGTGCCGCTGGCCGACTTGCAAGTTGAGACGTTTCCGGCATTGCTCGGCACGCACTATGGCGTAACCCTGCTGTGGAAGCTCGCGTTCACCGCCGCTGTGCTCGCCGCCGCAGCCCATGTGCGTTTTGTGTTGCTCCGACGCTTTGCCGCCGGTCGACCGGATGCGCGCAAGCTTGCGCACTGGATTCTGCTCGAACTGCTGCTGGCGCTCGCCGTCGTCTGGTGGGCGACAGAGCTGAGCCGAACGGTGCCCGCGCGCCATGACGACGTCGCTTGGCCGTTCGATTTCCGCTACTCGATCGACGCGACCTGGACGGATCGGAAACTGCGCGAGCGCATCATTGCCGGCGCGGTGGTCGTGGCCGTCGGCGCTTTGTTTGCATGGGTCGGTGTCGTACAACGCATGCGTGCACGCCGTTGGCTGCCACTTTGCATCATACTAGTGATTGTAGGGCTTGCGATATCGCTTCCTGCCTCAAAAATAGATGCATACCCTTGGACCTATCGCAAGAGCACGGTGCCATACCAGGCCATCTCCGTGGCCAACGGCGCGCGTTTATTCGCCGAGCATTGCGTGAGTTGTCATGGCCACGCCGGTCACGGCGACGGCGCGCGCGCTGCATCGTTGCCGCTGCGCCCAGCGGATCTCACCGAGGCGCACACAGCGTTGCACACGGCAGGCGACTTGTTTTGGTGGCTCACTCACGGCAAGCCCCCCGGCGTTATGCCTGGCTTCGCCACCACGCTCGGTGAGGACGAGCGCTGGGATTTGATCAACTTCTTGCGCACACTCTCAGCAGGCTACCAGGCGCGCATCATCGGCGAGCGCATCGTGCCCAAGAAACCGTGGCTGGCCGCACCGGATTTCAGCTACGTCACCGCGGGCGGCGCGAGCGGCACGCTCAGAGACTTCCGCGGCAAGCGCGCGGTCGTGTTGATCATCGGCGCGGGCGCTGCGCTCAGTGAACGTCTTGGGCAACTCGCCGCGCAGCCGCAGTACGCAATGGGAGCGGTGCTGGTCGCCAGCAGCGATCTCGCTGCGCACGCCGCGTTGGCGGACAGCGTCATCGCCGAAGGCAATGAAGAAATCCTTGCCACCTACCGGCTGCTGCGTCGTACACTCTCGAATGCGGACGTGCGCGATGCCGCGGCTGCTGCTCCGCACATCGAGTTCCTGATCGATCGCTTCGGCTACGTGCGCGCGCGCTGGCTACCGAGTGAGAACGAGCGTGGCTGGGGCGATCTGAGCGTGTTGCGCGCACAGATCGCGGCACTCGAGCAAGAACCGCAAGTGCGCCCGCCGCCGGAGGAGCATGTGCACTAACGCAGGTACTGCGACCAGAAGTTTCGATACATGAAAGCGCGCCTGGCCCTCGAGTCGATTGCATCGCTTTTGTTTTGTATGGAAACCTCCGGGTCGCAGTACCAGTTTCTCTCATAGGGAGTCAGCATGAAGTTCTTTGGAATCGTGTTGGCAGTTGTTCTAAGCTTTGTCGCGAATGGCGCGTGCGCGCACAGCGACGAATATTTTGATGCCAATCCTTCCCCGCACGGCGGCCAGGTGCGCATGGCGGGCGCGTATCATTTCGAGTTGATCGTCGAACCCGGCGCGCTCACCGTTTACGTAACCGATCACTCCAACACACCGATCGCTACCGATGGCGCGCAAGCGCTCGCCGTGGTTGACGTGGCGAAAACACGAACACGGATCAAACTCGAGCCTGCCGGTACCAATGTGCTGAAGGGGCAAGGGGAGTTCGCCGCCGAGGCGGCGATGCGCGTGAAACTCACGGTCACCATGCCGGGGGCGAAGAGCGAAACGGCGCGTTTCGCGCCGCTCAAGAATAAGGCGCGTACGGCCAAGCCGTGAGATAGCAAGCTTACGCATAGCGGCACGCGAAAGCGCAACAACCGTGTCGAACGCTATGCCGGCCATGCTGCACGACTCACGCTGGCCAACCTTGCGTTCCCGCTGGCGGCGCGTTGGCCTTGTAGTTTCCGGCTTTGCCTTGACTCTCACCGCTTGCAGCAAATCCGCTCCGCAGATAAGCGAATTTTCCTATCCGGCGGCGGTACCGGCGCCGTGCCCCGTTGCCGCACCACCCCGCAGTGATGATGAAAAGACCGCGAGCGGCGTAGGGTTCAGCGTGCGCGCGCCGGCAAATTACAACGCCGCCTATCGGCATCCGCTGTTGGTCGTCTACGCGCCGGCCGGCTACGGCAGGCGTAGTTCGGAGCGCTACTACGCAATGACGCACGCGGCCACTGCGGCGGGCTACGTCGTCGTTTATCCCGATCACGTCCGCTTGTCCGCGCAAGCGCTCGACGTGCTTGGGAGCGTGCCGAGCGCGGCAGCGAGCAAGTGGTGTATCGATCCTGCGCGTGTGTTCTTCATGGGGCATTCCGACGGCGGCAGCATCAGCATGGGCGTGAGTTTTCTGGGCAAGTCCGCGTTCGGCCCTGCCGCAATCGTCTCCAGCGGCGCAGGAATCCGCGGCGGCGATCTGGCGCGCTACCGCTGCCCGCGGCCGACGGCGATTCGCCTCATGCACAGCGCTAACGATGAACGCTTCCCTGGGTTCGGCGTGGAGGCGGCCGATTGGTGGGCCAAGTGCAACGGCTGCGGTGCGCGTCCGCCGCGCCCGGACGGCGAAGGGTGTTACGACTACAGCGCTTGCGCCGCAACCACGCAATATTGCGTCAGCCAAGGGCCGCATGCCGAATGGCCAGCCACGCCCACGGCGGTGCTGCAGTTCCTGTCTCGCGCGCCGGCGTCTCAGTTAAAATAGCCGCCGCAGTGATCAATACAAACTTCTGGGAGCTTGCCGTGCCTGCAATCAAACTGACCGTGAATGGCAAAACCGCTTCGGTGCAAGTCGAAGCGCGCACACTGCTAGTGCAACTGCTGCGCGAGAATTTGGGTCTGACCGGCACGCACGTCGGCTGCGATACTGCGCAATGCGGCGCCTGCACAGTGCTGCTTAACGGTAAGTCGATCAAGGCTTGCAACGTGCTCGCAGCACAAGCCGACGGCGCCAACGTCACCACTATCGAGGGACTCGCCGCGCCGAATGGTGAACTGCACCCCATGCAAGCCGCCTTTCGCGAGCATCATGGTTTGCAATGTGGTTTTTGCACGCCCGGCATGGTGCTGAGCGCGGTCGAATTGGGGGGCAAGTACGCCAACCCGACAGATCAGCAGATTCGCCACGAACTGGAAGGCAATCTGTGCCGCTGCACCGGCTATCACAATATCGTGAAAGCGGTGAAGGCGGGTCTCGCGAACATGCGGGCTTAACCCGATTGAGTGCACGCGCTAGTGTAGTGCTTCACTCTTAATGCTACAAAAGATGGCGAGAAATCGAGCC
>CAZAWU010000103.1:0-13999 GCA_964488915.1 uncultured Burkholderiales bacterium
CAGTCGTGAATAAGAGCATTACGGAAGCGGAAGTACTCGCCGCGCAAAAAGCATGGGGCGATGCACTGGTAGCCATTTCGGACACCCACGAAAAACAAGGCCATGCCGCCGCGAAAGAACTGGCCGGCAAGGTTATCGACGCAGCCTACGGCTATCAGTTCGGGCCGGTGCTCTTTAAGCCGACATTGACCGAAACGCCGCAAACCTTCCGTACCACGCGCGACGGGGCCTTGGCGTATTTCGTCGGTGGCGATCCTAACTTCCCCAAGGATAAAGGTTTCGCATTGAAAGGCTGGAAGAGCGTAGACGTCAAGAATGCCGCGATCTTTATTGCCGGCGATGTTGCTACTAGCATGGGCAACGTGATGATTACCGACAAAAACGGCAAGACCACCACCGTCGACAAAACCTGGAAGTTCCTGAAGGACGACAGCGGGAAGCTGCGCATCGTCGTACATCATTCCTCGCTGCCGTACGCCGGCAACTAATCGCCCCTCCCCGCTTTACCTGCTGCGGCAGCGCCGCAGCGGGCGCTTCATTCTTTTAGCTGTTCAACTGCGCCCACCGCCTCTTATGAAACGCACGACCAGCCCCGCAAAATACCTGATGGCCACGGCATGCGCCATGTTGAGTCTCAGCGTCACAGCCGCCACTGAAGATGACAATCGGCTCTGGCTCAACTTTAACGCACAAGGGCAACTACCGCTTGCCGATCTCGGGTGGCACATGGAGCTGCAACCCCGCTGACGCGAGGACGGCAAGGATTTCGACCAAATGTTGATCCGGCCCGCAGTGTTCTACAAACTCACCGAGCGCGCCAGCGTATGGCTCGGCTACGCGAACGTGCGCACGCGGCGCGTCAGTTCGGGCGACATAGAAGAGAATACGCTTTGGCAGCAGTTCACTTACACCGCGAAGCTATCCAAAGTGTCGCTGCAGAGTCGAACCCGACTCGAGCAGCGCGATTTGGAGACAGGTGATGATCTCGGTCACCGCATACGTCAACTTGTTCGAGTTACCCGACCGCTTATGAGCGACCCCAAGTTATCGCTGATAGCATGGAACGAACTGTTCGTGAACTTTAACGACACCGATTGGGGCGCTCGGTCCGGCTTCGACCAGAATCGCTTGTTCCTTGGCATGGGATACAGTTTCTCGCCGAAATTCCGAATGGAAGCGGGCTATCTGAACCAGTACATCGATACCGCCAGCGTCGACCGCCGCAATAACGTCTTGGCGATTACGTTTAGCGCGAACTTCTGAATCTCACGACCAGCGCGATAACAAGGTGTAGCGTGCAAGCGCGAGGATCGGGTTACGCGGTCACTGCATACCAGAACCGCGTCAGCTCCGCTGTTAACACCAGCGCCCACACTAGGATGCTAACGCCCACGCCTGCAGCAGCGACGTCCTTGATGACCTTGACCTTCTGATTGCGCGCCGGCTCAACGAAGTCGCATAGCGCTTCGATTGCAGTGTTGAGGATCTCTGCGGTGAGCACAAGTGCGGTAGCGACGAGAATAATCAAGACGTCGACCCATTGCCGCAGCGCGAATGCTATGCACAGCACGACCGCCGAGAGGACAACCTTGTAGGCAACGCTTGCGTCGTAAAGCACCGCGTAGCGTAAACCGGCAATCACGGTCTTGAGTTTGCGCAGCGGGTGATATCCAGTTTCGCCGATACCTAGGAACTTGTTGCGCATGCACGGTTACCCTATCGCGGCCTCGGCCGCATCCACTTTGCCAGACCCGCGACCCACAGTGCACCCGCTAGCGCCCCCGCAAGTACGTCTGATGGATAGTGCACTTGCAGGTAGACACGGGAACAAGCCACCAGAGCCACCAACCCCACAGCAGTCAACCACATCAATCCGGTGCGCCGCGCCGGCGCCACGAGCAGTAGCAACCCGGCCAGAAAGGCGGCGATCTGTGCCGTGTGCGCGCTCGGAAAAGATTGGTCCCATGGCATTTCGACCAACGCATCCATTACAGCCGGCCGTGGGCGCGCCACCAGCAGCTTGCTTGCGTGTACCATTACCACGACGCCACCCAACGTAGCCGCGACGAAGCACGCTTCGCGCACGCGCTGGCGCAACAGCAACGCCAAACTCACTGCCGCCGCCAGCGGCGCGAGCACGAACAAAGACCCCAACCACGTCGCCCACCGGAACAATGCGTCGGCCCCCTCGATGCGCTGACGCGCGAACCATTGCATCAGCGCAACATCGGGACTGTTGGCGCTGCAATCCGGCGCGTAGCAAATCAGCCAAGCACCAAACGCCAACACGGCCACGCAGCCAGCCCAACAGGCTGCTGCGGGAGCGCGCGCTTTCCATTTCCCCGCGTACATTTCCAAAAGAAGTGTCAGAAATCGATGCCAATGCTGCGCTCTAACAAGTGTCTCTAGCGATACCATTCAACGGCAGTTCCAAGAAACCACCGAGCTCACAGACGCGCTTGTTAACAGAAGCGCATGCCATCGGATGCACGACGATCTACGTCTGCGCTCGCACCGGTTTGGGTTTAGTGAGAAGACTGGCCAGCACAGATAGCGCCAAGATTACAGCTACACCGCCCAGCATCCATGACACCGGCACTTTGTAAAAGTCCATGATCAGCATCTTTACGCCAACCAACGTGACGATGATCGCCAAGCCGTAGCCAAGCAAGTGAAAACGCTCGGCGACGTCAACCAACAGGAAGTACATGGCGCGCAGCCCCAAGATGGCAAATATGTTGGCGGTAAAGACGATGAACGGGTCGCTGGTTACGGCGAATATCGCGGGAATGCTGTCAAGCGCAAAGATGAGATCGGTGACTTCCACCAAAACCAACACGAGCATCATGGGTGTGGCGTAGCGCAAACCATTGCGCAAGACAGTAAACCGTTCGCCATGCAGCTCCTCGGTGATGCGCACATGCTTGCGCAGCCACTTAAGTAGCGGGTTCTGCGACAAATCCGGCTTTTGATTCGTGAAGATGAGCATCTTGACACCGGTCACGACGAGGAATGCGCCGAACAGGTAAAAAATCCAAGAGAACTGTTGTATCAGCAGCGCGCCGAGGTAGATCAAGCCGGCACGCATGACGATGGCACCGACCACCCCCCATAGCAGCACGCGCTTTTGGTACTCAGCGGGGATGGCGAAGTAGCTAAAGATCGTGATCCAAACGAACACGTTCTCGATCGCTAGCCCCTTTTCAATCACGTAACCGGTCAGATACTCCAACGTTTTCTGCTGTGCGACATCGGCTCCGTGCACCGCGTAGACGTGCCACCACAGCCAACCTCCGAACACCAGCGCCGCGGCAAACCAGAGCACCGACCAACTCGCCGCCTCCTTCAGGGAAACGCGGTGGCCGCCTTGTGTCTTTAGCGCCCAGAAATCGACGAGTAACAGCACCAAGACCAATATCGAGAAACCGACATAAAGGCTAGGGTTACCGATGTGCAACAAATGGTTACTGGTGGTCATATTGGTCAATGCGCCGCCAGTAGACGCCCAAGACGCCTGCAAAGTTCCGTCTAGGCTCGGTTGGTCATTGGCGAATCTCAACAACTTCTGGCCACAACACTTATCGAACCTCGGGACCTCTAGTGAACTCCGAGTCGCCCGGCGCGTCCAAATCCCGTAGTGTTAGCAGAGGAAAGCAAACATGAGCTGGATGGGAAGGGGTTTCGCCGCGGCGGCAATATTCGCCATGTTGCCGCTCTCGCAAGTCACACTGGCAGGCACAAAGATCGTCAATGGCACTGAGGTTCGCGACTGGGAAGCCATCGACACCAACAAAGACGGTTCGATCTCGCCTGAGGAAATAGAAAAGTTCCTAAGCAAGCTACGAGCGAAGAAAAAATAGCGTCAGCGTGAGCCTCAGCGCGTTGCCTAGAGTCGCCGCACGCCACTTCTAAAAGCCCCGCCTCTGTGACTTGCATCCAGCATTAGCGGGCGAGAACTGATTTCGCCTGCTGGATACAACAGCCGCATTGGCATTCAGCGTATCGGCTCTCGCCATGAGGGTGACATGGAATCAACTGCGATTATTTGAAGCGGTGGCGAGACACGCGAGCTTCACGCGTGCAGCGGAAGAACTACACGTGGTGCAGCCGACTGTGTCGGCGCAGATCAAGCAGCTGACGGACACCATCGGCGTGCCGGTGTTCGAGCAAGTTGGTAAGAAAATCTATCTAACGGACGCAGGCAAGGAGCTTTATAAGACGATCCGCGAACTGTTCGAATCTTGGGAGCGTTTCGAAATGATCATCGCGGATATGAAGGGCGCCAAGACGGGCAAGTTGCGCGTATCGATCGTAACGACCGCGAAATACTTCATCCCGCGCCTGTTGGGACCTTTCTGCCAGCACTACCCTGGCATCGAAGTAAGCATGGAAGTCACCAATCGCGATCGTATCGTCGAGCGGTTGCTGGACAACCAGGACGACCTCTACATCATGGGTGTACCGCCGGACCACGTCGCAATCGAGCGGTACCCGTTTCTGCAGAACCCCTTGGTCGTGATCGCCCCGAAGACACACGAGCTTGCCCTCGAAAAACGCATAAGTCTCGCGCGCCTCACACGGGAGCGCTTTATTCTGCGCGAACCCGGCTCCGGCACCCGCATTGCAGTGGAGGAGTTCTTTGCCGAGCACGAGCTCTCGCTAGCCGTCAAAATGGAACTTAACAACAACGAAGCGATCAAGTGGGCAGTGGCCGGCGGCCTCGGGTTGTCGATCGTGTCGAAACATGCGCTGATGCTCGAGCCGATGCAAGACAAAATCGCTGTGTTGGACGTAGAAGGGTTTCCAATCATGCGCTCGTGGTACATCGTGCATCCTTCTGGCAAGCGGCTTTCGGTGGTGGCCAGCACGTTCTTCGAATACCTCAAGGAAGAAGCTGAGATGATCCAAGACGAACTAGGCGGCCCGCGGCGTTAGCGCTGGCGGTACTGCGAGCATATCAAAACTACTACTGCACGGGCTGTACGACCTCTCGCATTTTCGCGCGCATCACGAAAGCTATTGCTGGGACATCACACCAGCCGCGCTCGCGGCGTCAGCCCGCGATCGAAACGGGCCAATAAAACTGGCGCTCTCGTCGTAGGCGGAGAGCCCTGCGTTGGTGGGCCAAACTACCATGTAATAACCCGGCGCGAGGTTGTCTGAGTGACGGTAACGGCATTGATACGACTCCGCGTTGATTAGCGACTGAGCATCGAGCACGCGCACGATTTCGCCATTTTGCCGTGTATTCATATGCAGCCCCCAGCCGCTTCACGATAGGGCCCATGGCCGCGGAAACTGCGATTGTGTTGGCGTCGGCAAAAGGTGCACGCGCTGCCCATTTGCAGCGCCGGCTCGACCACCTTGCCCACGCTCGGTTTCTGCGTGCACCGTCTCAGAATTAGCCACATCGACAGCGATAGCGGCAGGTGTAGCCAATGCGAATAAGGATGCCAGCAAGGTGATGGACGGTAAGTTCAACATCGATTCTCCTCGTGAGCAAGCGCGCCGGGCTGGACCGAGGACCAGCCCGGCGCCGGTTTAGCGCGCTCTATCAGCTTTGGGGCCAGAGCACCTGGTTGATTCCGTAGATCACGCCGTTGCTCGCGCCCATGTTGCTAGTCATATCAGCGTTGTTCACCTTGGCCGGGGTGTTGCCAACCTTGGCCTGGAGCTTCAGCGGCTCCCCAGTCATGGAGATGACTTGATCGCGGCGCTCGGTCCAGCCGTAGTTGATGTTGGGCGCGATGTGGTAGCTCAACACCTTCTGCAGCTTGGGCTTGTCCTTCAACAAGGCTTCCAAATCTTTCGCCGGAATCTTGCTGAACGCTTCATCGGTCGGCGCGAACACGGTGTGTTGGCCGCCCTTGCTGATCACCCAAGTCATGTCAGCCGCATCCAGTGCCTTCACAAAGGTGGTGAACTTACCGTTTTGCTTCAGCGCATTCACTAGTGGGCCTCCGTATCCAGCACTATCGCCACTCGCCTGCGCCTGCGCTTGGGACTGTTTTTGCTGTTCGAAGGCCTGATCACCGCCCGCGATACCAATCCCGGGTGCGGCCAACACGCCACTCGCAATGATCGATGTCAACAAAGTCTTGCTAGGTAACATGGCTTTCCTCTTCCTCACTCAGTTTTGAACAAGCACCCACTCACTTCTTTCCGGCGCGACGGCGTGGGGCGTGGCCGCAGCACCGCTAAACTCAGGATTCAGATTTGCGCTCACGCGCCGCCCGAACCTCGCGAAGAAACGTTTCCATTTCCTCAGCCGAGATGTGGGAATCGTCGTTGCTGTCTATCGCTTCCCAATCGCGCACTTCGACGCCATTTACGCTCTTGACGCCCGCGATCGCGGCCGTCGAGACCAACGTAATCGCAACCACTGCAGGGACCAACTTCCTCATCACAACCTCCTCTTCAGAATCCGCCAGCCAAGCGTGCTGGCTACGAGGCGTTTGAGGCTTACCGGTATTGAGAGTTCATGCACCATGATAGGTTGTTGTAATAGTGTTCATTGCAGTTTCTCTATCTCATCTCGTTCTAGCCAAAGTCGCTGGTACTACCTGGGCTTCGCCGATGCGCGCTTGCCCCCGGTCGCGCCGCAAGCGATATCGAGCCACGTTGGCCCGGCCTTGGGCTTCAACCGTTTGTTGGCTGCTCAAACACACCAATATCGAAACGCCCAAGCGCTTCGATGTACTCGCGGAGCGAGATGAGGTCGAGACACGGCAGGGCACCGCGCTGCGTTAGTTCACCGCGCGCGAGTTTGCGCGCAAGGATAATCGCCGGCATGCACGGAATGTAGGGTCCGTGGCCGGAGCGCGCGATCAGGAAGAAGCGTTGTTCGCGACCGCGGCCCATGTGATCGATGCCGCGCAGGTACATGTGCAGGCCGCTGCTGCTGCTGCCGAAGCGGTCGAACCAGCGCGCTGCACGCAACAGCGGCTCAGCGTGCGGCGCCAGCGAGGAGATGCCTCGCCAGCGTACCAGCCAGCTCAGCAGCCAGAGCCCGAAGTGCAGCAGCGCAATTTCGTGGCCGGCGCCGAAGCGCAGCGAGCGTAGATGGGGGTAACGCTGGGGGAACAGCGCGAGATCGGGGATGTCGCAATTGCCGAACCAGCGCCGGCCGAGCTCTGGGTAACGTTCGTTGCGCAGCCCCTGCCAACCGTGCACTTGCCGCAGCTCGCCCCTAGTAAGCGTGGTAAACGCCTTGCCGACGTAGCTCAGGATCGCCGAAGTCGTGGCCAAGCCGCGGTTGGTCTGCTGCGCGGCGCTGATGCCGTAGTCCGCGCTCTCCAAACGCGCGAACTGCGGTAGATAATGATCGATGATTGCGGCCGTTAAACACGGCACCGAACTTGCCCCGCTCACTACCAGCACGCCGCGCTCGCGCGCGCGACTATCGAGCGCGCCAATGTTAGCGACGAATTCGCGCGCGTCGGCGAGATCGATGTAGTGGCAGCCTTGTGCGATGCACGCGCGCGCAACGCTGTGCTGCTGCGATTGGAACGGGCCTGTCGTGTGGACAACCACGTCCGGGCGCAAACCCGCGAGCGCGCCGGCGAGATCGTCGGCAATGTCGAGCGCGCAGCCCTGCGCCGGGTTGGCCCCGTTTAAGTCGGCCGCGAACGCGCTCGCCTTCGCGGCATCGCGCCCGCCAATTAGAAGCTCGATGCTCGGCTCGCGCGCAAGCGCAGTGGCGATATAGCTGCCGAAGTTGCCGTAACCGCCAATGATGAGGACGCGGCTCACTTGCGCTTCTACCATCCGGGCTTTGCCCCCATCAGCCAACCCAAGGCGAACTCGCCAACCACCACCTCAGCCCGGCAAGACACCGGCGTCGCACGCGATGCCATGCGCACACCATGCGAAACCCTCACGGACATTGCAGCCGATTGCTTTGGAACACGCTTGAAAGTAGGGTTGAAACAAATGAAACAAACGCAACAAATGAAACGCACCATGGTACGGGGTTGAAACAAGCGCCTCCTAGAGTATGCACTGTGCAGCAGCGCTTAGCACACCACTCAACCACCGTTTACTCAAAGGAGGCTTTATGAACACGACTCGCGCTTACTTCAAAGCTTTTCGGGCAGCTCTGGTAACCAGCGCCCTTGTTGTCTTTTCCTCCACCGCCGCACTCGCTGATGCGCCCCTGAAGTCGGCACTGGGCCTCAGCATGGACCAAGCCAAGGCCGCCACCGAAATCCACCAAAAGCGCTTTCCCGAGTACCAGAAAAAACGCAGCGAATACAGCCGCCAGATGGGCAAGCTGCGGCGTGCGCGGATCGCAAACGACAGCGCGGGCGTGGAACGTGAGGATGCCATTGCCCGGCGCTTGCATGGGGAAATGATGGCGCTCATGCACGCCGAGGACGACGAAATCCGCACGTTGTTGACGCCGGAGCAGAGCGTCAAATTCGACGCCTATCTCAAGCAGCGCCGCGAGATGGTCGGTGCTTCGCGTGATGACAGGGAGTACACCGGCCTCTAAACCAGCGCTTCTCACGCGGCGGCGAAGTCCGCCGCCGCGCGCGTCGTCGCGCTATTCCATACGAACTCAGTATCTACAGGAGAAATGCTATGCGAACCGACAGCAACACCCTCGTGCAAACCTCATGGGAGAAAGTCGCCGCAATGGGGCCGCAGGCGGCGCAATTGTTCTACTTTAATCTGTTCGCACTCGACCCCGATTTGCAGTCAATGTTCAAAACTGACATGCAGACGCAGAGCGAACGCCTGATTCGCGCCATCGGTATGGCCATCAGCAAACTCGACGACACAGACACGCTTCTGCCCATACTGCGAAGCTTGGGACAGCGCCATGTCGGCTACGGCGTGCTGCCGCGGCATTACGACAGCGTGGGCGCTGCGCTGCTGCAGACTTTGCAACAAGGCTTGGCGGCCGACTTTACGCCAGCGGTGCGGCAAGCCTGGATGGAGACCTATGCACTGATCGCGCGCGTGATGATTGAGGCTGCGGAGGAACTGGAAGCTGCGGCAGCCTAGACCCGCATAGTGTTTGCGTGGGCACGCCGCGCTCTGCCCACCCTGCCAACTCGCGTCCTCGAGTAAGAAGACTCCATGTTCGATTGCAATGTTTCCGACCAAGTAACGAGGCTCCCGATCAAAGTGAGAAGCCGCTAGAATGTTCAGCGCCCAAACGCAAGAAGCAGTCGAACCAGCGTCGATGCGTTCATTGGATTCGCACTCTGTAGACGCGCAGCGCGTGCTCGTGGTGGATGACGAGCCGCAGTTGCGCGCGCTGCTGGAGGAGTATTTGATACGTCACGGCTTTAACGTCGAATTGGCGGCGGATGCGGCACAGGCGCGCGAACTGTTCGCCAGCAAATCCGCTGGCGACCTCCCGCAACTAACGATACTGGATATCAACATGCCCGGCGAGGACGGGTTCTCGTTGGCGCGTTGGCTGCGCGCGACATATCCCAGCGTTGGGGTTTTGATGCTCACCACGGCTAACAGCACGGTGGATCGCATTCTCGGTTTAGAGTTGGGCGCCGACGATTACCTGCCCAAGCCGTTTGAGCTGCGCGAACTGTTGGCACGCATGCGGGCGATTCTGCGGCGTACGCAAGTGCCCAGCGCGGCGCCGCAACAACCAGCCTCCGGCAGCGGGCAAACTTCCGTCCGCGCGCCGCTCCACGCGCATGCAACACAGCCGCTACGCGCCGGCGGCGAGCGTGGCAAATGCGTCGCCTTCGGCGACCGTGTGCTGGATTTGGATCAGCACAAATTGTTCGACGCCAGCGGCAGCGAGATCGCCATTACCGCGGCGGAGTTTGATTTGCTGGCGCTGTTTGCGCGCCACCCGAATCGTCCGCTGAACCGGGATCACATCATGGAACAAGCACACAACCGCGACTGGGATGCGTTCGACCGCTCCATCGACTTGCGCATCATGCGCCTGCGCCGCAAGATCGAGCGCAACCCGGATAAGCCCGAAGTCATCAAGACCGTTCGCAACGTCGGCTACGTGTTCGTGCCGAGTTCACGATGACCGGTGACGAAAACACGCTGTGGGGTACGCTGCCGGCCAGCCCGGGTGAGTTGGTGTCGCTGTTTGCAGATAATCCCGCGGCGCTGAGATCGTTGTTCGACGGCATTCCAGCGCGGGTGATGGTGCTGGATATCGGCTACAAGCTGCTCTACGCAAACAAGGAATCATTTCGTTTTTATCCGGTAGCACCGGAAAGCGTGCTCGGTCAGCCGTTCGAGAAATTGATCGGCGCAATGAGCTATGGGCAGTTCGTGCAAGCGCACGATCGCATCCACGCCGGCAAAACCACCCGATGGGAAGGCTGGGTCGTCGCCCCGGGGCATGGGCGGCGCTACACCCAAGCGACCATCGTGCCTTGCGGCACGCCCGGCGAAGTGCCGCGCGCGATCGTGGTGATGAGTTGGGATATCACCGATCTGAAAATGCGCGAAGAGGAGTTGGCGCAAAAAGTGCGCCAACTGGAAGCGGCTGAGTCGCTCAAGGCTTCCATCGTCGACAATGCGCTGGCGGCTTTGGTCTCGACTGACGCTGAAGGCAAAATCGTTGAATTCAATCCTGCCGCGGAGAAGATGTTCGGCTATGACCGCGCGGCGGTGCTGGGCCGGCCGGTGATTGAGGTGATCTACCCGGAGCGTGATCGCAGCATGTACGACACAGGCTTGCAACGGTTGCGCGCGGGGGAGCCAATCAAGATTCTGGACCGGCGCATGGAGTTGCAGGCTTTGCGCGCCGACGGTTCGGAGTTTCCCGTCGACATGGTGATATGGCGCACGGGCGTCGGCGCTGCGGTGCACTACACGGCCTCAATCATCGACATTTCCGAGCGGCGCGAAGCGGCGCTGCAGCTGCAACGCGAACGCGAGCGCTTGCGGCAAAGCGAGAAGTTGACCGCCATGGGCAGCTTGCTTGCCGGTGTGGCGCACGAGCTCAACAATCCGCTGGCCATCGTGCTGGGCGGGGCGGATTTGCTGGCGGAAAAGTCGCAGGATTTTCCGGCGCTCAAGAACGACGTGACGCGCATTCGCGATGCCGCCGAGCGCTGTGGGCGCATTGTGCGCACGTTTCTCAACATGGCGCGCAGCCGCCCGCCTGTGCACGGCCCGACTTCGCTAAACGATTTGGCGCGCGCCGCGGTTGAGATGCTGGCCTACACCTATCGCACCCACGGCATCGACTGCGTGCTGGAGTTGGACGAGAACTTGGTTCAAGTGTTGGCGGACGCCGACCAAATGGGGCAGATCGTGCTCAACTTGCTGGTGAACGCACAGCAGGCACTAAGCCAGATGGAAGGCGTAAAGCGGGTAACCGTCGCCACGGGTGGCGATGCTAGCGGTGTGTGGCTGCGCGTGAGTGACACCGGTCCGGGTGTGGCGAGTGCGCTGCGCGAGCGCATTTTTGAGCCGTTTTTCTCCACCAAGGCCGAAGGTGTGGGCACCGGCCTCGGCTTGGCGGTATCGCGCTCGATCGCGCGCGAGCATGGCGGCGACCTAGTGCTCGAGGCAAGCTCGTCCGGCGCGGGAGCGAGCATGCGCTTGTGGTTGCCGCTGCGTAACGAGAAAGCGGCCGCGCCAGCGAGCGAAGCCGCGGCGGTTGCGCCCAGCGCAGCCTCGCAGGCGCGCATTCTGGTGGTCGACGACGAGCCCGAACTCGCGGCGATGATGCGCTCAATAATCGAGGGTGCCGGCCATGAAGTGGCTACCGCAGAATCCGGCGCCGTGGCGATGGAGCTGTTGGAACTAGCGCGCTTTGATGCCATCGTCAGTGATTTGCGCATGCCGGACATGGATGGCGCCGCGCTGTGGCGCGCGGTACAAGAACGCGATCCGAAACTCGCTGCGCGCATGCTATTCGTGACCGGCGACACACTCTCGCCAGGCGCTCGCGCATTTTTGGCGGAGCACCGCGGACTGGTGTTGGACAAACCGTTCACCGCTAGAGACCTACGCGAGCGCGTTGAACAGACTCTGGCGCGGGGTGAGTGATTTAGGGACATAAGTGCCATTTAGAACGAAGCACTACACTATCACGCAGCTCCCCAAGCCGGCTTTGCCACCATCAGCCACACCGCAACCATGAGCCCAAGAAACGCCGGCCAGCCCAGCAGAAACCACGTGCGCAGCATGCGCGTGTAAGCGGCCGCGTCGATCGTCTGTCCTCGCACTTGCCGCTCAAGCTCGCGCCGCATGCGCAACTGCAAGAACACCACCGGCACCCAGCACAATCCCGCGATCAGGTACAGCACGTAACTCGCTAGCAACCACTCGTCCGTCCAGTTCCAGCCGCCACGCCAGACCAGCCATGCGCCGGTAAGCGGTTGCAGAATCACCGCAGGCAAGGTGAAAAACGCGTCCGCCAGAACCGTGGTGCGCGCCGCGAACAAGCGCGCGTTGCGATCTTCGCCGCGGTGCGCCATCCAGAAGAAGAACGCGATCCCTAGGCCCATTCCGAGAAGAACGGCGGCACCGATTACATGCAGCGCTTTGACGAAAGGATAGATTTCCACCGCAATCTCAGCAGTATACTTGCGTGAGTCGCATACCGCCTAATTTATCGACTGATACTATTAATCCTATGTAAATTCTTGCATATGGAACTCTAACGCCGATCGCTTCGCAGGTAACGCTTGGAGCAAGTCCGGAAAACGCGTAGACTTCCGGCGTATCAAGCGCTTGATTCAGCGAACGGAACAAATCAAGCTTGCTTACAAAAACAGTCTTGCTGCATACATCAGAGGAGCCGTTTGATGCAAATGAACCGCAGACAGTTTTTCCGGGTCTGCGCAGCGGGGATCGGAGGGTCGTCGATCGCGATGATGGGGTTCTCACCGGCCCCGGCGCTCGCGCAGGCGCGCACCTTCAAGCTCGCTCGCACCACGGAAACGCGCAACACCTGTCCGTACTGTTCGGTCGGCTGTGGCGTGATCATGTACTCGCTGGGCGACAAGGCAAAAAACGCCAAGAGCGAGATCATCCACATCGAAGGCGATCCGGATCATCCGGTCAATCGCGGCACGCTGTGCCCGAAAGGCGCGGGTCTGCTCGATTTCGTGCACAGCCCGAACCGGCTCAAGTACCCGGAAGTGCGCGAAGCCGGCAGCAAAGAGTGGAAGCGCATTTCGTGGGATGACGCGCTGACACGCATCGCCAAGCACATGAAAGCGGACCGCGACGCGAACTTCATCGCCAAGAACGCCGACGGCGCCACGGTCAACCGCTGGGTCAGCACCGGCTTCCTCGCCGCTTCTGCATCGTCTAACGAATCAGGCTACATCACGCATAAGGTGGTGCGTAGCCTGGGAATGCTCGCATTCGATAATCAAGCGCGCGTCTGACACGCCCCGACGGTGGCAGGTCTTGCCCCGACGTTCGGCCGTGGAGCGATGACGAATCACTGGGTTGACATCAAGAATGCCAATCTAGTCTTGATTATGGGCGGCAACGCCGCCGAAGCGCATCCGTGCGGCTTCAAGTGGGTCACGGAAGCGAAAGCGCACAACAAGGCGAAGCTGATCGTGGTCGATCCGCGCTTTACGCGCTCGGCCGCGATGGCGGATTTTTACGCACCCATCCGCGTCGGCACCGACATCGCCTTTTTGGCGGGCGTGGTGAACTATTTGCTCGCGAAGGACAAGATTCATCACGACTACGTCAAGCACTACACTAACGCGCCGTTCCTGATCAACGCCAATTTCAAGTTCGAAAACGGCCTCTTCTCCGGCTACGACGCGGAAAAGCGCAAGTACGATCAAGCGAGCTGGGTGTACGAAATGGGCGAGGATGGTTTCGCCAAGATCGACGAAACCATGCAAGACCCGCGCTGCGTGTTCCAGATGATGAAGCAGCACTTCGCGCGCTACACGCCCGAAGTGGTGTCCAACATCTGCGGCACGCCGCAAGAAGCGTTCATCAAGATCTGCGAAATGATCGCCGACACCGCCGCGGCGGATCGAGTGATGACCATCATGTACGCGCTCGGCTGGAC
>CAZAWU010000104.1:0-13885 GCA_964488915.1 uncultured Burkholderiales bacterium
CGCACCGGCCAAACCTTCTTCTCCGAGCCAGAGGAGCGGTCAACCAGCACCGGATGGTTGCGGTAGATGCGCGTGGTGATTTCCGCGTCGCGGCGCGTGCGGAAGATAGGCGCGGCGCCGGTGTTTGGGTTGACGAGCTTGAAATCCTCGGCTGATAAGTTGAGCGTGCGATCGAGTGATTTCAGTTCCGTTACGTCGTGCAGAAAGAACGCGCAGCTTGACTGCGTGAACGTGCGCGCGGGGCCGGCGAAGACCAGCGTGCAGAACTTGAAGCGCGAATCGACATCCGGGAAGTAGCTGCCGCCCGGGTTGTTTCTGTTTTCAAAGTCATACAACGCAGCCAGTCTGCCCGTCCCCGAAATGCTGCGGAAGAATTCCGCTGCCCCCTTATCCGCCGCGATGCCGGAAGGCGTCAGCAAACCAACGATGCCTTGGCTGTGCACCAACGCCTGCGCGCGCTCGACGAACAGGCTGTAGATATTGATGTCGCCGCTCGATAGCAGCGGAAAATCGCCGCAATCGCGCACCACGCGCGCATTAATTGCGCCCATAGCGGATCGTTGCTCGCTTCAAGCGCGGCGATCATGCGAGCGCGATCGGCGGCGCGCGCGGCGCGGGCGATATCGAGCCCGCGCTCGGCGAACCATTCCACCTGCTGCAGCTTGATGCGATCCCACGGCGGATTGCCGATCACCGCATTGAAGCCGCCGTTGCCGCTGGTGCCGTGCGGCCACACCGTTGGGAATGCGGTGTGCCAGTGAAAGTAACGCTCCTGCGCGGCGAGTTCTCTGGCGCGCAGGAGCAGCGCGGTCGCCTCGGCTGCGTGCGTCGCATGCGCACCGACGCGGCCTTCCGCAACCAACGCCGTCAGGTTGTGGCGGCCCGATAGCAATTCGGCCAACGCGAGCCTGATTGCCTCGTCCTTCACTTTCTTCAAATTCGGGAAACCGGGGGCGATCCAGCGTAGCGCACGCCAGAAATCGAGCAGCGCGTGCAGCGGCGCGATCTCGCGCTCGGCTTCGTCCGCCAGGCGCTTCGAGGCTTGCGTTTCCGTCAAATCGATGTCGGTGAGATCGGCCACTTGCGCGAGGCTGCGCGCCGCAACTTCCAGGCGCTTGAATTCGCCTTCCTGCAGCAGTACACCAATCGCATGCAGATCGCCTCTGACGACTTCGAAACGCTCGCCGTGCAACGAATCGCCGCACTTCAAGTGATGATCGAGAAACGACAGCGGCGCACCAACGGTGAAGGTGTGCAGCCACAGCGCGAGCTTGGCAAGCTCGACCGCCATCGGGTTCTTATCCACACCGTGAATCACTTGCTTCAAGATGATGCGCCGCACGATGTGCCGGTCATCAAGCTGATGCTCATCCACCGCCCAGCCGTGCTCGCGCGCGGAATCGAGAATGCGCTTACGGATGCTGGCGATGCGCGGCACTTCGGGCGATTCCCACGGATTGCCGCGTTCGACCAAATGCGCGGCCCACGGCTGCGTCGCGACGGTGTGCTCGACGTTAGACATCTGCTCCAAGACTTCGTCGGCGAGGTAATCGACTAACGTGACGAGAAAGTGGCCGCTGCCCATCGCCGGGTCGCAGATGCGAAGCGCCAGTAAGTTCTTCGCCGGATCGACTATTTCGAGCGCGTTCCAATTCGGCGGCGTCAGCGCGGTTTTCTTTTTGAGGCGCTTGACGAGGTCGTCGAACGCGGCGGCCTTCTCGTTTACCAGCCGGCCGACCGTTTCTTCGATGATGAGCTTTACCAGGTCATCGTGGGTGTAGTAACTGCCGGTCACTTTGCGGGCAAAGCTAGCGGGCTTAGCGACGATGCGCCCGCCTTCCTGAACCAGGGTGTATTCGAGCAACCGCTCGTAGATGCTGCCGAGGTGCGACACCGACAAATCGCGATAGTTAATCCACGCTTTGAGTACGTCGGTACGCCGGGAGAGTGCGTCGATGATCGGTGCGAGCCGCGCATCCGGCACGCGGCTGCGCACCAGGATCGGCGCACGCGCGGGGTCGAACAAGCCGCCGTTGTAGGCCGGCAGGCCGATTGCGTCGTCGCCGCTGGCAATCGCCGCAAACAGGTTTTGCAATTGGCCCCAATAGTTGGGTACGGTGCTGGAGAAAACGTTTCCCGCATCGCGCTTATCGCGGATTTCCTCACGCAAGCGCCGTAGGCTGTAGGCGACATAGCGCGCCTCGCGCAACGGTAACAAGTTGCGATCCTCAGCGAAGAACACGAACAGCAAGCGGTAGAGCAAGACCAGCGTGGCCTCGCGCAGCTGGTCGAGGTAGGCGCGCGCGAATACTCCATCCGCGTCGCGCACGGCTTGGTGGTCACCGGTAGCCAGCGCGTTGGCTAGCTCGGGAAAGACTTCGTCGAACACGCGTGCGCCGAGGTCTTGCGAAACTTTTTCTTCGTAGAAACGCGTTTCATCCAGCGCGAAAGCGTGGAACGTGCGGCGCGGCGTATCCCACGGTTGCGGCTCGAATGCCTGGCGGTGGAACAGCACACAAAAGAGTCTCAGCGCGTGTTCTGGCGGATAGCCTTCCAACGAAACTTGAACGCCCGGCACACCCACCGCCGCGGCAAGATCGACCTCGAAGAACTGCTCGGCGCGCGAACGCGCGCCTTGCCAATACAAGCGCCAAACAGCGCCGTTGGTTAGGATGCCCCAGCGGATCGCGCGGTTGGACGCGATTTCGACGCGCGAGAGATAGCGCAAGATTTGGTTCGAAGGCGTGCCTGGATCAAGCTGATCCTTCGTGTCGCCGCGATCCAAAGATCGGAGCCAGCGTTTGGCTTCGAGCACGGCAACACCGTGCTTGTAGTAATCAGAATCGCGCTTTTCGGCGAGCGCCCTGCGCTTCGCGTCTTGATCGAGAAACAGCAGATGATCGGGAACGTCTTCTCGACGCGTCGCCGAGGAACCCAACTGCGGGAGATTGAGTTCATCCCAACCGAGCAGGCCAAGAGTGCGGACAATGAGCGTGTTTTCGGTGACAGCTTCGTTGAGTTTACTGCTCGCGTCGACGTGGGCGTAGACGTCCTTCAACTGCTGTAAGAACGCCTCGAACTTTGCACCGGAAAGATCGAGCCAATGTGGGGACTCGCGGATGCTCTCGGCTAGAAAGACTTGTGAGAAAAGCTGGCCTTGCATCTGCGCTTACTTGGACTGCCCGCGCGCCCCGCGCACTTCGTTCAAGAAAAGCCCCTTGGTGAGTCTTGTTCTACCAAGCTCTGCTTGATCCGTGCCTAAGCGATCGCCTTGTAGCGCTGTAGCTCGGGGGGCGCTTCCAGTGATATTCATTGCCAGTCCGAGTTGCTAAGGTTAGGCATTCTAACCTGCGAGCAATTGCGCACACCCTTGATCGCCGAACATACAGCCATCTCCTTAATCTCCTAATCGACCATCAAAGACGACTTTCAGATTATCATGTATGCAGTATGTGCTGCGCTAGTCGCGAGTTTGGAGCCCTCCAGTACCGGAACAGATCGGGCAATCTTGGTTAATCGCATCGATCGGCGCCGTCAATGGCGGCATCCAGCGCTAACGCTTCGACTCGATTCTGCACGTTGACCTTCCTGGACACGCCACGCAAAAGAAGCTCGCTGTCTTGAACGAGGCCGCTGAGGGGGCACCCAAAATGCCCGCTGCGCTGACAGATCACGGCGCGTTGCGGCACGCGCCTGTCTGCGCGCGCGCGTGGCAAGTCGTTATACTATTTTCTTTGGGCCTAGTGCGGAGCCGCCGCTATGAAATTCATTCGCATCTTCACCGTAGCGACAACGTTGGGCATTGCAGCTGTCGCCCTGCCCACGCGCGCAGCCGATTTGGAAATCTCCACCGGCCAAGTCGACGCCATCGTTCAAGCGTTGGGGCTCAAGGAAATCCTGCGTGGCGCGATCACCGAGCAGGACATCGACACGCTCAACGTGTTCATCAAGGACACCATCGCCGGCAAGCCCGCCAAGCTGCCGGATGATCTGGTCAAGCGTCTCGAGGCTGCGGGCGACAAGATTCAGCAGCGCGTCGGGCCGATCCTGGATTTGGTGCTCAACGTCGCCGCCGAGAAGGCGAAAGAAGCGCTGCGCGAAGGGACGAAAGGACAGAACGTGCCGAACAGCGGGCGCCCCGCTGGGAGTCAGCGCGAACCGATCTAAGCAGGCTCAGCCCTCGCGCCCTGGCACTTAGCGCGCAAGGCACCCGCCTCACCGGGGGTTCTCGGGACGCTGTGCTAGCATGCGCGCTCTTTTTATCCGGCGCGGCGCGAGCATTGCATGGACTGGCTTCGACATCTGCACGCGGTCATTCTCGGGATCGTCGAAGGCGCGACCGAGTTTCTGCCGATTTCCTCCACCGGGCACCTGATCATCGCCGGGGATCTGCTTGGCTTCAACAACGATCAAGGCAAGGTGTTCGAGATCGTCATTCAGCTGGGCGCGATCCTCGCTGTGTGCTGGCTCTATCGCCGCAAGCTCATCGACACTCTAGTAACGATACAGTCCAGGAGTAAGTCTCAGCAATTCTTTCTAAATCTTATTATTGGCTTTATCCCCTCGGGAGTAATGGGACTGCTGTTTGCCTCCAAGATCAAAGCGCACTTGTTCAATCCGATCAGCGTGGCGATCGCATTGATACTCGGGGCGTTGGTCATTTTTTGGATTGAGCGCCCTCGCGCGCAGACGCGCGCACCGCGCGTGCACGAAGTCGACGACATGAGCGCGCGCGATGCGCTGATGGTGGGGTTGGCTCAGTGCGTATCGTTGATCCCGGGCACGTCGCGCGCCGGCGCGACGATCATCGGCGGCATGCTGGCCGGGTTGTCACGCCGGACAGCCACCGAATTTTCGTTCTTCTTGGCGATTCCGACCATGTTCGCGGCGACGTTCTACGACGTTTACAAGCATCGCGATTTGCTCAACGCCGGCGACGCAAGTGTGTTCGCGGTCGGCTTTGTGGTGTCGTTTATCGCGGCGCTAATAGCGGTGAAGGCGCTGATACGCTTCGTGTCGAGCCATACCTTCCGCGGCTTTGCTTGGTACCGAATTATTCTTGGCGTGCTGGTGCTTTGGTATTTTTGGAAGTAGCTGCAGGCAGAAGTGCGGGCCGTCGAACTTCGCAGGTGTGTTGCAATTCGATTGGCTCAAACTTCAACCATCTCGAAATCTTCCTTGCGCGCACCACAATCCGGGCACACCCAGTTCGGCGGCACATCTTCCCAGCGCGTACCGGGTTCGATACCCTCATCGGGCGCGCCCTTGGCTTCATCGTAGATGTAGCCGCAGATGAGGCACATGTAGGTTTTGAATGCGATTTCTGTCGTTGTCATGGCTGTTCTTAAGTCTATCCGGCGGCATGGGCGCCGCCGCCCCCTTGCAAGGGCGCCAATGATACGGCCTGCGCGCCCCGCCAACAACCTACGCCAGTATGGATGCTAAGAATCTGCGCGGGCTCTACGCACTGACACCCGACGAGGCCAACACCGCCGCTCTGCTGCGCGCCGTCGAGACAGCGTTGCGCGGCGGGGTGCGCTGGTTGCAGTACCGCAACAAAGCGGCGGACGCCGCGCTGAGAGAAGCGCAAGCGCGCGCGCTGCAAGCACTGTGCGCGGCCCACGGCGCAAACTTGATTGTCAACGACTTTCCCGCGCTCGCCGCGCAAGCCGGCGCAGCCGGCGCGCATGTCGGCAGGCAAGACAGCGCGCTCGCGGATGCGCGCGCGGCGCTGCCGCACGGGATCATTGGCGTGTCCTGCTACAACGAACTGCCGCGCGCGCTTGAGGCGCAAATTGGTGGTGCTGACTATGTGGCGTTCGGCAGCTTCTATCTTTCCAGCACCAAACCGACCGCGGTGCGCGCAAGTTTGGAGTTGCTGCGCGCGGCGCGCGTCCAGGTTCATATCCCGATTGTGGCAATCGGCGGCATTACGCTCGATAATGCGCGTGAGTTGATCGATGCCGGCGCGGATGCGCTGGCGGTGTCGAGCGCGCTGTTCAACGCAGCGAATATCGCAGCCGCGGCGCGCAGCTTCAACCAACTATTCGAGGCTTAGATTATGACTCGCAGCGAACAACTTTTCGCCGAAGCGCAGAACTACATTCCCGGCGGCGTGAATTCGCCGGTGCGCGCGTTCCGTGCCGTGGGCGGTACGCCGATTTTCTTCGAGCGCGGCGAGGGCGCTTATCTGTACGACGCCGACGGCAAGCGCTACATCGATTACGTCGGCTCGTGGGGGCCGCTCATTCTCGGCCACGCGCATCCGCAAGTGGTGCGTGCGGTGCAGGCGTGCGCGGCGAAAGGCTTGAGCTTTGGCGCGCCGACCGAGCTGGAAGTCACCCTCGCTAAGCTGCTGTGCGCCACCCTCGACATCGATCTAGTGCGCCTGACCAGCTCCGGCACCGAAGCGACCATGACGGCGATCCGCCTCGCGCGCGGCTACACCGGGCGCAACGTGCTGATCAAGTTCGAAGGCTGCTATCACGGCCACGGCGACGCGCTGCTGGTGAAAGCCGGCTCCGGCGCGCTGACTTTCGGCAATCCGAGTTCGGCCGGCGTGCCGCCGGAAGTGGTCGCGCACACGCTGGTACAAGATTTCAACGACACCGAGCAGATCAAAGAAACCTTCGCGCGCATGGGCGACAAGATCGCGTGCGTGATCATCGAGCCGGTGGCCGGCAACATGAATTTTGTCGCGCCTAAACCCGGTTATTTGCAGACGCTGCGCGAACTGTGCACCCAGCATGGCGCGGTGCTGATTTTCGACGAGGTGATGACCGGCTTCCGCTTAGGGCCGAAAGGCGCGCAAGGCGTGTTCGGCATCAAACCCGATTTGGTGACGCTTGGGAAAGTCATCGGTGGCGGCATGCCCATGGGAGCATTCGGTGGAAAATCAGACATCATGCGAAAAATCGCGCCATTGGGGCCGGTGTATCAGGCTGGAACGCTATCCGGCAACCCGGTCGCGGTGACAGCGGGGTTGGAGACGCTAAAGCTGATTTCAGCGCCGGGTTTCTTTGAATCGCTGTCCGCGAAAACGAAACGGCTGGTCGATGGTTTGGTCGCTGCGGCGAAGAAGCACGGCATCGCCTTTTCCGGCGCGTCGCTCGGCGGCATGTTCGGCGTATTCTTCCGCGCGCAAGCGCCTACCAGTTACGCGGAAGTGATGCAGTCAGACAAGGAGCGCTTCAACCGCTTCTTCCACGCGATGCTGAAGGCAGGCGTCTATCTCGCACCGTCGGCGTATGAAGCGGGATTCGTTTCTTCAGTGCACAGCGATGCAGATATCGACACCACTATCGCGGCTGCGGACAGCATCTTCGCTCAGCAGAAGTAACTTCAACTACGGCTGCGCCTCGCGCATCCGCGCTGCCAAACAGTCAGAACAGTCAGAAGCTCAGCGCAAGCCAGAGATGTATTCAGCTAACGCTTGGATTTCGCGGTCGCTTAACTTCGCCGCGACCATGCGCATCATCTTCGCGGGATCGTTGGCGCGCTCGCCGGCGCGAAACGCCTTGAGCTGCGCGAGCGTGTAGTCGCTGCGCTGACCAGCCAAGCGCGGAAATTGCGCCGGGATGCCGGCGCCGTCGGGGCCGTGACAGCCGGTACACGCGGGCACGCCGTTGGCCATATTGCCACCACGATAGAGCATGGCGCCTTCTTTCACCAGCGCCTCGTCGCGCGCCGCACGCTCTTTCGCCTTCTGCTTGGCGAAATACGCGCCGACGTTTTTCATGTCGTCGGGCGAGAGCGGGGCGGCCATCGGCGCCATCATTGCGTTGGCACGCTCGTTGTTTTTGAAGTTGGCCAGTTGCTTGGCGATATAATCGGCGTGCTGTCCGGCGAGGTCCGGACTGCCGGGTAACACGCTGTTGCCGTCGGCGCCATGACAGGCAGCGCATGTGCCTTGAGCGATGCTCGCGCCTTTGGTAGCGTCGGCCGCGTTCGCGGCAGGCAGCGCGTTCCAGATAAACGTTGCAGCAAACAGCGCGCGCGAAATGACTTTCATGCGAAACATGCGGCCCTCTTCAGTGATTCCGTGTTCCAAAGCGGGCGCTATTCTACCGCAGGGCCGCCGTGGGCGTTGAAAAGGCAACGTTGCGCGTCGCTGCGCGGCGCCAAGGCGCAAACCCCGGCGACGCTGCGCCGGCTGCGCTCGCACTGCTGAATCGCGCCAGCTTCGTGCGCTCGGTGGTGGACCGTGAGGGATTGCCGGGCGATAGCCGCGCGGAAGTGTGCTTCGTCGGCCGTTCGAACGCCGGTAAATCCAGCGCCATTAATGCCATCGTCAATCACAAGCGCTTAGCGTTCGTGAGCAAGGCGCCGGGGCGCACGCGCGAGCTGAATTTCTTTGCGCTGGGCGACGGGCGCTACTTGGTCGATCTGCCGGGCTATGGTTACGCGTCCGCAGCCCGAACTTTGCGCCAAAGCTGGGACAAACTGATCGGCGAGTACCTGCTGCAGCGCGAACAACTCGCGTGTGTTGTGCTGATCATGGATATTCGGCATGCGCCGACACCGCTCGATCTGCAACTGCTCGAGTTCCTGCAGCCGGCGCAGCGCGAAGTTCATGTGCTGCTGACCAAATCCGACAAACTTGCGCGCGGTGCGCGGTTGCTAGCGCTGCGTAAGATCGCCGCCACACTGGCATTGCACAAATTAGGCAGCGTACAAGCGTTCTCGAGTTTGAGCGGCGAAGGCGTCGAAGCGGCGCGCGTGGCGCTCTACTCGGCGCTGCGACAGAGCAAGCTTGCGAATGTCGAGAAATAAAGCCCCCGGGAAAATCAACCTTGCCGGGGGCCCAAAAATAAAAGCCCCCGGGAAAATCAACCTTGCCGGGGGCCCAAAAAATAAAAGCCCCCGGCAAAAGGGGAATAAAGCCGGGGGCGAAGCCCTAATTTGCATTAAGGCACCCGCTCAGGGAGGAAAAGCGGGAGATGATGGGTCACATCATCTGATCTTATGACGCACCGGGTTGCCGAAAGTTCCGTGAGATAATTTCCCTCCGTTTCCGGGTGAAAAATCGCATGTCTATCCACATATTGGGCCGTTTCCCCCAGAGGCGCCTGCGGCGGCGGCGGCGCGATGACTTCACGCGGCGCCTGACGCGTGAGACTTCGCTAAGCGCCGATGATTTCTTGTACCCGGTGTTCGTGCTCGACGGAAACGGGCGCACTGAGAAAGTTCCGTCCATGCCGGGAGTCGAGCGCTACACGCTCGACAAGCTGCTGCCAGTGGCGGAGCGCTGCTTGGCGCTGGGCGTACCTGCCATGGCGCTATTTCCCGTGATCGAGCCCCGCCTCAAGACACCTGATGGCGGGGAGGCTCTCAATCCCGACGGCCTAGTGCCTCGCGTCATTCGCGCAATCAAAACGCGATTCCCCGAGTTGGGAGTCATGACCGATGTCGCGCTCGATCCGTACACAAGCCACGGCCAAGACGGTTTGATCGACGACGAAGGCTACGTGCTGAACGACGAGACTATCGACATCCTACAAAAGCAAGCAGTCACTCACGCACAAGCTGGCGTGGATATTGTTGCTCCGTCGGACATGATGGACGGGCGCATTGGCGCCATCCGACAGGTGCTGGACGAGCACAAGTTCATTCACACGCGCATCTTGGCCTATTCGGCAAAGTACGCCTCCGGCTACTACGGCCCGTTCCGCGATGCGGTGGGTTCCGCCGCCAACCTCGGCAAGAGCAATAAAGCGGTTTATCAGATGGATCCCGCGAATACCGACGAGGCGTTGTGGGAGGTTGGCTACGACTTGGAGGAGGGTGCGGATATGGTGATGGTCAAGCCCGGTATGCCTTACCTCGATATTGTGCGGCGCGTGAAGGATGAATTCAAAGCACCGACGTTCGTCTACCAGGTGAGCGGCGAGTACGCGATGCTCAAGGCCGCCGCGCAGAACGGCTGGCTGGACGAGAAGAAATGCGTGTTGGAAGGGCTAATGGCGTTCAAGCGTGCCGGGGCGGACGGGATTCTCACCTATTTCGCGCTGGACGCAGCCCAGTGGTTGAAAGACGGTTGAGCGCTTAAGCGGCGGCGCTCTCCGCGCCGTCTTGCAGCAGCGCTTTCACATCGGCGATCTTGGCGCGCTCGATAGTGCGTCCATCGGCACGGTGCTTTTGCAGCACGCGCTCGTGATCCCGGTCGTACACCGCGAGCAGGACGGGCACGCCGCCCGCATCCATAGCGAGCACAGGAATTTCCACTTGCCGATCGCCCAGCCAGACGCGCCGGCTGGATACCTCGTAGTTCAGCTTGCGGCTGAGCAAAAATAGCTCGACCTCTTTGCAGCTATCGGCAAATAGCTGCAGATTAACGTCCGAATATTCGCCGGCTGTGCCGTTCAGCACCGCGCCGGTGAGGTAGGGCTGGAAGTCGGCGAGCAGTTCCATGCTGGAGATGGCGATCTCGCGCAGTTGCTTCAGCGCGGCCGGTTGCGCTTCGCTTTGATACAAGGCTTGATACGAGCGCAGCGCCGCCTCGATTTCCGCGTTACCGGGCAAGTTTTGCGTGTTGGCGAGGCCGGCTTGGCGCGCCGCCTTGCGCTTGGCGGCCCCGAAATCCTGGATACCGTCTTCGGCCATGATGCGCGCGGCCAGGTAAGCGAGGTGTTCGCGCGTGCTGTTCTGCCGGTTTTTGCGTGCCTTAGGCATGTGTCGATCCACCTCAAATCCGCAGCAAGCCTCAATACAACTGCTCTTTGATGTCTTCTGGCGGCCGGTCCGCGCCTTCGGACTGCAACTCTACATCCTTAGGCGGCGCCAACGGCGGAACGTTCTCGCGGTAAAAGTACTCGGCGATGCGGCCCTCGCCTTCGGGATCACGCAGACCGCTGATAGGGTTCACCGGCACCACGATTACCCCATCAGGAACGCGTTCCTTGGTTTCTGGCAGCCCCTTCAGCGCCTCACTCATGTAGGCCATCCAGATCGGCAGCGCCGCTTGTGCGCCCGTTTCCTTTTCCCCCAAAGAGGCAGGGGTATCAAAGCCTAACCAAGAAACGGCGACAATTTCAGAGTTATACCCCGCAAACCATGCGTCTCGGGCTTCGTTCGATGTGCCGGTCTTGCCGGCCAGATCGTGCCGCCCCAATGCGGCTGCCCGTTGAGCCGTGCCGACGCGGATGACGTCTTTCATCATCGATGTCATCACGAAGGTGTTGCGCGCGTCGAGGACCTGCTCGGCCCCATGCCCGACGGACTTCGGCTGCGCCTTCATGATCACCTTGCCGTTGCCGTCTTCGATACGATCGATGAAGTACGGCGTTACACGATAGCCCTCATTGGCGAACACGGCGTAGCCTGTGGCAACTTGCATAGGAGTGGCTTGGCCCGCGCCCAGGGCAAGCGTAAGCACGGCCGGGTTGAGCTTCGGGTCGAAACCAAACTTGGTAACGTACTCTTGGGCATAGCTCGTGCCGATGGCGTCGATGACGCGGATCGAAACCATATTCTTCGACTTAGCCAGCGCTACGCGAAGACGCATCGGGCCTTCGTAGCGACGGTCGTAATTCTCGGGCTCCCATAACTCGCCGCCAGTCTTCTCCGCGTCGATCAAAAAAGGAGCGTCTTCCAACACTGTTGAAGGGGTGAAATCCTTCTCGAGCGCTGCCGAGTAAATAAACGGCTTGAAGCTCGATCCAGGCTGGCGTAATGCTTGTGTCACGTGGTTGAACTTGTTGCTGGCAAAATCAAACCCACCCACGAGTGCGCGCACGCGCCCGTCCTTGGCGTTTAGTGCGACTAGCGCCCCCTCCACCGCCGGGCGTTGCAAAATCTCCCAAGCGCCCTTGGCGTTCTTGGCAACACGCACGATGGCGCCGCGCACTAATCGCTGCGCGGCTGGGGCGGAGTTGAGCAGCGCGCGTTGCACGAACTTGAGGCCCTCGCCAGTGATGGTCAGTTCCTCTCCGCCCTTGGCAAATACCTGCACTCGGCTTGGGGTCGCGTCCACTACGATAGCCGGCACTAGCCCGTTGATGGCTTCGCGCTCCGCCAGGGCTTCCTCAAGCGCTTCCACTGAGGCACCGAAGGCCAGTTGAACCACTGCTTCCGGCCCCCGATAGCCGTGGCGGCGGTCGTACTCCAGCGCCCCTCGCCGCAGCGCAGCATTGGCTGCCGCTTGGTCGGCCGGCGACAAAGTGGTGTAGACGCGATAGCCATTGGTGTATGCCTTTTCGCCGTAGGTTGTGAGTACATACTGACGCGCCATCTCAGCTACATAGTCGGCCTTGACCTGGTAGACGGTCGCTTGCGGTACCACTTTGCCGGGGCTGGCGGTGGCGGCGGCTAGCTGCTGGGCGGTGACAAAACGCAGTTCATGCATGCGCCTGAGGACATACTTTTGCCGCAGCGCCGCACGCTCAGGATTGACGACTGGATTAAACCGCGAAGGCGCCTTCGGCAACCCTGCCAGCATTGCGCTTTCTGCAAGCGATAGCTGTTCGAGCGCCTTGCCATAGTAGATCTGCGCGGCGGCGCCAAAGCCGTAGGCGCGCTGGCCAAGGAAGATTTGGTTGATGTAAAGCTCGAGGATTTGGTCCTTGGTCAGACTGCGCTCGATCTTCAGTGCCAACAGCATTTCAGTAAGCTTACGGCTAAAGGTCTTCTCGTTGCTGAGCAAGAACGTCCGCGCCACCTGCATGGTGATGGTACTGGCGCCTTCCTTGACCCCCCCAGCGGCGAAATTGGCCACGGCAGCGCGCATGACACCCTGATAGTCGACGCCGCTATGTTCGTAGAAACGGTCGTCTTCAGCGGCCAAAATGGCTTGCTTTAGTAGCTTTGGGACTTTCTCGACCTTGACGACAGCGCGCCGCTCTTCACCGAACTCGCCAATCAGCGAGCCATCCTCCGTGAAAACTTGCAGGGGAACCTTAGGCCGGTAATCCGTCAAGGCCTCAAGGCTCGGCAGCTTGGGGTAGATCAGTACGACGGCCAGTGCGAATACCCCGAAGGCCACAAGAACGAGAGTCAGCGCCACCAGCAGGCTGTAGCCTAGCCAGCGCGCACGCAGCATTGCCAAATGTCACCAAGTCATCAGAAAGGCGTGGAGAGGAATTATACCGAGCGAAAACGTTGCCAAACCCCTAACAAAGTTTTACATAAAAGCTTTACACAGCGCGACGCTTATTGTTAGGATTTCACGCGGTTTATACGGTCTCTGGTCTAACTAAACCCTTTTGAAGGAAAACATGGTCGGCGGACTAGATTGGTTCAGGCCGAAGACGCCCCCGCTCGTGGGCGTTGACATCAGCTCGTCCTCGGTCAAAGTGTTGGAGCTTTCCGAGGCGGGCAAAGGCCAATATCGAGTCGAGCGGTACGCGATCGAATCGCTACCGCGCGAAGCCGTCGTCGACGGCAACATCGCCAATTTGGACGCCGCAGCGGAGGTGCTGCAGCGCGCTTGGCGCCGCTCCGGCACGCGCATCAAAAACGTTGCCATGGCGTTGCCATCTGCCCTAGTTATAACCAAAAAGGTCATAGTCCCGGCGGGCCAGCGCGAGGAAGACTTGGAGATCCAAGTCGAGAGCGAAGCTAACCAATACATCCCATTTGCGTTGGACGAAGTCAACCTCGATTTCCAGGTGCTGGGGCCAGCACCGTCCGGTCCCGAGGAGTGCGAAGTGCTCATCGCGGCTTCGCGCAAGGACAAAGTCGAGGACCGCGTTGCCGTAGCGCAGGCCGCCGGCCTCAAAGCAACGATCATGGACGTCGAGTCGCTCGCATCGTTGTCCGCTATGGAGTTGATCGAACCGCAACTACCTGGCGGCGGCAAGAACCAACTGATTACCCTGGTCGATATCGGTGCGAGCATCATGCGCGTCGCGATGTTGACGAATGGACAAGTCGTTTACACTCGGGAACA
>CAZAWU010000105.1:0-13773 GCA_964488915.1 uncultured Burkholderiales bacterium
GATCGATATCCGACCACGGCACGAGGTGAGGGCGGGCCATCGAGTTCTCCTTGGCAAGAGTTGCGCAATGTGACCACAAGGCGCTACTGGAGCGCAAGCTCATCTGACCCGGGGGTAGGCCGCTTAAGGTGCTACTTGCCAGAGTAGGCGGTGTAGAATAAAAAAGGGCGTGATTAACGGGTCTATACTGTCGCCTCTACTGGCGTTTGCGGCCTGTGAACATGGCCTTGACCAGGTTCTCGCGCTGGTGCCAGCTTTCGTAGATGACGCCGCACACGTGTAGCACCACGAGTAGGATCGCGAAATTGGCGCTCAGTTCATGCAGTTGCTCCATGGCTTGCGAGCCCCAGAACGCGTCGGTGGTCAGCAGCCAGCCCGAGATGCCACAGATGCTGATGGTCCCGAGCAGGGCGAGCACCATCACGGCGCCCGCAGGATTGTGGCCGATGTAGCGCCGTTCGCGGCGATGCAGTACATCGCCGATGTAGGCCAGCAGCGCGCGCGGACGCGGTACGAAGTCGGTGAAGCGCGCGTGCTCGCTGCCAACGACGCCCCAGACCAACCGCAACGCGATCAAAGCGAGCGCCACGTAGCCCGCAATTTCATGCGGCGGATCGCCGTCTTCCAAGACGAAGTACGCCAGCAGAAAGCAAGCCGCGAGGGACCAATGGGAGATGCGCACCCACCGGTCCCATACGGGCACGCTGTCGTCCCGCCGTGCGGGTTGGGCGGAAACCGCCATTAGCCGAGCCGCTCTTTGACGATCTTGGCGTCGACCGGGTTAAAGTACACCTCCGCCTTCTTGCCTGCCTTGTTGCGGCCGTAAATCTCGTAGCAGCTGCCGCTCACCAAGAAGCGGTCGATCGTATAGCCCATCGCGGCGATCTTCGCTTTCATTTCGGTCTCCGGCAGCCATTTCGATTGCGGCTCTTTGGTGCAAGTGGGTGCCGCTGCGGCGATGCCGCACACAGTGGTCAATCCGACCGCGGCAATGAGCTTCAAAGTTTTCATGGTGATCCTTTCCTGTTGAAGTAGTGAACCGTGGTCCGCTTGCATTGCGTGACCACCCAAATGGCAGTGTACTCGCCGTTGCTTACGGTTTGCTTACGCGAGGTCTTGGCATCTAGGGTAGCGCTAGCGGCGGCGAACATTGAACTGGATCGGGCAGTTGGCCAACCGGCTTGAAAAAAGCCTTGGCGCCTTCATGTACCCGGCTTGAAAGCAACCCGTCCCGACTAAGCGATGTCCAACCGCGATCCATTCGGCCAGATGTGGTCCCAGGCCCTTGCGCTGCTCGATCAGGCCGATCAGATGCAGCGGCAGTTCTTTCAAGTGCGCCCAGGCGCGGCGCACGCGCATTCGGGCTGGGAGCCGCCCGTCGACATCATCGAAAACGCCAGCGCATTGCTGGTCGTGGTCGCTTTGCCCGGAGTCGCGCGCGAAAGCATCAGCGCGGCGCTTGAGCGGGGTCATTTGGCTGTCGCCGCCACGCGCGCCTTGCCCGGGGCGCAAGCCGAGGCAGTCATTCGGCGCATGGAAATCCCACACGGGCGCTTTGAGCGCCGCATCGCGTTGCCGCAGGTGCCGCTCAAGTTGGCGGAGTCGCACTTCAGCGGCGGCTGCCTTTACGTCACGTTACAGAAAGAAGGCGCGTGAGCTTGCTACCAACTGACATGAACACACTCGAAGATTCTTCCAGGCAATTGAGCGAAACAACGCTCGCTGCCGCGCTGGCCGAACGCAACGCGCGCAATAACTCAGCCTTGCCGGAAGACGCAATTGCCATCGTCCCGGCGCGCAACATGGTGCTGTTTCCGGGTGTCATCATCCCGGTCGCGCTCGGGCGCGAAGGTTCGATCGCGGCGGCGCAAGCGGCTGCGCGCGCCGAGAAACCCGTTGGTATCCTGCTACAACGCGACGGCGCGAACGATACGCCAGGCCCGGACGACTTGCACTGGGTCGGCACCGTGGCCGGCATTTTGCGCTACATCACCGCGCCCGATGGCACGCATCATGTGGTCTGCCAAGGCGAGCAGCGCTTCCGCGTGTTGCAGTTTTTGGAGGGCTATCCGTTTCTCGCGGCCCGCATCGAGCGCATCGAGGAGCCGGAAACCGAATCCGACGCGCTGGAAGCGCGCATGTTGCAACTGACCGAGCGCGTCAACGAAGTGCTACAGCTCCTGCCGAACGTGCCGCAGGAGTTGGTCACGGCGGTGCGCAACGTGTCTTCGCCGAAAGCGCTCGCCGACATGGTCGCGAGCTTCATGGACATTCAGCCGGGCGAGAAGCAAGACATCCTCGAGACCTTCGATCTGCAGTCGCGTATCGACAAGGTGCTGCGCCTACTCGCGCACCGCATCGAGGTGTTGCGCTTGTCGAAGCAAATCGGCGAGCAGACCAAGGAAGCGGTGGATCAACGCCAGCGCGAGTTCCTGCTGCGCGAGCAGATGAAAGCGATCCAGAAAGAGCTTGGCGAAGACGAGGACAACAAGCAAGAGCTGGCCGACCTGAGCAAGGCCATCGAAGCGGCAAACATGCCGGAAGAGGTGGCCACGCACGCCAAGAAGGAACTCAAGCGCTTGCAGCGCATGCAAGAAGGCGCAGGCGAGTACTCGATGGTGCGCACCTACCTCGACTGGCTGATCGAACTGCCGTGGTCGAAACTCTCGGAAGAAAAGATCGACATGGCCGAGGCGCGCAAAGTCCTCGACGAAGATCACTTCGGCCTGGACAAGATCAAGCGCCGCATTCTGGAGTTTCTTGCCGTGCGCAAGTTGAACCCACAAGGCAAGAGCCCGATTCTGTGTTTCGCCGGCCCGCCCGGCGTGGGCAAGACTTCGCTCGGCCAAAGTATCGCACGCGCCACCGGGCGCAAGTTCGTGCGCGTAGCGCTCGGCGGCACACACGATGAAGCCGAGATCCGTGGCCATCGCCGCACCTACATCGGCAGCTTGCCGGGTAACGTCGTCCAAGCGCTGAAGAAGGCCGGCACGCGCGATTGCGTCATGCTGCTGGACGAAGTCGACAAACTCGGCGCGGGCGGTTTTCATGGCGACCCGGCGTCCGCCCTGCTGGAAGTGCTCGACCCAGAACAGAACTCGACCTTCCGCGACAACTATCTTGCGGTGCCGTTCGACTTGAGCAAGGTGATGTTCATTGCCACGGCCAATCAGCTCGACACCATTCCTGGGCCGCTGCGCGACCGTATGGAGATCATCCAGCTCGCCGGCTACACGCAGGAGGAGAAGCTGCAGATCGCTAAGCGTTACTTGCTTGCACGTCAGCTCGAAGCGAACGGTCTGAAAGCGGATCAGGCCGAGATCACCGATGCGGCGCTGACGACGATCGTCGGCGACTACACGCGCGAAGCGGGTGTGCGCAATCTCGAACGCGAGATCGGTTCGGTATTGCGCAATGCGGCCACCAAAGTTGCTGGGGGTTCCGCGAGCGAGCAGGCGAAGATTGTCGTCGACAGCGCGGATTTGGAAACCATCCTCGGCCCGCGCCGCTTCGAAAGCGATGTGGCCATGCGCGCTGGTGTGCCCGGTGTGGCAACCGGTCTGGCGTGGACGCCGGTGGGCGGCGACATTCTGTTCATCGAAGCCGCGAAAGCACCGGGCAGTGGACGCTTGATTCTCACTGGCCAGTTGGGCGACGTGATGAAGGAAAGCGCGCAAGCGGCGTTGAGCTTACTGAAAGCGCGCGCGGCGTCGTTCGGCATCGCCGCCGGGGAATTCGAGAAGCACGACATCCACATTCACGTCCCGGCGGGTGCGACGCCCAAGGACGGGCCGAGCGCGGGCGTGGCGATGTTCACGGCACTCACTTCGCTTTGGACTAATCAGCCCGCGCGCAGCGATACCGCGATGACTGGCGAGATCAGTCTGCGCGGCCTGGTGCTGCCGATCGGCGGAGTCAAGGAGAAAGTGTTGGCGGCGATGCGCGCCGGCATCACCCGCGTGTTGCTGCCTGCACGCAACCGAAAGGAGTTCGAAGAGGTACCGGAAGAGGCCAAGCGCAAACTGGAATTCGTTTGGCTGGAGACGGTCGAAGATGTCTTGCGTGAGGCGATGACGTTGCCAGTGCAGCAGCACCCCGCCGCCGCCTGAGCGGTGCCGCCCGCGCTAAACTAGCGCGGGATCTTTCTCTCCCGCTCGCTCTTGTGACCGAAGAACAATTGCTCGCGCGCCGCGCCAAGCTTCGCAATTTCATGCGTGGCCTGCGGCACCGCCGCCTGAAGCTAGTGCGCATCCCGTTGGGCATTGTGCTCATCGCGTTCGGCGTATTGGGTTTCCTGCCCGTGCTGGGCTTCTGGATGTTGCCGCTGGGTATTGTCGTGTTGGCGGTCGATGTGCCTTGCGTGCGCCACTGGTTCCGTGGCGTGCGGCGGCGCTACCGGGCGTGGCGCTCACGGCGCGCCTCGGACGGCGAATAAGTTAGCAGGCCTACACAGCCCACTGCTCGCCGCGGCGTTCGAGCAAGCGCAGCAGCGCGGCCCATTCCTTGTCGATTTCCGCTCCGCCGGGTCCTTCGAATTGGCGGTATCCGCCGCGCGCGGTTTCCTCGCTGATGGCGCCGACCTCGACCCGCCCTGCGGCAAGGGCGTCGATCTGAATCTGGCAGGCGCAATCGAGGTAGTACATCAAATGAAACGCTTCGCGCACCGAGCCGCCGAGCGAGAGCAAGCCGTGGTTGCGCATGATCATGGTGCGCGCGGTGGGGCCAAGATCGCGCGCCAGGCGTGTACGCTCGTCGAGATTGAGCGCGATGCCTTCGTAATCGTGGTAGCTCAAGATGCCGTAGATCCGCATGGCGTGCTGGCTAATGGGCAGCAAACCGCCGCGCTGTGCGGACACCGCGACGCCGGCACGCGTGTGCGTGTGGATCACGCATTGCGCTTCCGGGCGTGCGTCGTAAACCGCGCCATGAATAACGAAGCCGGCAGCGCTGCAGCCGAGTCCGAGCGGATCATCGAGCACGTTGCCGTGGCGGTCAATCTTGACCAGACTCGACGCTGTGACTTCCTCGAACATGGGCCCGAGCGGGTTCATCAAGTAGTGTTCGGTATTGGGTACGCGCGCCGTGTAGTGGGTGTAGATGAGATCGGTCCATTTGTATACACCCGCCAGCCGGCAAGCAGCTGCGAGGTCGCAGCGCACCAGCCACTCTTCACGGCTGACGCGGTCTTGCACGGAGGTTTTGGCGATTGGCTTGAGGGCGCGCACTGAGTCGGACATGGTTCTCCTCCCATTGAGTACGCTGCCATCATACTCGCTCGGCCCGCGCTTTTGCGCCAAGAAGGTGCGAACACGCACATCGATGGCGCACACGCAGTCCTGGACGCGCATGGCAACTGTTGGCAAAATCCGCCTGCAAAATCAATCGATAGACGAGAACTCTTGAACGGCAGGGTGCATCGCGGCCTCGCGACATAGCCCGACGGCGTTCGCGATACTATAGTGGGCGCTGACAATGAAAATCCTGCATGTGCTTGACCACTCGGTACCTCTATCGAGTGGCTATTCCTACCGAACTCTCTCCATCCTCAACCAGCAGCGCGCGCTAGGTTGGCAAACGGCGCACGTCACCAGCACCAAGCACTATGGCGCGAAGTCGGACTTCGAGCACACCCATGGGCTCGATTTCCACCGAACGTTGCCCACCAACGGTCTGCTGGAACGCCTGCCGATACTCAATCAGTTCGAGGTGATTCGCTCGCTGGCGAACCGTCTGCACGGCGTCATCGTAAAGGAACAACCCGACATCCTGCACGCGCACTCGCCGAGCCTGAACGGCCTTGCTGCGCTATGGGCGGCGCGCAAGCATGAGCTGCCGGTCGTCTATGAATTGCGCGCGCTGTGGGAAGATGGCGCTGTGACGTTGGGCACTTCGTCGGCGGGCGGGCTGCGCTACCGGCTTACGCGCGCGCTGGAGACCTATTGCTTGCGCCGCGCCGATGCGGTCACCACCATTTGCGAAGGGCTGCGTGGCGAGATCGTCAGCCGCGGCATACCCGCCGATCGCGTCGGCGTCATTCCCAACGCCGTGGATGTCGAGCGCTTTCGCATGGGCCGGGTCGCCGATCCCGTGCTCGCCGCGCAATTGGGGTTCACCGGCTGCACCGTCCTCGGCTTCATCGGCTCGTTCTACATTTATGAAGGTCTCGACGTGCTGCTCGAGGCGACCGCGCGTATGCTCAAGCGGAATCCGGCGGTGCGTGTATTGTTGGTGGGCGGCGGTCCTCGCGACGAGGCACTGCGTGCTCAAGCGCAAGCGCTCGGCATCGCCGATAAAGTCACCTTCACCGGCACGGTGCCGCACGATAAGGTGCAGAACTACTACGACTTGATCGACATCGCCGTATACCCACGCCACAACGTACGGCTCACCGATCTGGTGACGCCGCTCAAGCCGTTGGAGGCAATGGCGCAAGGAAAATTGGTGGTGGCCTCCGATGTCGGCGGGCACAAGGAGCTGGTCGAGCACGACGTGACCGGTGTCCTGTTTCGCGCCGGCGATGCGGACTCGCTCGCCGCGACGCTCACGCAGTTCATCGCACAGCGCGAACGCCATGAACCGATGCGCCAGCGCGCGCGCCAGTTCGTTGAGCGCGAGCGCACGTGGCGCGCGAGCGTGGCGCATTACGCGCCGATCTATCAGCGCCTGCTCGAGCGGGCACGCTGAGGCGTCAGGGCAAGGACGCGACGCACTGCGCGATCCACTGCGCGGTCAGTTTTTCCTGAGTTGAGTTCTGCCGCAGACGGCTCGCCAACGCTGCGAAATCGACTTGGTCGAGCGGCTGATCTTGATTGAAGCACGAAAAAATCACGCTGCGTTTGCCGGTAGCAGGATCGATGTGCGGTTGCAGGCATTGTGCGCAGACTTCTTTCATCATGCACTGCATCGGCGAGTTGATTGAGCCGATGCCGATGTGGCCCGGTTTCAAGCAATCGCGCAGCACGCCATGGCGAGCTTTCGCGACCGCGTTCATCATAGCGTCTGAACCGATGGCGATGATGCGATCGACGTCTTGCATGCGGATCGGCGGCGTGCCAAGCGCACCGTCAGCGTAAGCGCGCATCGCCTGTACGATGTTGCCGACGAAAGTTTTGTCTTGCGGGCGTGCCGGGGCAAAGCCTGGCGCTTCATCGCAACACCACACGATCGTATCCGAGGCAGTTTCTATATCCTCGACCTTGTAGCGGTCGGCGGCGCGCCGGTAACCGGCGAAGTAGAGCACCTTGCAACCCGCTTGGCGCAGCGCCGCGCCAATGGAAAACAGTACAGCGTTGCCGAGCCCGCCGCCAGCGAGCAGCACTGTTTCGTTGCGCGGAATTTCCGTCGGCGCACCGGTCGGCCCCATCAGCACGATCGGTTCGCCCGGTTTGAGCAGGGTGCACAGGTTGGAAGAGCCGCCCATTTCCAGCACGATGGTGGAAATCAATCCGGCTGCGCGGTCGACCCAGGCGCCGGTCAGCGCCAAGCCTTCCATCGCCAAGCGCGTGTCGTTGACGCGCGGCGCGAGCGTTTCGAAATTCTGCAGACGATAGAACTGCCCGGGCTCGAAGCGCCGCGCCGCGAGTGGGGCTTTGACGACCACTTCGACGATGGTGGGCGTCAAGCGCTCCACACGCACTACGCTGGCGCGCAGCAGCGAGTTGAGCCCGCCGAAGAACGTAGCGTCATCGCACGCGCTGCTGTACGGCAATTGCGCCAGCACGCGGCTGACGATCGGATAGCCTTGCTTCGCCCCGCCCATGGCTTTCACCACGTTGCCGAAGTACGACGGGTGCAGATCGCCAAAAAAGCTGACGCAGCGACCATCCGCGCCGCGGCTGAGCAGCACGTGAGGGATCGCGGGTTTTGCGCTGCTGTACTCTGGCTTCACCGGCGCGCCGTTTTCGTCCAATGTTTGAAAGTAGCGCCCGTCCAAATGGAAGTGGGCGGCGTCCTCGCGCGCGAGCACGGTGTTTGGCTGCGTGCCGGCCGCGACCAGGATCGAACGCGCTGGGAGGGTTACCGGTCCGGCATCTTGCCAAGTACCGTCGGCGGTGCGTTGCTGCGCGCTGAAGCTGATCGAGCGCGCGTGCTGATGCGCATCGAGGTCGATGCGCAGCGGTGTGAGTCCTTCCGCGAACACTACACCTTCTTCCAGCGCTTTCGCCACTTCTTCGTGGTTGAGCGTGTATGAAGGGCTGTCGATCAAGCGCTTACGGTAAGCGATGGTTGCACCGCCCCAAACTCTGAGCAGTTCAAGAATGCGCGGCGCGCGATTTTCTTGCTGCGCTTGGGCGCGCTCGGCGCGGATTGCACGCGCGTGCGTGAGAAATTCATCTGCGATGGCGGCTTCCTCCGTATCCCACTTGTCGCGCACCTCGGCTTCGCCGTGCTTAGCGGCGAGGGTTTCGTAGCGGTGAAGGAATTTTTCCACTTGCACGGTGTAGTAGGCCATCGACTCCGTTGCCGTGTCGATCGCGGTCAAGCCGCCGCCGATGACGACGATCGGCATGCGGATCTGTAAGTTTGCGATCGAGTCTGCCTTCGCAGCGCCGGTTAATTGCAGCGCCATCAGGAAATCCGATGCAGCGCGCACACCGCGCGCCAGGCCGTTTGGAATGTCGAGGATGGTCGGTTTCCCCGCACCGGCGCAGAGCGCGACGTGATCGAACCCGAGCGCCCAAGCGTCTTCCAGGCGGACGGTGCCGCCGAAGCGCACGCCGCCGTAGAGCGCAAAGGCGCTGCGCCGCTCCAGCAGCAAGCGTATGAGCTTGAGGAAGTTCTTGTCCCAGCGCACGGTGATGCCGTATTCGGCGACACCACCGAAGCCGGCCATGATGCGTTCGTCCAATGCCTCGTAGACCTCGCGTACATCGCGGATGGGATGAAACGCGGCGCGAGTGCCGTCGGCGTTGACGCCGCTCAGATGCGCGGGCAAAGGCTCAATCTTCAGGCCGTCGATGGCCGCGACGCTGTGTCCGTCGTTGAGCAGATGGTGCGCGAGCGTGAAGCCGGCGGGGCCCATTCCTACCACCAGCACGCGGCGTCCACTTGCTTCGCGCGGATACGGCCGGCGCAAATCGAGCGGGTTCCAGCGCGTGAGCAGACTGTAAATTTCGAAGCCGTAGGGCAGGGCGAGCACGTCCTTCAACACGCGCGTTTCCGCTTGCGGGATGTTGACCGGCTCCTGCTTCTGGTAGATGCAGGACTTCATGCAATCGTTGCAGATGCGGTGCCCGGTGGCCGCCGTCATTGGATTGTCTACGCAAATGATAGCCAGTGCGGCGATGCTGTAGCCGTTGGTTTTCAGTTCTTGGAATTCGGAGATGCGCTCCTCCAGCGGGCAGCCGGCGAGCGGAATGCCGAAGGGCGATTTTTTGAACACACTTGCCGCAGTGGTTTTCTCCCGCAAGCCCTTGGAGCACGAATCCTTGCCCTGGTGGTGGCACCAGATGCAATAGTTGGTTTCGTCCAGCGCGCCGGTCAGATCGGTGCCGGCATCGGTGAGCCGGAACCCTTCGCGGCGGCGCGCGTGCTCTGCATGCGCCTGATGCGCGGTGAATCCCTGAATTGAGTCGCTGTGCAGCGGCACGAGGCGCTCGGGCTGTAGTTTGGATGGCGCTTTGAACAGTACGCCATGCCGATGCTTGGCGCGCCCGGCTTCGGTGTGCAGGGCCCAGGCGGCGTAGCGCACAGCGAGATCGATGTCCTCAGCGTACGCCGCTTCTTCGCGCTGCCAAGCCTCCACGTGCCGCGCGAAAGCGAGTTCGCTGAACGGCGCGCCGAAGCGCTCGCTCAGTTGCCGCGCAAGCTGCTCGCCGTTCACGCTCGCTGCGAGCTGCGGGTCGCTCGCCTTCAGCACACGGCGCTGCACGAAATGGCGCTTGCAGCTATACAGCGGCGCTAGTTCAGTGTGCCGTGTGCGCAGCGCGCTGGCTTCGGCTTCGATGCCGAAGAGGCGCGCGATGAATGTTTCCAGCGCTGGGCCGAGGTTGATGAGCAAGTCGGCTTCTTCTTTGGCCGATAGTGCGGCGGATTTGTTGCGCGCAAGCAGCAAGCGATCGCGCAGTTCAGGCCCAGTCTCGCCGAGAGTCGTCAGAAAGGCGGCATCGAGTTCGCGCAGGCCTTGAGTGTCGTAAAGATCTTCGAAGCGCAGATCGAAACCGAGTTGCAGGGCACCAGTGTGGGACGGCGAAGGCATGTTGTTGATCTTGGTTAGGCAGTTACAGCGCGGAGGTGTGCTGGGCGCATTGTGCCCAAAAATCCAAACAGCCTAACGATGGCGCGGCAGCCAGAGTTTGATCTGGCTCAAAGCGGTTTCACGTGCGAGCGAGTTGTACTGCGAAAGAACAGTATACAGCCCCTAGGATAGAATTGAGAATAAGGGTCACATTCACCCTTAAGAGGGTACTCCAAAGATTATGGGTATAGGTCGCTGCCAAACGGGCTCGTCGATGCTGAGCGACATTATGCTGTAGCAGCTGCTACTTCGCTGCTCGCTGCCCAGCGCCCGCAGGCTCCGGCAAACAAGCGGGCAACGCTTCGTAACCTAGCTTCAACAGTTCCTCCACCTGCGTTGGCTGCTGTGCGGATTTGAGCAGGCCTTCCAAGTAGTTGCGCAGAGCCGCCAGTTCATCGCTTGCGGCGAAGTGCTCCGGCGTCGCATCGAGCACCGGTAAGAACGTCGGCGGTGGCATCGGGCTCTTGGCGCGCTGTTCCGGTTTCTGATTCCACGCGCTCAAGCGCACTAGCATGCGCGGCGCGCACTGGCGCACGTTGGCTTCGACGCGATCGAGATCGCCCGCTAAAAAGTTGGGCGGAAAGTGCTCGGCGCTCAAGTGGCAGGCGGCGCAGTTGTGATAGAGCGTCTCCACCGCTTGGCTCATAGCGGCGCCGCGCGTGTCGCCGTCGACGGGTTCCAGCACCGGCGCTGGCATCGTGCCGCTGCCGGCGGCGCAACACCAATGCGCGCTGCCGAGCTGCGTGCTTGGGTTCGTGCCACGTTCAAGCTTGGCGAACAGCGCGCGCATGAGCGGGGCGCGCTGCAGCGGCGCGTGGTCGAACAAAGCGGGCTGCTCGCGCAGCAGGTTTTCTACCGCGCGGCGCAATAGCGCAAAGTCGTCTTGCAACGTGATACGCAGCTGCGCTTGGGTTGTAGTTTGCAGCTCCGCGCCAGCTTTGGCGGGCCAACGCAGCGACAGTGCCGCGATGCTGCGCCCCTGCGCGAGGCGGGCGGTGAGGCCCTTACGCTTGATCGTGCCGCGCAGCACGTAGTCGCCGCCCTCGCGCTGCGGCTCACCGGTTTCGAGCAGTGCTTCGCGCACTTGGCCAGCGGGGCCTAAGTTGAGCCAATCGACCAGGCCATTGCCGCTGGCAACGAGTTGGCCGCGCAGTTCGAGCGCGGCGGGCGTGCTGCCGCCGCTGCAGTCGATCTTGAGCGGGTAGGGCGAGTGCGGGTTTGGTTTGAAGCTGCAGGAGGCGCTGTGCTCGGTGCTGGGCACGCGCTCAGTGCGCCCAAGCTGCAGCAATTGTGCGTCCAACGAGCGGTAGTCGCTGGCGGCGAAGGCGCGCGTCCAGCCTTGAATGACGCGTGAGGCATCGAGGGCGCCGGCGAAGCGCCAAACTTCGCGCGGCGGGCGTGGGTTGAGCGGATCAAGCGCCGCGGGCACGTCGGCGGCGGCGAGGAAATCAGTGACCGAAAGCGCCGCGGCGTCGGTGCTGCCATAGCTCGCCGAACCACCGAGCGGGCTGCGGTCGGGCAGTTCAGCTTGTGCGATGTTGAAGCCTTGCGGCCAGCGCTGGCGCCACACGGCGGCGAACGGGGCGACGAAATCGTCTTGATAGTCAAGCGAGTCGGGCGCGAAAGCCGTTTCGCCCGACAATGCATGCTGTACGGTTGCAACTAGCGCGGCGGCGCGGCAGCGGCGCGAGCGTGGCGCGTCGTTCTCCGTTTCGCAGCCGCGCTGCCACAGCGCTTGCTGCATCACCAGCGCGTTGGCGCGGATCGAGGACTGGCCGATGTCGTCGGGAAAATCGATGTTGGCTTGTGGATGCTGCAGATAAAAATCGGCGCGCGCCTGCCCGAGCAGGTCCGCCATGCGGCCGTTGGCGTTGGTTTCGCTCCACACTGCTTTAGAGAAAATCGGCGCGTGGTTCTGATGGCACGCGATGCAGATGGTACGGTTGGCGTAGTACACCTGCGGCTGCGCGCCGGCGCGGTAGTCTTTCACCAACTGGAACTCGTAGCGCCCGGCCGCTTCGTTGTAGCTGATGACTTCGAGCACGGCGGTTTTCTCGACGTAGCCGATGTAGAGGCGATCTTTGAGCAACAGCCCGGGCTTCTGTGCATCGCCGGCTGGCTCGCCGGTGACGGCGAACACGATACGCGGATACTTGAAGAAATCCGGCGCGGCGGCAGTGCGTTGCAGTGAGCGGCCCATCGGAATCATGGCCATGCGCGTGCCGCCGGCGAACTCGGTATTGCCCAATTCATTTTGAATGCGTTCGACTAGCTTCGAGAAGGGAAAAGGCAGGTGATACTCACCGCTGCCTTGCGACGTGATCAAATGGTCGAACAGCGAGCGTCCCACTGGCGGCAAATTCGGGCCTGCGACGGTCGGGTCGGCGCTCCAGTTGGCGTAGTCGGAGGCGTTGCCCCCGGCGCCGGCTGTGAGCGCGCATAGGGCGGCCGTGCAGATCAACGCGCGCAGCGCCGGTAAGGCATCCATGAAATTTGCGCTCTCAGTGTAAGGTGGTTGCGAGCCGCCTCAGTCTAAAGCAATGAAGTGCGTGGTGGTAGCGTCAAGACGTTCGCGTTTCGCCGACCAAACCAAGCGAGCACCTACGTACCGGCTACACTATACGCGTAAGAATAATTACAGAAGCCATTTTTGAATAGATACTGGCAGAAAACACTCTGCGCACGCAAGTGACTCAGCGGTGCTTTTCGGCGAATTCGACAAATTCGGCGACGAGTCGCTCTGGCGCCGCGACCACGTGTTCGGCACCGGGAAACCCGCCCGAGCGCACATCGGCAATGAACTCCTTGAAACCCGCAACGCGCTCAGCCTGCATCGCTTCACGCATTTTGTAGAGTGCTCGGTACTGCTTGGAATGACGCGGATACGGCGGCCGGTTGTTGCCGAGGATGTCTTCCGCGAACAGGAATTGAATGTCGCCGCCGCCGCCGCCGCCGATAGAAGATGTGAGCAACGTGGTGCGCTTGCTGATCTCCGCTAGCAGCGGCGCGGGAATCACCTCGACTTCCACCGCCCACGCGCCGGCTTCTTCCAATTTCTTGATCTCTTGATAAATCCAGATCGCCTCGTCGAGTGTCTTGCCTACCGCGCGCAAGCCGCCGGTCCAAGTACTCTTGCGCGGCACCAATCCGGCGTGGCCTTGCACCGGCACGCCGGCTTCCGCTGCGGCGCGGATAAAGCGCGGCGACCACTGGCACATGATCGCATCCGCGCCCAATTCCATCGCCGTGTACGCCAGGCGCACCGCTTCGGGCTCGCTCGCCGCCGCCACCAGCGGCACCGAGAACGACATGAAGGTGTGCGGCGCGGCTTTGCGGATTTCCGCGGCGACGTCCGGGCGCTTCGGGTCGAAGCGCACTTTCATGGTGTCGATGCCGGCTTCCTCCGCAGCGGCGGCTTCCTCCGGTGTGAACGGCAGCGTTTCGACCAGCACGCGCTTGCCTTTCTGCTCGCGCAGATCTTTGATCGTGTAGTTGCGCATGCCATACGCCCCGCCGAGCGTCATGATGCGCTTGAG
>CAZAWU010000106.1:0-11245 GCA_964488915.1 uncultured Burkholderiales bacterium
TCCGCGCCCGAAACACGGGGCGCCGCGCCGCTGCGCACCGCGGCGATGAACGCTTGCGCTTGCGCCATGAGCGAATCCTTCTGCTCGAACTGCTTGTCTTCGACCACGATCGGCGCTTCGCCCCCCGCCAGATCGCCGGTGCGTCCGAGAGTGAGACTGTGATTCATGCAATCCACCGAAACATACAGGTTCGGTGCGAAGCCGCGGATCTTGCGCATCGGCTTGGCGCTGACACGGCTGGCGGTGAGTGTTGCGACGCAGCCGTTCGCAAAGGCGATGCGCGCATTGGCGATATCGACTTGATCGGTCAACACGCGCGAGCCCATGGCGTGGACTTCTTTCACCGGCGGCGGTGACGACGCCGACTCGTCATTTCGCGCGTGCACCAGCGCGAGGGTCAGATCGATATCGTGGATCATCAGATCGAGCACTACGTCGATGTCCGTGCTGCGACCACGAAACGGGGACAGGCGATGCGCTTCGATGTAGCGCGGCTCTTGCAGATGCTGTTGCGCGGCGGTGAAGGCGGCGTTGAAGCGCTCGGCGTGGCCGACTTGCAGTATCAAGCCGCGCTTTTCCGCGAGGGCGACTAGTTCGTGCGCTTGTTCCACCGTCTTGGTGATCGGTTTTTCGACCAACACATGCACGCCCGCGTTCAAGCAATCGCGCGCGATCGTGTGGTGAAACTCGGTGGGCGTGGCGACAAAAACGCAGTCGAGTTGGCCGAGTAGTTCGCGGTAGCCGTTATGCACCGGTGCTCGCGTTTTGTCGGCGATCGCTTGCGCGCGCGCGGCGTCCGGGTCGATGACGGCGGTGAGTTGCACACCTTCGATGGCGGCGAGTTTCTGCGCGTGGTAGTTGCCCATGTGGCCGGCACCGATGACGGCGGCGCGCAGAGGTGATATCGCGGTCATCGCGTGATCGGTGACAAGCTGGCCAAGTCCCAACGCGGTGCGACGGAGAAATCCCCCGCGCAAGGCGCAACCGGCCCGCGCTCTGCTTGCAATCGCAGTGCTCCGCAAAGAGCAATCATCGCGCCATTGTCGGTGCAGAATTCCAACGGTGGATAGTAAACGCGAAAGCCCTCGTGAGCGGCGCGTTTGCGCAGCAGTTCGCGCAAGCGCTGATTCGCGCCGACGCCGCCGGCGACGACCAACTCGCGCACGCCGCTCATCTGCACTGCTGCCACCGACTTCGCGACCAGCACATCCACGATGGCTGCCTGTACAGCCGCGGCGATATCGGCGCGCGTTTGCGCATCGTGCGGCTGTTTCTCGATCAACAGGCGCACCGCGGTCTTCAAACCGCTGAAGCTCAAGTCCAGATCGCCGCTGTTGATCAGTGGGCGCGGCAGCGGGAAGCGCTTTTCGTCGCCGTTCGCGGCAAGCTTGGCAAGCGCGGGTCCGCCCGGGTAACCAAGGCCGAGCAGTTTGGCGGACTTGTCGAACGCTTCGCCCGCCGCATCGTCGAGCGTGTCGCCGAGCGTTTCGTAGCGGCCAATGCCATCGACGCGCATCAACTGCGAATGCCCGCCGGACACCAGCAGCGCGATAAACGGAAAACCCGGCTTCGGCTCGGCTAATAGCGGCGAGAGTAAATGCCCCTCCATGTGATGCACGCCGATCACCGGTTTGCCGAGCGCGAAGGCGAGAGCGTTCGCTACCGATGCACCGACGAGTAGGGCGCCCGCCAGGCCTGGTCCACGCGTATAGGCGATCGCATCGATATCAACGAGCTGTTTTCCGCAGCGCTTGAGCAGCAGCTCCGTCAGCGGCAGCACGCGCCGCACATGATCGCGCGAGGCGAGCTCCGGCACCACGCCGCCGTACTCCTCGTGCATGGACGCCTGCGAGTGCAGCGTATGGCCGAGCAAACCCGCTTCGGTGTCGTACAAGGCGACGCCGGTTTCATCGCAGGAGGTTTCGATGCCGAGGACGAGCATGGTTGAGCGGGTGCGGCTGGGCTGCGCCAATGATACCGGATGGTTCTGAGCGGCGCCGCAGGGGAAAACCGGCCCTAATCACGAGGTTGGCCCGCCCAGCGCGCGCGTGTATAATCCCGCCTCTTTGCGTTTTGCCCCTCTTGCAACGTTTTCAAGCTTTCAGGAGACCCATGCCAAGTGTACGTGTGAAGGAAAATGAGCCGTTTGATGTGGCGCTGCGCCGCTTCAAGCGGTTGGTTGAAAAAACCGGTCTATTGACCGAGCTGCGTGCTCGGGAGTTTTACGAGAAACCTACCACCGAGCGCAAGCGTAAGCTCGCCGCCGCCATCAAGCGCCGCATCAAGCGTATTCGCTATCAGCAGCTGCCGCCGAAGATGTATTAAAGGCGGCGCGGGGGAACCCTGGCTAAGACAGGCGAAACCTGGGCTTAGCCCATCGTCGTGTTCCCCGCGATCGTGCTAAGCAGCGGAGCAGAACAGGCGCGCGAGGCGCACCGGATGGAGAAACCCCATAAGTAGTACAACTGTAGTACAAGTCTGGCTTGTCTCTCAAATCGCAAATCTCTGAAGACCTGAAGAACGCGATGCGCGCCGGTGAGGCGGGCAAGCGCGATACCCTGCGTCTGTTGCAGGCGGCGATCAAGCAGCGTGAGGTGGACGACCGGGTTGAGATGGACGATACAGCCGTTCTGGCGATCGTCGAGAAGCTAATCAAGCAGCGACGCGAGTCGATTACGCAATTCGAAGCAGCCGGGCGCACCGATCTGGCGGACAAAGAGAAAATGGAGTCCGCGATTTTGCAAGCCTACTTGCCGGCGGCGTTGTCCGAAGCCGAGATCGCGCAGATCATCGAAGCGGCGCTTAAGTCGACCGGCGCGGCCGGCATCAAGGACATGGGCAAAGTGGTTGCCGCGGTGAAACCGCAAGTCGCGGGACGCGCCGACATGGCGCAAATTTCGAACCTCATCAAAGCGCGCCTGGGTTAGAGGAGGCGCGGGGGAACCCCCTGCCCCCGCGCGCGTTCTTTGAGGCGGAGTCGACGGAACAGGGTACGCTGCGCGCACCTTGGAGCAAAAAGCAACTGCGGCCGCGTACTACGGCCGCTGAAACTGCGGGAGCGGTCTTCGCTAGTGCATCGTGCCTCACACGATGGGCACGGCCTCAAGAGAACGAGCGTGGGGGCAGGGGGTTCCCCCGCGCCTCCCTTATAATCCCGCCATGATCCCACCCGACTTTATCCAAACCCTGCTCAGCAGAGTGGATATCGTCGATGTCGTCGAGCGCTATGTGCCGCTCAAGAAGGCAGGCGCGAACTACAGCGCGTGCTGCCCGTTCCATCAAGAAAAAACGCCTTCCTTTACTGTTAGCCCGACCAAGCAGTTTTATCACTGCTTTGGCTGCGGCGCGCATGGCAGCGCGATCGGTTTCTTGATGAACTACGCCGGGGCGGAGTTCGTCGATGCGGTCAAGCAGCTCGCCGAAGGCGTGGGCATGCAAGTGCCGGAAGTGGCGCGAGCGCGCTCATCGGGTGGATCCGGCGCTGGAAGCGGTATCGAACCGGAAGATATCTGCGCGGTGTTGCGCGAGGCGATGGATTATTACCGCGCGCAACTGAAAGGCTCGCCGCGCGCGATCGATTACCTGAAACATCGCGGACTCGACGGCAAGACCTGTGCTCGCTTCGGCATCGGTTACGCGCCCGATGGCTGGCAGAACTTGAGCAGCGTTTCTCCCGACTACGGCGCCAAAGTGCTCAAGGAAGCAGGGCTCGTCATCGACAGCGACAACGGGCGGCGCTACGACCGCTTCCGCGATCGCATCATGTTTCCGATTCTCAATCAGAAGAATGAGGTGATCGGCTTCGGTGGACGCGTGATTGACGCCGGTGAGCCGAAATATCTGAATTCTCCCGAAACGCCGGTATTCGAGAAGGGCCGCGAACTCTACGGCCTTACCCAGGCGCGGCGCGCGATCCACGATGCCGGTAAGGTCGTCGTCGTCGAGGGCTACATGGATGTGGTTGCGCTGGCTCAGCACGGCATCGACTACGCCGTGGCCACGCTCGGCACCGCCACCACGCCCAACCACGTGCAGAAGTTGGTGCGCCACGCGCCGCATATCGCCTACTGTTTCGACGGCGATGCCGCTGGCCATCGCGCCGCGTGGCGCGCGCTCGAAACCAGCTTGCCGTTCGTGCAAGACGGGCGTGCGATCTCGTTTCTATTCCTGCCCGCCGAGCACGACCCGGACAGCTTCGTGCGTGCGCGCGGGCGCGCCGGGTTCGAGCAAGCGCTGGCGCAGGCGACTCCGTTGTCGGTGTACTTGGTCGACACACTGGTGCAGGCGCACGAGCTCAAGACCGACGAGGGCCGCGCGGGACTACTGCAGACTGCTAAACCCCTGCTGCAGCAAATTGCCGCGCCCGTGTTGGGCGCCATGCTGCGCAAGCGCGTTGCCGAGCTGATCGGCTTGGGGCGCGGCGAGCTGGATCGCTTGGTCGGCAGCACGTCCATGCCCGCAGCCGCGAATCCGGCACCTGCACGGATGTCACGCCGCGCCCCGTCGTTGGCCGCACGTTTGGCCAGTTTGGCACTAGCGCGCCCTGATACAGCTAGAAGTGTACTTTCATCAGTCTCATCAGCAGACACTCTAGAAAATAAACTCCTCCGGAGCATCGTCGAGCGCTTGCGTCTGACCGAAGGCGAAGTGCATTTGGGCGCACTCTACGAACAGTTCAATGCCGAGGGTTTGGGAATAAGCTTCGGTGAGCGCACGCGAGAGGCGCAGCGTTTGCTGGCGCAATTCAGTGCGGAGGATTTGGATCGGGAACTGACCGACGGTGCGCTGAAGCTGCAGCAAGAGCAGCGTAACGAGCAAATTCAATTACTTAGCCGCAAGGCCCAGGCTCAAGGCTTGAGCGTGGAGGAGAAGCGGACGTTCCAGCAGTTGATTGCGGCGCGCCCGTAAACCGCCAGCGTTCGGGTTGTTGGGTGCGAGAAAAACGGAACGCGGCGTACCCAAATTAGTCCAACTTGCGATATCATTTACGGTTTTCCTCGGGGATCGGACAGGAGAGAAAATGGCAAGACCCGCGGCACGCCAAGAGCACAAAGATAAGAACAAAAAAAACGACAAGAGAAACGCAAAACCGGCGGCAAAAGCAACGCTGGCGACTTCGGTCGCCGCCAAAGTGAGCAAGATCGCAGCCGCGGTGAAGGCAAGCCGCGCTGGTAAAGGTGGTCAGCAGGAGACGCCTGCCAAAGCCGGTCATCAAGACGCGGTGGCCAAAGGCACTGCGAAGTCTGGCGCGGCGGCGGCACTGTCCGGCAGCAAAGCGGCGGTTTCCGCCATCATGGCGCGCGTTACCCGCTCCGCAGAGGGCGGTGGCCGGCCCGGCCGTCCGCCGAAAAACGCCGAGCGCGAGCGCCAAGCTGAACGCCGCTTGCTCGAACGCGCCGCGGTGTCCGTCAACGAGCACGAGGCGCAGCGCACGCGCCTAAAGAACCTCATCACGCTCGGCAAAGAGCGTGGCTTCTTGACTTACGCCGAGATCAACGATCACTTGCCGGACGACATGCTCGACTCCGAGCAGATCGAAGGCGTGATCGGCATGATCAACGACATGGGCATCCAGGTGTACGACGAAGCACCCGATGCCGAGGTGCTGCTCATGAGCGAGCAGACGCCGCAAGTGGTGGAAGAAGACGTGGTCGAAGAAGCCGAGCAGGCGTTGTCTTCGACAGTGGAGAGCGAATTCGGCCGCACCACCGATCCGGTGCGCATGTACATGCGCGAGATGGGTTCGGTGGAGCTACTTACGCGCGAAGGCGAGATCGAAATCGCCAAACGCATCGAGGACGGCTTGAAGCACATGATTCAAGCCATCTCGGCTTGTCCGACCACGATCGAGCAAATCCTCGAACTTGCGGACAAGATCGAGCGTGACGAGATCCGCGTCGATGAAGTGGTCGACGGCATGGTCGATCCGAACGAAGAGGAAATCTCCCAGGCGCAGTTTCAAGCCGAGGAAGAAGACGAAGAGATCGACGAAGACGCCGAAGAAGACGAAGATGGCGCCATCGAGGCAGCCAATCTCGAACTACTCAAAAACGAGGCGATCGCCAAGTTCAACAAGATTCGCCGCGTGCACAAGCGCATGAAGAAAGTGCTGACGGAAAAGGGCCACCGCAGCCGCATGTACAAGGAACTGCAGGAGCAGATTTCCGAAGAGCTGATGGGCATTCGTTTCTCGGCCAAGCAGGTCGAAGCGCTGTGCAACAGCCTGCGCGGCGTGGTCGATCGCGTGCGCGTGAACGAGCGCAATGTGATGGATCTGTGCGTCAATTCCTCCGGCATGCCGCGCGCGCACTTCATCAAGAATTTTCCGGGCAACGAGACTAACCTCAAGTGGCTGCCGGAAGAAATCGCTGCACGGCGTCCCTACAGCGCGACGCTTAATCGCTTCAAGCACGCGATCATGGAGCAGCAGGAAAAAATCCTGTCGGTGCAGAAGAACGTTGGCATCCCGATCAAGGATCTGAAAGAAATCGCGCGCCAGATGTCCACGGGCGAAGCGCGTGCGCGCCGCGCCAAGCGCGAAATGATCGAAGCCAACTTGCGCTTGGTGATTTCGATCGCGAAGAAGTACACCAACCGCGGTTTGCAGTTCTTGGATCTAATCCAAGAAGGCAACATCGGTCTGATGAAAGCGGTGGACAAATTCGAGTACCGCCGCGGCTATAAATTCTCGACCTACGCGACCTGGTGGATTCGCCAAGCCATCACCCGCTCGATCGCCGATCAAGCGCGCACGATCCGCATCCCGGTGCACATGATCGAAACGATCAACAAGATGAATCGCGTATCGCGTCAGATTCTGCAGGAAACCGGCCAAGAGCCCGATCCGCAAGAGTTGGCGAAACGCATGGAGATGCCGGAAGAGAAGATCCGCAAGATCTTGAAGATCAGCAAAGAGCCGATCTCCATGGAAACGCCGATCGGCGACGACGACGATTCGCATCTGGGCGATTTCATCGAAGACACTTCCACGCTGGCGCCGATGGACTCCGCGCTCACCGAAAGCCTGCGCGCCGTGACCAAAGAAGTGCTGGACACGCTCACCCCGCGTGAAGCGAAGGTGTTGCGCATGCGCTTCGGCATCGAAATGAATACCGACCACACGCTGGAAGAAGTCGGCAAGCAGTTCGACGTCACGCGCGAGCGCATTCGACAGATCGAAGCGAAGGCGCTGCGCAAGCTGCGTCATCCGTCGCGCTCGGAGCGGCTGCGCTCGTTCTTGGACGGCGAAGCCTAGAGCCAGTAGTCGGTATACTGGCTACCCAATAGGGCCCTGAATCGCTATAGTCGCGATTCAGGGCTTTTTACTTCTGGCTGTACGACCTTGGTTTCATCTAAAGAGGAGAGAGGATCGTGAGCAAAATCATCGATTACTACATGTCGCCGATCTCGCCGTGGACCTACCTCGGTCACGCGCGCATGCACGCCATTGCTAAGCGCCATGGCGCCGCTATAAACGTGAAGCCGATCGATTTGGGGCAAGTGTTTCCGGTCTCCGGCGGGCTGCCTTTGCCGAAGCGCGCCCCGCAGCGCCAAGCCTACCGGCTGGTCGAACTCAAGCGCTGGCGCGACTACTTGCAAGTTCCGCTCACCATCCAGCCGAAGTTTTTCCCGGCGGACGCCACCAACGCTGCGCTCATGATCCATGCGGCGAAAACCGAAGGCCCGGAGCAGCAAATGAAACTCGCGGGCGGGTTGCTCAAAGCGGTGTGGGCCGATGAGCGCAACATCGCCGATCTTGACACGCTGCGCGCTGTCGCGCGCGAGCAAGGGCTGGAAGCCGACAAACTGCTCGCCGTGCTCGACAGCGCCAAGCCCGCTTATGAAGCGGCGACCAAAGAAGCTATCGAGCGGCAGGTATTCGGCGTGCCGACTTACGTGTATCGCGATGAACCGTTCTGGGGGCAGGATCGGCTGGAGTTTCTCGATCTTGCGCTCGCCCGCGCCTGAGTGTGCGCCAAGGCGCGCTAAAATCACCAAGTTGTTCGCGTTCTTCCGGCAACCGGGCCCTTAGCTCAGTTGGTTAGAGCAGGGGACTCATAATCCCTTGGTCGTTGGTTCAAGTCCAACAGGGCCCACCAGTTCTTTCTGGCGATTGATCGCGCTTCCCTACCTTTATCGCGTCTAATTGGCGGCTTTTTCTGCCCCTATTTCACGGCTGCGAAAAGAGCGCGGCTCGTAAACTGCCGCTCAGTTTGCAGCAGCAGGTTGCTTTGCCGCCGACGTACCGCATGAAGCGCCAAACAGGATTTACCTTGGTCGAGATTGCCATCGTGCTCGTGGTCAGTGGACTGCTGCTCGCCGGCATTATTCAAGGCGCAGCGTTGATCAGCGGTGGTAGTGCGAAGAACCTGGCCAAGGAACTCAAGACCATCCCCATTTACGTTTATCAGTATCACGACGCGTTTCGGGCCCTGCCGGGCGATGACCCGATCGCCAATGTGCACGTGGGTGGCACCAACGCGAGTACGCCCGGCGCGAGGGGCAATAGCCGTATCGAAGGTGCTTGGAACTCCACAACCGCGTCGGACGAGTCGTTTCTCGTTTGGCAGCATCTGCGAAAAGCGAAACTGGCCGCAGGGACGGAAAACCCGGCCGACGCCGCCTACTTGCCGCGCAACGTGGCGAGTGGCAGGGTAGGCATATCTGGCGTTGTGCCGATCGCCGGTATGACGGGAAGCAACTTCGTGTGCTCCGGCGCAATCGTCGGGAGAGACGCCAAGCAGATAGACCTGATTCTGGACGACGGCGTCACTGACCAAGGGCTCGTGCGTGCTGCGCTGCAGTCGGATGCCAACGTGCCGCAGAGCCCGGTGGCGTCGGGCGCGATGGACAACGCGCAGACATACAACGTTTGCATGGCGTTCTAAGCTGCCTCGAAGCTTTTCTCGGGTCTGCCCATCATGGGTAGGCGCGTACCCACCTCGGGTACGTTCCGGCGAGCCGGCAACGAAGGCAATTTCGCACACACTCTTCTGTTCCTTTTTCGCAAGAAAGTCCCCGCGCTCTCGCTAAAGTGAGGAGCAAGGACCGAACTTGCAAAAAGGGAGAACATCATGGGTAAGAGTCGTGTTTTCGGGTGTGCCGCCGCGGCGCTAGCGGCGTGCTTGGCAATGGCCGGCTCGACGTCGGCCGCACTGCTTGACGTAGTGATTTCGACCGACATCACGCGTGCAGACTTCGTTTCTGGCACCGACACCGTGTTCGGCGTGGCGCCAGCGGATTTCACTTATTCGCTCACCTTAAGCGTCGACACCAGCGCTGGGCCGCCCAGTTTCGCGGCAGCGGGCGATCCAACCGACACCTTCGTGTTCGCGCACGACGTCTACGGTTACAACGTCGTCTCGGCGACCGCTACGTTCGGATCGAAGACTTGGGACAGCGCGGATTTCGTCACGCTGAGCTTCGGCGACGGCATCAGCGCATCGAAACTGTTTGTCGATCGGGAGCTCATCGCGGGCGCGGCGGTGAACCTGGCCTCGGTGCGGCTGCAAGATAGCGATGGCTTTCTATTCGTCGGTGTGCGCAGTTGCGGCGCAACCTGCCAAATCAACGAGGATTTCCAGATCCGCGATTTCAACGGCGGCGCGCTCGATGCCAGCAACGACAACGTCTCGACCAACAACTACTCCGTTGTCGTGCACGGTAACGAAATCCCCGAACCGGCCAGCGGCCTGCTGATGGCGGCGGGGCTCGTCGGGCTGTTGGGCGCCAGCGCGCGCGCTCGCTTCGCTGAGCAACGGCCGCGCGAAGCCTAGCGCGGCGCTGCTGGCCGCCGCTGTGCGATCACGGCACTGCAACGGCGTTGATGCGGTCCATGCGTACGATGATGCGGCTGTATTGCTGACTGCGGAGCTCGACCCACTGCGTGCCCTCGATGTTCACCACGGCGCCGGAGACGGTTTCGCCGTTCAGGAACACGATGATGCCGCGCTTCTCCTTCATGCTTTGCTGCAGAATCGGCACGAAGGCCGTGTTGGCGTCCTGCGCCAGCGCCGGCAGGGGAATTTGCGTGGTGGCTAGCAGCGCTGCAACGGCGATGAGTTTGTGCTTGTTGGACATAGATTCCTCCTCGGTAGTTGTCTACAGGTTAAGCGGCTCGCTGTAAGCGACGCTCGATGCGTCGCTGCGCCAAATGCGCGGATCGGCATCGACGTAAAGTTCGATCACGTTCTCGTCCGGATCGCGCACGTAAAGCGATTGTGAAACCTGATGCTCGATGGTGCGGTCGATCTGCACCCCGTGCGCGAGCAAATGAGCGCGTGCGGCGCGTAGTTCCTCCAAGCTATTGCCGAGCTTGAGTGCAACGTGAGCCAGCCCGGTGCCGGTCGCCGGTGCGGCGGGCGCTTTTTCGCCCACCTGCATCAGAGCGAGGTCATGATGGATGTCACCGATCGCGAAGAACGCCATGGGTGTGCCGCGGATCGCCTTGCGTGCGACCAGGCGCAGGCCCAGCACGTTTTGGTAGAAATGCAGGGCGCGCTCCAAGTTGCGTACTTTCAGTACCACGTGACCCAAGGCTTGAATTTTCACGGTTGCGGCTCCGCGTTTGGGTGAGCGCGCATTGTGCACGTTTCGCCCTGCCGCGTTCAAGGCGCTTGGTGGGTCGCTCGCTCGCGGCCGCACTATGCACCTGCGGTTCGGCAATTTCGCACTGGTAGCGGCGCCAAGCGCAAGCCATACCGATGAGCAAGATCGCCAAGCAAACACCCGGCGCGATCCCCGGCCCAAACAAGTCCATGCCCACCTGGTGGCAACGTAAGGAGAGAAACATGCACCGCAACGGATCGATTTGCTCGCTCTGGGTGGCGCTGACGTGGGCCACGGCGATGTCCGGCGAGGCCGCCGCACAGCTCGTCAAGCAAGTGACCAACGGGCAGTCGAACGTGGTCGCCGGCACGTTCGAACCCGACTACAAATATCCGTGGGTCGTACGCAATCCGGGCGCCGGTTGCGGCGGTGTACTGATCGAGCCGCGCTGGGTGTTGACCGCCGCGCACTGCGTGCCGCAAGGATTGTCGTCGAACACCATCACTTACCAGCGTACCGATCCCTACACCGGCGTGCTCTATGCGGCAACGCGCGGCCCAGCGGAAGTCGGTCAGCGCCCCAACCCGGGCGTTTACATCCACCCGCAGTACAACCCGAGCGCGGATATCGGCAAGCACGATATCGCGCTCATCAAACTGGACGACGCGTTTACCATCGACCCGTACATCCAAACCGT
>CAZAWU010000106.1:11345-13657 GCA_964488915.1 uncultured Burkholderiales bacterium
CGGCCGCGCCGCGCGCGGCGTCATGACGCTGGGCTGCCTCAACGCGTATGGCACGATGTCCGGCCCGCTTAACGTTGCCGGCGCGCAAGTAGGCGCGAACTGTGAGCAGAACCAGACGTTGGCAGCGGTATGTTCGCTCAGTGCCAATCAAGGCGGCTGGCTGAAGCCGGCGATCACCGGCTTCACCATGAAAACCACGTGCGCCCCGCATGCGCCGAGCGTGGAGTCGCTGCCGTTTTCGGGCAACTGGGCGAGCTACTATGGACCCGTGGCCCAGCATCCCGACAGCCAGTTCGGCATCTGTGTGCGCGAATTCATCTGCAAGATCGGTTCAGTTTTGCCCAACCACGTCAACACCGGGGTAGTTACGCAGCAGATACGCTAGTGTAGCGCTTCGTTCTTTATGGCATTTATATTTGGATCTCGCGCAGTCGTCTAGTGCAGCAAAAGTGGCGAAAATCAAGCCAAACCAGGCGCAAATCGCAGCGAGGTTGAACACCTCGCGAGATTTGCAACGCAGGTTGGCTTGATTTCTCGCCATCTTTTGTGCCGTTAAGAGCGAAGTACTGCACTAGAAGTCGTAGCGATCCGGCCAGGCCCGCTTGCCAGCGCAAGCGGGCCTTTTGTATGCCCGCGTCTGCGTCGATCCGCCGGAAGCCGGAAGATTGGAGGATAATAGGCCGCAGTGGCGCAGGGCAGCGCCTTGCGCACGCCAAGGACCATTACAGGAGGATACTAACCGTGGACTATCGATCCCCGGGTTCAACCAAAGAGGCTATCGACATGCTGGCAGGCGCCGGCGGCGCTTACGTGCTCGCAGGCGGAACCGATTTGCTCGTCAAGATGCGCACTGGCATGGTCGAACCACAAATCGTCATTGACCTAAAAAATATTCCAAACATGCGCGGGATCACCGCGGATGCGAACGGTTTCCGCATCGGCGCCGCAACGCCGTGCGCGGAGCTGGGCGAAAACGCGCAGCTCAAAGCAGCGTGGCCGGGCGTGGTGGAAGCGCTGAAGCTCATCGGCTCGACACAGATTCAAGGCCGTGCCTCGCTCGGCGGCAATTTGTGCAACGCCTCGCCGGCAGCCGATAGCGTGCCGGCGCTGATCGCCGCGGGCGCGGTGTGCGAAATCATCGGTCCGAAGGGCACACGCGAAGCGCCGGTGGAGCAGATCGTCACGGGGCCTGGGCGCACGTCGCTGGCGCGCGACGAATTCGTGCTGGCGTTTCGCCTGCCGAAGCCGCCGGCGCGATCGGGTGATGCATATCTGCGCTTGATTCCCCGCACGGAAATGGATATTGCCGTGGTGGGCTGCGGCGTCGCATTACGGCTCGATGAGGCAGGCGTGTGTACGCAGGCGCGCGTGGGCCTTGGTGCCGTCGCGCCGACGCCGCTGCTGGTGGAAGCGGGCGCCAAAGCATTGATTGGCACGCGCGTCGACGATAAAGCGCTCGCCGCTTTGGCTACTGCTGCCAGCGCCGCCTGCAAACCGATCGACGACAAGCGCGGCACCGTCGACTACCGCATCAAAGTGGCCGGCGTGCTGGCACGCCGCGCCGCGACTAAAGCGTTGGAGCGGGCAACAGGCAAAGCGACCGGAGGCGCGCATGGCTAAGAAACATGTGAGCACGACGGTCAATGGCGAACCGGTCGAGTTTCTTTGCGCGCCCGAGCAAACCCTGCTCGACGTGCTGCGCGACGAGTTGCAGCTTACCGGCACCAAGGAAGGTTGTGGCACGGGAGACTGTGGCGCGTGCAGCGTGCTTTTGGATGGGCGCTTGGTGTGCGGTTGTCTCGTGCTCGGCGCGGAAGTTGGCGGACACAAGGTCGAGACCATCGAAGGCATGGCCAAGGGCGATGAGCTGCACCCGCTGCAGAAGAAATTCATCGAGCACGCGGCGCTGCAATGCGGCATCTGCACGCCGGGGATTCTGATCGCGGCCAAGTCGCTGCTGGAACGCAATCCGAATCCGAATGAATCCGAAGTCAGATATTGGCTGGCGGGCAATCTGTGCCGCTGTACCGGTTACGACAAAATTGTGCGCGCGGTCATGGACGCCGCCGCCGACATGAGGAGGGCCTGAGCATGAACGACATGACGACCACCAGCCTGGAGCAATCCCAATTCAAGATTGTCGGCACGCGGCCACCACGCCCGGACGGTGTCGATAAGGTCACCGGACGCGCCAAGTTTGGCGCGGATCTGTACCTGGCGAATATGCTCGTCGGCAAAGTGCTGCGCAGCCCGCACGCGCACGCGCGCATCAAGTCGATCGACACCTCCAAAGCGCGCGCGCTGCCCGGCGT
>CAZAWU010000107.1:0-13471 GCA_964488915.1 uncultured Burkholderiales bacterium
GCTTGCCGATGACGCCGGCTTCCGCCACCGCGGCGTGCTCCATCAGCGCGCTTTCGACCTCAAACGGACCGATCAAGTGCCCAGCCGACTTGATCACGTCATCGGCACGGCCAACGAACCAGTAGTAGCCGTCGGCATCGCGCCGCGCCAAATCACCGGTCAAATAAAGATCGCCAGCGAAGCACGTCCGGTAACGCTCTTCTTGATTGAGGTAGCCGCGAAACATCGACGGCCAGCCGCTTCGCAGCGCCAGTTCACCTTCGACATCGGCTTGCTCGACGATCTCCATGCCGCCTTCGTTCTGGCGCCGAACGATGCATGCTTGCACCCCCGGCAGCGGCTTACCCATTGAACCGGGTTTGATGTCCATCGCCGGAAAGTTGGCGATCATGATGCCGCCGGTTTCGGTCTGCCACCAGTTGTCGTGAATCGGTAGGCCCAGTACCTCCTGGCCCCACCACACCGCCTCGGGATTGAGCGGCTCACCGACACTGGCCACGAAGCGCAAGGCATCGAAGCGGTATTTCTTGGACAACGCGTCGCCGGCCTTCATCAGCATACGGACCGCGGTCGGCGCCGTGTACCAAACACTCACGCGTTGATCCTGCAAGATGCGATACCAGCGCTCGGCATCGAACTCTGCTTCATCGACGATGCTGGTCACTCCATGCAGCAGCGGCGCGATGATGCCGTAAGAAGTGCCTGTCACCCAACCTGGATCGGCCGTGCACCAGAATATGTCGTGCGCGTGCAAGTCGAGCGCATACTTTCCGGTCATGTAGTGCATCAACGCCGCGCCGTGCACGTGCATCGCACCTTTGGGCGTGCCCGTCGTACCGCTGGTGAAGTGCAGCAGCGCCAGATCTTCGGTGCGGGTCGGCTCGATTACGCACTGCTCCGACGCTTGCGCCAGCAGCGCGCTAAAGTCATGTGTGCCAGCGACGTTGCTGGATTGCCCGCCGTCGCCGATCAGAAGCACATGCGCGAGCGAAGCGAGCGTTGGCCGCACTTTCTCCACCTTGCGTTGATACAAGGATGCGGTGGTGATCAAGACTTTGCCCTGACCCAAATTGATGCGCGTTGCAATGGGCTCAGGGCCGAACGCGGAAAACAGCGGCGAAACCACTGCGCCGATCTTGAGCGCGCCGAGCACGGCAATGTAGAGCTCGGGGAGGCGCGCGGCCAGCACGAAAACACGGTCGCCTTTACCGACCCTCAATGTGCGCAATGCATTGGCGCAGCGGTTCGTCTGCGCGGCGAGTTGCGCATAGGTGAACGTCTTCTCTGAACCAAAGCGTCCGAGCCAATGCAGGGCAATGTGCTGGGCGCGTTCACTTTGCGCATGGCGATCCACCGCTTGATAGGCAATGTTGAACGCCCCATTCGCCTGCGCACCCAACTCGCCGCGTAGCCGCTGCCAGTCGAAGGGTTGACCGGCTTGCCCATCATCGAACCACGCCGGAACCTTGAGCTGCTTCTTGAGTTTGGCTATGCGCGTGGGCCGCATGAGTGCGTCAATCTATCGGAGATCAGCCGCGGTGGTTGATGAACCTCCCTCATACCCGCTCGACTCACCTCTGGTCTGTTTGGCTAGTAGGGCAACCACCTCGCGATCGTCGACCTGGCGGAAATCCTGGTAGAACTGACCGACGGCATAGAAGTCTTCAGGCGTGTACAAACAGACGAGTTCATCGGCAAAGGGCCGCACACGTTCAACGCTATCCGGAGCAGCGACCGGAACGGCACAGATCAGCCGCGCCGGTTCCTTCGCGCGTGCCACATGCAGCGCCGCGATCATCGTCGCGCCGGTCGCCAAGCCATCGTCGACGACGATCACGACGCGTCCCCACGCATCGATCGGTGGCCGTTGCGGCGTGTATTCCGCTCTACGCTTGCGCAAGATGGCCAACTGCGCCGCCTTCTCTTCCGCGATATAGGCGTCGCTCGCCCCGACGGTGGCGGCGGTCGGCGAAAGGTAAGTCCACCCGGTCTCATCGATCGCACCGATCGCCAGTTCGGCACTACCTGGCGCGCGCAGTTTGCGCACTAGCACGACATCGAGTTGCCCATGCAAGCGCTCGGCCAGGATGGCGCCCATCGGCACCGCCCCGCGCGGGATCGCCAGTATCAGCGGATTCCTGTCGCGGTATGACGACAGCCGCTCCGCCAACGCTGCGCCGGCGGCTGCGCGGGAAGCGAACATCTCATGCATCGAACACTACTTAGAGCGCTCTTAAGTGCCGCGCGACCAAGACACGCGCACCAGATCGTCTTCGCGGTTGTAGTTGATTTGCAGTTCGCCCTGGTATGCTCGATGCAGGGCCTCGCCCATCGCCCGCGCCAGATGGTTATCGGTCGTAGTCACCTGCACATCCTTGCCTTCATCTTCGATCTTCATGATGCGTTGCAGCGGATGCTCCGCCTTTTCCCGCGACTCCTCGTTCTTAAGCAGATGCATGATCTCCTCTCGGTGCTGCTCGAGGAACTTGCCGCTGAGCGTAACGTACCCGGCGGGAAAATCGTGGTGAATACGTAGGCAAGCCGGACAGCGCGTTTTGTGCGCGCCCTCCGGCGCTGCGGCCCATTGCCAGCGGCCCTTGTGATAGACCGCGCTGCAATCGGGGCAAAGGGTAGGTTCAGGCAGTTTCGCGCCCCCGCGATAGGCGTCGTGTTCAATGTCGGTCCACGTTTGCGTTCGGCGGCGTTTGTGGAACCCGGCAGGTCGCGCTGCTTTCATGAGAAGATCCTTTGAGTGGGTTGGGTTTGATCTTGCTAACCAGCGTACTCGTCCGCCGCAGACGGGTCCTTGACCTACATCAAACGGCGCTGCGCAACCGTCCCGCACGATCTTGCGCTTGCGGGTAGGCCGCTTATCAGCCTAAAGTCGCGCGATGAACGACGCAGAGAAAAGCATGCTGGTTGCGGCCGCTGATGGTTTCCTGCGCGGCCACCTCCCTTTCGGGGCCATGTCCGCGACGGCAACGCGCCAAATCGCGGCGTCGCTCAAACTAACCTACTTCGCTAAAGGGTCGACGGCGCTCGATCCAGCGGCCGGCACGCCAAGCAGCCTATTTATCGTGCAGCGTGGCCGCATCGAAAGCCGGCGCGCCAGCCTCTCCGGTCCCGAGTCGATACGCTCGCTGGGGCCGGGAGAGATGTTCCCGATCAGCGCCCTGTTAGCGCAGCGCGCAAGCCGTAACACCTACCGCGCGGTCGAAGATAGTTTTTGCTACCTGCTGCCGCACACCGACTTCATACGCTGCTTCGAGGACAATGCCGTTTTTCGGCGCTTCTGTACCGACCACCTCGGCAGCCTGCTCGAACAGACCGAACGCGACTGCCAAGGCGAATTCGCGCAAGTCGTGGCGCTGCAGCAAACACTAAATGCACCGCTGCGCGAAGTCATGACGCGTGACGCTTTAACCTGCGGCCCCGATACCTCGATCGGTGACGTGCTGCGTCAGATGACGCAACGCAAAGTCGGCTCAATGCTCATTACTCAAGAGCAGCGCCCGATAGGCATTCTTACCGAGCGCGACGTCATCAGCCGCATCACGTTGGCTCGCGCCGAGCTCAATGCGCCAATAGCGGATGTCATGACGCGCGAGCCGGTGACGCTGCGCGCCGACCAGACCGGCTACGAAGCGGCGCTGGCCATGACGCGCCACGGCATACGCCATATTCCCGTGCAAGACGACGAGCGTCTGGTCGGTATCGTCTCCGAGCGCGATTTGTTCGGCCTGCAGCGCAGCGGACTGCATCACATCGGCCGTGCCATTTCCGCCGCGGCGAATCCCGAAGGCCTGCAAGCGGCCGCGGGCGGCATCCGCCGCTTGATCGAGCGCATGCTAGCCCAAGGGGTGGCGGGCGAGCAGTTGACGCGCCTCATTTCCTCACTCAACGATCGCGTCGCGCAACGCGCCATCGCGCTTGCCGCCGAGCAGCACCCGATTGGCGACGTCGCCTACTGTTGGCTCGCCCTCGGCAGCGAAGGCCGCCACGAGCAGACGCTGGCGAGCGATCAGGACAATGCCATCGTCTTCGAGACGACCGAGGCCGCAAAAGCTGAGGATCAGCGGCAGCGTTTGCTTGCGTTCGCACGCACTGTCAACGAAACGCTGGACCGCTGCGGCTTCCCTCTATGCAAGGGGGGCATTATGGCCAGCAATCCCGCGTGGTGCCTGACCCGTTCAGAATGGCTGACACATTTCGTCGACTGGGTGCACAGCCCAACACCGCAAGCGCTGCTGAACGCCGCAATCTTCTTCGATCTGCGGCCGCTCGCCGGGACCTATCACCTGGGCACGGAGTTGCGCGCAGCGGTCACCGAGCTGGCGGCCTCGCGCACCCTATTCCTGCGGCAGATGGCGGTGAATGCCTTGGAGTCGGCGCCGCCGCTCGGTTTACTGCGTGACTTCGTTACCGACGACAAGGATCATCCCGGCACCATCGACCTTAAAGCCGGCGGCATCCGTATCTTCGTCGACGCGGCACGCATCATGGCGCTGGCGCAGCGCGTGACAGAGACTTGCAGCGCCGACCGGCTACGCTTGGCCGGACGAGCGCAGCGCATGCCGGACGCGGAAATCGCGGCGTTAGTCGATGCCTTCTATTACTTGCAGGTATTGCGCCTCAAGCATCAGCAACTGCATCCCAGCGAAGCACCGAACCGCATCGCACCGGCCGCGCTCAACGATTTGGAGCGGCGCGTGCTGAAGGAAGCGTTGCGCCTGGCGAAGTCACTGCAAACGCGCCTAGCGCTCGACTACCAACTGTGAGGTGGCTGCGCCGCTTCGTCGGCCGTGACCCGAGTCTTCCCAACGCAGACGCGCAGCGCTTGCAGCGGTGGCATGCGCTAGCGGCGCCTGCCGCCGATACATCGCTGCGCGATGCCCGCTTCATCATCCTCGACACCGAGACCTCCGGGTTGAATCTGCACAAAGACCGCTTGCTATCCATCGCAGCGGTCGCGGTCCAACATGGCTGTGTGCAACTAAGCGACATCTTCGACTGCGTGCTGCAACAATGCGCGCCGAGCGCTAACGAGAACATCGTCATTCACGGCATCAGCGGCAGCGAGCAGTTGGACGGCGAACCGCCGGTTAGCGCGCTGCTGCGCTTCCTCGAATTTGCGCAAAAACATCCGCTGGTCGCCTTTCGTGCCGACTTCGACCGCCGCTTCATCGACGCCGCGCTGCAACAACATTTGGGTTGTGCCAGCGCCGGACCGTGGCTGGACCTTGCCGATCTGATGCCTGCGCTATTTCCCGACGAGGGCGCCACTCAGCTGGACGACTGGCTCCTGCGTTTCGGTATCACCCCAGCGCGTCGGCACAGCGCCTTGGGCGATGCGGCCGCGTGCGCCGAATTGATGTTGATCGCGCTGACCCAAGCGCACACCCGCCGCATTGATAACCTGCGCAACCTGCGCAAGTCGATCGCTCAACGGCGTTGGTTGCGGCAGTAGTCAAGCGTGACCGGCCGCTTCGAATAGGCGCTCCAACAACGGCCGCCAAAGCGCGGCTGTGCTTGGCGCCGCGCCGGCGCTCGACGCATCCACCGAAAAGGAAAACGGCAACTCCTGCTCAGCCAGTGGATCGTGCGTCTTGAGTTGATGTTCGAGCACACCGACATCTGCCTCCGAGGCATCGACAGCGGCTTGCGCTCGGGAGACGACGCGCCGGCGCAGTTCCGCCACCGGCGCGGTGAAATCCACAATGGCGAACGGCACGGCCAACGCTTGCGCGAGCGCCCTGAAAGAGTCGCGCGCCTCGCGCCGCAGAAACGCCGCATCGACGATGACGGTGCGGCCGGCTTCCAGCAGCATCTTCGCCCCATCGCGCAAGTGTTGGTAAGTGTCCGCACTTGCTTGCTCTGAGTACAGCCCAGCCCCCAGCGCCGAACCTGTGCGCGCCAAAGCGTCCAGGCCGAAGCGGCGTTTGCGCTCCAGATCAGATCGAATACGGATTGCCCCCACCAACTCAACCAAACCTTGCGACAACGTCGTCTTGCCGCTTCCAGAAAATCCGTGCGTCACTATCAGTGCCGCTTTGCGTGGCTGCGCATAGCGCAACGCCAAAGCGATGTGCGCATCGAAGTCGTGCGAGCGCGTATCGGCGTCGCTCTGCTTGGACGCAATCAGCGCCACCTTTGCGCGCACCACGGCTCGATAGACTTGGAAGAAGTCCAGCAGCGGCACGCCGCCGTAGTCACCCGTGATCTCGAGATAGCGATTGACGAAGCGCGCACTCAAATCCTCGCGCTTGCGGTAGTCCAAATCCATCGCCAAGAATGCGATGTCGCTCATCACATCCAGCCAGCGCAACGCCGGATCGAACTCGATGCAGTCGAATGCCCGCAGTTCACCTCCATAGCGGACGATGTTACCTAGGTGCAAATCGCCGTGCCCCTCGCGCACGAAGCCCTGGCGCTTGCGCGCCGCGAGTAAGCCCTCCTGCTCAGTGAGCCGCTCGCGCGTCCAGCGCTCCAGAGTATCGAGTTGGGCGAGGGGGCCGGCGAGCGCAGCGATGTGTTCGAAGTTCTGCAGTGCTGGCTGCTCCACCGCTCGCTGTGAGCCGTAGTCCGTAGCCGGTCCAGCGGTCTCGGCTTGCCGGTGACACGCGGCGATATGGTCGGCAAGCTGATCGATGTCCTGCGCCGTGAGTTCCCCGCTGCGCAACAGGTTCGTTGCCAGCGCCCGTTGAGGAAACTCGACCATCTGCAAAGCGTATTCGATCGCCATACCGCGGCCGGCCAAGCACGGCTGGTCGACGCTGCCGGTGATCGGCACCACTGCCTGGTACAGCGCCGGCGCGCAACGCCGATTCAGGCGTAGCTCTTCATGGCATAGGAAGCGGCGTGTCTGCAAATCGGTGAAGTCGAGAAAACCGAGGTTGACGGCCTTCTTGATTTTGTAGGCATAGCGCCCGGTTAGCACGACGTAAGAGATGTGCGTTTGCAACAAGCGCGGCACTGCGTTCGCTTCGCTTGCGGGAATGGCGTGCAAGAGTGCCGAGATCATGCGCTCCTGCTGTTGCAACGTCATGGACCTCGGCGCTTGCGCCATCGTTGTCAACTTGCACTCGTTAGGCAGTGTTGATAGCAACGCCCGACGCGCGCGATTCGCGCTCTACTTCACTAACGTCACCGGGATGTCCACTAGGTGCACGACTTTCGTCGCTACTGAGCCGAGCACGAGGCTCACGACTGCTCCCATGCCGCGCGTGCCCATGACGATCTCGCTCACGCCTTGCTCCTGAGCGCAGCGGCCGATGCATGCTTCAGGTTCACCGATCAGAACATGAACGCGGCAATGAAGCCCCGCATGGGTCAGTATGTCTCGCGCCGGCTGCAATACACGCTCGCCTTCAGCTTCTTGTGCGCGCCGGATCTCGTCGGCACTAGCGGCAGGCGCTGCATTCGAGCGCAACGGGATCTGCACGTTGAGCAACTCGACTTGCACACGCTGGCCGTTCAGCGCGCGCTTCACGACAAACTGTGCCGCATGCACCGCGCTTACCGAACCATCGAACGGAATCAAAATCTTGTCCATCGCCATCTCTTCTGCCCCACCGCCACATGATGCCGCGCGCAACTTCGTTTGGCTTTGATTCTGGTCAACGCTCCAGGGATTCGCCGTCCTTGGAAACAATGAGCGGGCAATCGATGCGGGCGAGCAGCCGCGCTACTGTTTCCTCGGGCGCGGTCTGAGTCCCATGCGCGATGACTAGACATCCCGCGCCCAGCTCACGCACGAGCCGCGCCATCGTGTCGGCGTCGGCCCGCTCGCGTTGCACATAGCGCACGGGGCCGGAGCGTTGCCGCAGGCAGTGCTGCGCCTCTGCGCGGCCGCGCACGAAGTCGGCATGGCCGGCGGCAGGGACGAGAATGATCAGTTCCCGGCCTTGATGTAGCGCGAGCGCCGCCGCGACGGCCAGCGCACGCTCGCCCGCCGGCGAAGCATCCCAGGGCGCGAGCACCGAACCGCGAGCCGCTGTGGCCCCTTTTTCCGGCAATCGCAATGTGCGCGAGCCAAGGCCACTGCCCAGCACCATCAAATCTGCCTGGCGGGAAAGCGCTGCCGCCAGCAATTCGCCTTGCACGACCTGAAAAGACCAGTTCACCTGCAAGCGCTGCGCGGCTTCCCCCAAACTGCGCTCGAGCTGCGCCGCCTGCTGCTGCAGCGTGCGTTTGATCTGAGCGCTTTCGATCGGCCGTGACGCGGCGGTCGACACATCGGTTTCACGTGCAAACGGCAGTTGCGCCAGGCGCAGGAGATTGACATCCTCGACGAACAAACCGGAAAGCTCGGCGCCAAGACTTTGCGCGATAGCCAGCGCCGCATCGAGCGAACGCTGTGCTTCCTGCGCGGCGTTCAGCGCTATCAAGACGTGCTTGATGGCACTCGCGCTAAGCGTGGCCACCGGCGCTCTTCTTTGCGCGTGCGCGCCCTTCCATGCGCGCGAACCGCTGACGCAGCGCGACGAAGTCTTGCAGGCGCCGATTCACTCGGCCGTTCACGCTGTTACCTGGCGTGACGCCCGCCGCGCTCGGCTCACCGGCCTCGATGCCGGTGAGCAGCTCCATTGCTTCGTCGACGCTCCCGACCGCATACACGTGGAACCGCTTGGCCTCGACCGCCGCCACTACGTCGGCGCGCAGCATCAAGTGAGTGACATTGGCGCGCGGGATCAGTACCCCTTGCAAGCCCGTCAGACCGCGTTTGTTGCAGATGTCAAAGAAGCCCTCGATCTTTTCATTCACCGCGCCGATCGCTTGCACCTCGCCCCATTGGTTGACGGACCCGGTCACCGCGAACGATTGCTTAATGGGCGCAGATGCTAATGATGAGAGAATCGCGCACAACTCCGCCAGCGAAGCGCTGTCGCCTTCGACGTGGCCGTAGGTCTGTTCGAACGTCAGCGTGGCCGCCAACGGCAACGGCCGCTGCGGCGAGTAGCGCGTCGCCAAGAATGCCGACAGGGTGAGCACGCCTTTGGAGTGTAATGCGCCGCCGAGCGCGATCTCGCGCTGAATGTCGATCACTTCGCCGTCGCCCAGGCGCGTGGTCGCGGTGATGCGCGTCGGATGCGCGAAGGCAAACCCGCCAAGCATGATCACCGAAAGCCCATTGACCTGACCGTGCTTTGCGCCCTCGGTGTCGATCATGACGATGCCGCGCAAAATTGCCTCATGCGAACGCTCGCGCAGGCGGTCGAGCCGATAGATTTGCGTATCGATGGCGCGCTCGACGTCCGCCAGTTCGATGATGGCGCGGCTTGCGCTGCTGGCCCAATGATCCGCTTCGCGCAATAAGTCGACTAGTCCTTGCAAGTGCGTCGAGAGTTTCTCCGCATCTCCGGCCATGCGTGAGCACCATTCGATGATGCGCATCACCGCGCTGCGCTCGATGGGTTTAAGCGATTCCTTGCGCGCGACCGTGGCAATCAGGCGCGCGTACTGTGCGCTGTGATCGGCGGTGCGGGCCACCTCGTCCTCGAAGTCCGCGGCAACTTTGAACAGCTTGCTGAAGTCGGGATCGTAAGCGCTCAGTAAGTAGTAAGCGTAGCGATCACCGAACAAGACGACCTTTAGGTTGAGTGGAATGGGCTCCGGCTCGAGTGAAACCGTGCTAATAAGGCTGTACATCTGCCCGAGCGATTCGACCGCGATCGCGCCTTGCAGCAGCGCGCGCTTGAGTCCCTCCCACGCGTAAGGCTGTGTGAACAGTTTGTGTACATCGATGAGCAGATAGCCGCCGTTGGCAAGATGCAGTGACCCGGGTTTGATCAGGGTGAAATCGGTGATCAACGCACCGAACTGCGACAAGTGTTCGACACGGCCGATCAGATTTTGATACGTCGGATGATCGTCCTGCCGCACCGGGGCGCCCGCGGTTTGCCCATGTTCGACCAGCAAGTTGATTTCGTAGCGCCGGAAGTTCGGCGGCTCGGCGGCCATCATGCCCATCATCGCGGGTGGCGATTCCGTGGACCGGCGGAAGTCGTCGGCGTGCTCGATGACGTCTTCTTCTACAGCATCGAGATAAGCGCGCACATCAGGCAAGCCTTGGTAACGCTCCTTTAGCTCTTCGGCCACATGGCCCACGGCGAACTGCGTCACTTCACGATTCAAGCCGCGCATGCGGTCGCGCCGTTCCTTGCGCCAGCGGTGCGCCTGCCGGATGACTTTCTCGAGGCGCTGCTGCAAGGTCAAGATCGTGCTTTCGATGTGCTCACGCTGCGCCTGCGGCAGTTGCTGGTATTCCTCCGGCGTCGTTACTTCGTTACCCTTCATGGGCGCAAAGGAGAACCCCGAAGGTGTGCGCAGCAGAGCGATGCCGTCCTTGGCGGCGTCTTGGCCGATCTCTTCGAGCGCGTGCGTCTCCTGCTCGCCGAATTCGCTATCGATCTGCTCCACTTTGGCGCGGTACTCATCGCTATCGAACGCGGCCGGAATGCTCGCACGCAGTTCCTCGACGAACTGTTGCATGTCGCGCTTCAACTGAGCGCCGCGGCCGGAGGGCAAACTCAGGGCGCGCGGCTTGTGATGTTCGATGAAGTTGTTCACGTAGCACCAGTCGAGCGGGCGCTGCTCTTGCGCCGCGCGCGACTCGAGATAGCTGCGCAGCAGGCTGTGCTTGCCGGACCCGGGCGGGCCCAGCACGAACAGGTTATAGCCTGGACTACGCATCCCGACGCCAAACTCAACCGCACTCATGGCACGCGGCTGGCCGACGATGCCGGGGAGATCTTCGAGTTCCGCGGTCGTCTGAAAGACCAAGTCACCGAAATCGCAGCGGCGGTACAAGGCGTCCGCATTCAACGCGGCGAGTGGCCTCATCTGGCGCGAGATACCGCTATACCGGTCATAGCTCTCACCCAATAGTCTTATTTGTTATCACTCTTATATTTATCCTGTCCTAGGTATCTGTTCCACCGTAGGCACCCATACTTACATCCATGAGTGCACGCGAATAGTCTGCGCGTCAGATCGGAACAAGAATATGAGCACCGGTGCCGGCGTTGCTTGACGTGGATCAAACGGTGGATTTACTTGCCGCGTTAGAGTGACCGCCGTCGATCGAAGAGGGTGTTAAGCCATGATCCGTAACGTTCGTATCAGACGTAGCATTGCGCTGGCGCTGGCGGCGGCCGGCGCCGCGCTTTTGTTGTTAGCGCCACAGAACGGTTGGCTCGCTATTTTCTTGATCGTGGCAGGCCTCGCGCTTGAAGTGATCGGCATGAACCTTCGTCATCGAGATCGATAGGTGATCCTCTATTGAACGTTGCCGAGTTAGCGCACCTTGGCGCGATCCCGGCGTCGCTCGACGTCCGGGTTTCTGCTCGCAGCACATCTCAAACGAACGCCCACCTGCCCGTCATCACGGCCAGGTGGGATGTCCTCAAACGTTCGCTAATGCACTTCGAGTTTCTTTGCCGCCGTGCCAGCCTTTTTCGGCAAAGTTAATTCGAGCACGCCGTTGTTGTACTTCGCTTCGGCCTTGGCCTGATCGACATCCATCGGCAAGGAGAAGCTTCGATACATGCTGCCGTAGTAGCGCTCGCTGCGCAGCACCTTCTCGCCCTTCTTCTCTTCATGCTCCTTCTTGACCTCGGCGGTAATGGCGACTTGATTGCCGTCGATGGAGACGTTGATGTCTTCCTTCTTCACGCCCGGCACTTCCGCCTTGACGGTATACGAAGCGTCATTCTCAGACACATCGATGGCGATATCGAGCGCTTCCGCGCCCTTCACGCGCATCGGCCGCCACATCCGGCGCATCAAATTCTCCATCGAATCGTCCCACGCGCCCAGGCGCCCAAACTCGCTAAACGGATCCCAACGAACCAAATTTGCCATAGCTATCTCCTTGATTTCCTAAACGGCTGCCACACATCATGCTGCCCCTATCAATCTACAAACTCTGTGCGCCCAGCTCTTTGATCTGAGTCAATCCTTACCAGATTGAGATCAGTGCAATGTTGGCGACGCGCCATTGGCGCGTTCGACAAACGCCTCGGCTTCCGCACGCGAACCGCAAGGGCCGAAAAAGCGTGCGTTCGTGTCATAGCTCATCAGCGCTTCCGGAGAATCCCACGTGACTACATAGTAGCCGGGCACCAGCACGTCACCGTGGGGTATTGAGTAATCGCACTGATACGACTCCGAGTTGACCAAACTACGATCATCCAGCACGCGCACAATCTCAAAAATTGTCTCCATCGCTCGCCTCCTGACACAAGCCAAACCGTACTGCCGCATCGACTAGGGCGCTTTGATCAAGATCAATTGCCCCAGCCCGTGGGTGCCTACTATCGCGGCTGAACATGGACTCGATCGAAGCATTTGCCCGCGAACCGCGCATCGCGTATTTCTCGATGGAAATCGCATTGCGCCCCGACATCCCGACTTACAGTGGCGGCCTGGGCGTACTGGCCGGCGACACGCTGCGCTCAGCGGCGGATTTGCAGCTGCCGATGGTCGGCGTCACGCTGGCGAGCCGCGCGGGTTACTTCCGTCAGACCCTCGACACACAAGGAGGACAAACCGAACAACCCGAGCCCTGGGAACCCGAGCGCTTCGCCACGCGTATGCAGGCCGGCATCTCGGTCCCGATCGAGGGCCGTCATGTCTGGGTGAGCGCCTGGCTGTTCGTACTCAAGAGCCCGCTGGGCGGCAGCGTGCCGGTGCTGCTGCTGGACACCGATCTGCCCTTGAACGCGCCGGAAGACCGCTTGATCACGCACCATCTCTACGGCGGCGATCAGACCTACCGCTTGAAGCAGGAGATCGTGCTCGGTCTGGGTGGCTATCGCATGTTGCAGGCATTGGGCTTCAGCATCCGCAAATATCACTTGAACGAAGGACATTCGGCGCTGCTGACGCTCGAGTTGATGCGCCGCTTCTTACATCCGCCCGAGAGCCTGCGCGCCGACGAGCCCGCGTGCGATGTCCCGCGCGTGCGCGATCTGTGCGTATTCACCACGCACACGCCGGTGGAAGCCGGCCACGATAAATTCTCCTACGAACTGGTCGCCCGGATGCTTGACGGCTATGCCGACGTGGCCATGCTGCGGCGCTTGGCGGGCGCGGAATACCTCAACATGACGCGCTTGGGTTTGAGCCTGAGCGAGTACGTAAACGGGGTTGCGGAACGCCATGCCGAGACCTCGCGCCGCTTGTTTCCGGGACAAGCCGTGCATGCCATCACCAATGGCGCGCACACGGCGACTTGGACAGGTCCCGCGTTCACCGCGTTATTCGACCGCTATGTCCCATCTTGGCGGCACGAACCGCAACTGCTCGTGCGCGCGGATCAGATTCCCGCTACCGAACTTTGGGATGCACACCTGGCGCAGAAACGTGCTTTGATCGACGTCGTGCACGAACGCACCGGCATTAGACTCGAACTCGATCAACCGATCATCGGCTTCGCCCGCCGCATGACGGCTTATAAACGCCCCGATCT
>CAZAWU010000108.1:0-4676 GCA_964488915.1 uncultured Burkholderiales bacterium
GCCGGATGCGTGAGCACATCGCGATTGACGACGTATTTCGGCGTCCTGCCGTTCGCCACGTCGACCACCGAGGTGAACACGCTCTCGGCAATCATGCGGAAGCATTCATCGGTCCAACAGATCGAATGCGGAGTGGCGATCACATTCGGCAGCTTGAGAATCGGGTTATCGGCGGGCGTAGGTTCTTGCTCGAATACGTCGAGCGCGGCACCGGCGATGACGCCGTCTTTCAGGGCGTTGTACGCTGCTTTTTCGTCCACGGTCGGGCCGCGCGAGGTGTTGATTAGATACGCGGAATTCTTCATCTGCTTGAAGTCATTCGCGCCGACGATGCCGCGCGTCTCCGCGTTCAAGGGGCAATTGACGGTCAGAAAATCGCTCTCGCGCAAGAGCGTTTCTTTATCCACCAGCTTCACGCCGAGGTCGTCGACATCGCTTTGTTTGACGTACGGGTCGTAGGCCAGGTGCACCATGTTCCACGGCTTGATCAAGCGGAAGATCTCCTTGCCGATGTTGCCTACGCCAATCGACCCGATGGTTTTGCCGATCAAGCCTTCCCCCATGTGGTTGGTCGTTTCCGCCCAGCGCCCGCTCTTTGTCAACATGTCTTTGATGAACAGCTTGTGCGAGAGCGCGAGCACGAACAGCACGACGCTGGAGGCGACCGGACGGCGTACGCCATCGGGCGTAATAGTTAGCAGCACGCCGTTTTCGGTGCAGGCGGGCACGTCGATCGAGTCGTAGCCGACGCCATGCCGCGCAACGATGCTTAAGCGCTTATCCGGCGCGGAAACGGTGGTGCGCGTGACTTTGGGCATGAGCACGCACAGCCCGTCGTATTGCGCCGCGTGCGCGGCCGTGAGTTCGGAAACTTTCTCCGGCAGAAATTCGTACTCGATCTTAGGTTCGCGCTTGAAGATCTCCAGCGCACGCGGATCGAACACTGGCGTGCCGTCCGCGCGCATGGCGTCGCGGGTAATGCCCACTTTGAATTTGGCCATTCGAGTCACTCCTCTTGAGCGTCGCGCAAATGATGCGGTGCCTGGCCCATTTGCGCAAGCGTTGCCAGCGCCGTTCGCAACGCTGGGGCGCAACACGGTAAGCCGGGCGGTGTCAACGGTTGTGGTCCAAGTTCTCAGCCTTGACCGCAAGCCCTGCGCATGGGCAGAATCCTACCGGGCCGCGGACTGCGCCGGCCGGATCGGGCGCCCGCCAGGCTTAAGAAAACATCGCAACGAGGAGGAGACCTCATGTTTAGCACCGGTAAGGCCAGCGCGCGTCTAGCGCGGCTGGCGACGCTGTCATTGGCGCTCGCGTTCGGCGCCGACGCCTGGGCGCAAAGTGCGGCGCAGCGCGCCGTGGATGCCGCCAAGAAGATGTGCAACGGCAAGACCATCACCATCGTGTGGGAAGCTGGGTTGCAATCGCTCGACCCGAAGAACTTCTCCGGGCCGATGTGGGAGAAATTAACGACCTGCAAGATCAGCGTCGTCGAAGTGCCCACCTCCGAGATGTTCACCAAGATCATGCAGGAATACCGCGCCGGCACGGGGGCGTACGACGCGCTCAATGTGATTCCAGCCTGGATGCCGGATTTGGTGCAAGCGGGCGCGCTCGAGCAGCTCGAGGCGATGGTCGATAAGTACGGCTTCCGCGACGAACTGCAGAAGATCGCGCCGACCTATCGCGACAACCAAATGAAGGTGAATGGCAAGATCTACGGCTTCCCGGACGACGGCGACGTGTTCGTCATGTACTACCGCAAGGACATCTTCGCCGACGCGGATCTGCAAAAGGCCTTTAAGGCTAAGCTCGGCTACGATTTGGCGCCGCCGAAGACCTGGAAGCAATACATGGACATCGGCGCATTTCTGACCGAAGCGCTCAAAGACAAAGGCGTCTACGGCGCCTCACAGTTCCGCGAGCCGGGCTACGGCAATTTCATGTTCCAAGAGCGCTTCCGCAACGAGGGCGGCAAGTTCTTCGATGCGAACATGAAGGCGCAAGTCAACAACGCCATCGGCGTGAAAGTGCTGAGCGACTGGCGCAATGAGAACAAGTTCATGCCGAAAGGCGTGGAGAAGTTCGGCTTCGTGGAGAACCTCGCCACCTTCTTGAAAGGCGAGAGCGCCATGACGATTTCGTGGCCGCCCTACGGCCGCTTTGCCGCCGGCTACATCAAGGACGAGGCGATGAGCTGGGTGCCGAAATCGACCATCGCCGGCAAGGTGGGCTATACCGTGCCGCCGGGCGGGCATCCACAATTGGCCGCGGGTTTTGCGCTATCGGTGGCCTCCACCAGCAAGAACAAAGAGCTGGCCTACCTTTTCATCCAGTGGCTGAACAGCGAAGAGATTTCGATGCAGCGCGTGCAACTGCCCTATGCGTTGCGCGACCCGTTCCGCGATTCGCACTTTGCTTCGAAAGAGTACCTGGCGAAATGGCCAGATGCGAAGGACTACTTGGCCGCACTGCAAGCGGGCTCGAAGACCGGCTTGCTGGACTTGTCGTTGATCCAAACCGACAAGTACGAAGAGGCGCTGCGCCAAGGCATCAGCCGCTTGTGGGCGGGCGACGATCCGAAGAAGATCTTGGATGATGTGGCCAAGTCATGGGACGAAACCACCGCTAAGATCGGTGTCGACAAGCAGAAGGCCGTGTACGAGGCCTGGGCTGCCAAGGGCGGGGCGTACCCGAAGAAATAGGTTTGTTTGTAGTAGGTTCGTCTTAAGGCCAGAACTTCGCCGGGGTATACCCGGCGAAGTTTTTTCCAGTGAATGGCTCGCACTCTAATAATCGTGACTAAGCCTAGGGTAGTATGAACGCCATAGCGATCAACAACCCACGTCCGCGCGCCCCACACGGTGAGCGTGCGTTCAAGTATTGGTTGATCGCGCCTTCTATCTTTTTGCTGCTGGCGGTGGGCGTATTTCCGCTGCTGTACATGCTGGTGGTGAGCTTCGTCGGCATCGACATGATGTCGGAGGACTGGTCGTTCAAAGGGTTGGCCAATTACAAAGCCGCCTTTGCCGACACGCGCTTGTGGCAGGCGCTCGGGCACACCTTATTGTTGACGGCCATTGCGCTGCCCTTGGAGCTCATTCTTGGCTTGGCGATGGCGCAACTGTTCCTGGAAAGATTTCCCGGCCGCCAGCTTTTCGTGGCATTGCTGGTGCTGCCGACGGTGGTCTCACCCATCGTAGCCGGCGCAACCTGGTCGCTCATGTTCGACAACCGCTACGGACCGATCAATCAAATTCTCGGCTGGCTCTTTGGCAAGGAGATGGCGCTGCTGTGGACCTTCGACCCGACGCTCGTCTATCCGGCCATCATTACCGCTGAAGTGTGGCAGTGGACACCGTTCATGTTCCTACTGCTGCTCGCTGCGCTGGCCAATGTCGACAAGTCGCAGCTCGAGGCGGCTTCGATCGATGGCGCCGGATTTTGGACGACATTCCGCAAGATCGTGCTGCCGGCGATTTGGCCGGTGATGGCGATCGCGCTGTTGATCCGCGCGTTGGATTTGTTCCGCATCTTCGATATCGTCTGGGCGCTGACCAAGGGCGGGCCGGGCACGATGACCGAGACGATCTCGATCTTCACCTACGTCAAAGGCTTCACGCAGTTCGAAATCAGCTATGCGGCGGCGGTGGCGCTGATTATCATCGTGCTGCTGACAGTGGCGGTGACCTGGGCGCTCAAACGCGTCCAGATCGCGAGGTGATGACGTGAGCGGGGGCAAACTGTTCTGGCGCTACGTTGCGGCCATCGCGATTACGCTGTTCTTCCTGTTTCCGATCTACTGGCTGTTCATCATCTCGTTCAAAACGCCGGACGAGATCTTTTCCTATCCGCCAAAGTGGTACCCCGGACAGATCCAATTCAACAACTACGCAGTATTGTTCAAAGACGGCGATGCGGTCACCGTGTGGAACAGTTTGGTCATCGCGGGTGTGAGCACGGTGCTGGCGATGTTTCTCGGCACGCTCGCTGCGTACAGCATCGCGCGCTTTCGCACCGGCGGTGAGAATCTTTCCAACTGGATCATTTCACAGCGCATGGTGCCGCCTATCGCCATCGTGTTTCCCGTGTTTCTCATGTACGTGAAGCTCAAGCTGGTGGACACCTTCATCGGCGTGATCTTGCTCTACACCGCGTTCAATCTGCCCTATGTGATCTGGATGATGCGCGGCTATATTCAGGATGTGCCCAAGGCGCTGGAAGAGTCCGCGCTGGTGGACGGCTGCACGCGCTGGCAAGTGATCTGGAAGGTGGTCTTCCCCATGTGCCGCGCCGGCTTGTTGGCGACAGCGATATTCACGTTCATCTTCGCCTGGAACGAGTTCTTGTTCGCGCTCGTGCTCACACGCACCGAGGTGGCCACGTATACGGTGCAGGTGACGCACTACTTTGGCGGGCAGTCCAATTTCTGGGCCAAGATTTCCGCGATGAGCGTGCTGGGGACTTTGCCTGTGTTTATCGCAGTGGCGTTCATGCAGAAGTACCTGGTGCGCGGGATTTCGCTGGGAGCGGTGAAGGGGTAGTGAAAGGGGAAGCGTGAACGCCTTCCCCCTTGCAGGGGGAAGATTGGGATGGGGGTTGCGTGCCGGCGGCAAGGTGATGGTTCGCGTTTCGACGAAGCAAATTGAAGTCTCAAGAAAGTTGCGACGGAATCT
>CAZAWU010000108.1:4776-13219 GCA_964488915.1 uncultured Burkholderiales bacterium
CCCCTAAGAGGGGGAAGGAGCGTCAAATGGCCGACCTAAAACTCACACAACTACACAAACACTACGGCGCCGTGCACGCCGTGCGCGGCGTCGATTTGGAAATTCCCGCCGGTGAATTCACCGTGCTGGTGGGGTCGTCGGGCTGCGGAAAGAGTACGCTGCTGCGCACTATTGCGGGCCTGGAACAGGCCGACCAAGGCACCATCGAAATCGCTGGGCAAGTCGTCAACGACATGCCGCCGCGCGACCGCGACATCGCCATGGTGTTCCAGAACTACGCGCTCTATCCCTACATGAAGGTGTTCGACAACATCGCCTTCGGCTTGCGCGCGCGCAAGACGCCCGAAGGCGAAATCGCGCAGAAAGTGAAGAACGCCGCCGAGATGTTGGCCATCGGCCACTTGCTCGAGCGTTATCCGCGGCAATTGTCGGGCGGGCAGTTGCAGCGCGTGGCGATCGGGCGCGCGATCGTGCGCAACGCGCGGCTGTATCTGTTCGATGAGCCGTTGTCGAATCTCGATGCGCAACTGCGTGACGAGATGCGCGGCGAGATCAAGCGCTTGCATCAGGAGTTGGGCAAGACCTTCATTTATGTCACGCACGATCAAATTGAGGCCATGACTTTGGCTGATCGCATCGTGCTGCTGCGCGACGGCAGAATCGAGCAAGCTGGCGCTCCGCTGGATATGTTCGAGCGCCCGGCGACCAAGTACGTGGCCGGGTTCCTCGGTTCGCCGCCGATGAATTTCGTGCCGGCGCAACTGGCTGGCGCCGGCGGCGCCTGGGTCGTGCGCCTGCAGGACGGTGCGGAACTAGCGCTACCCCCTGCGCGTGTGGCACAGTTACAAGTGGCGGCGCCGCAGGCCGTTATTCTCGGCCCGGATAAGGCAGTGCAGGCCGCTATTCTCGGCCCGGATAAGGTGATGCAGGCCGTTATTCTCGGCCTGCGGGCCGAACATATCAGCCGCGCGGAAAGGGAGCCGCGGGCAGGCTGGGCGCCGTACGCGGCCACAGTCGATTTGGTACAGCCGACCGGATCGCGTACTTATGCAACCTTCAAACTTGGCGGCGTGGAGGCGATCGCCGAGCTGGAAGCGCACGACGTGCAACGCGCGAACGAGCGCATCGATCTGGTTTTGGACATGCATCGAGCCGTGTTGATCGACCCGACGACCGAACGCGTGCTTTGAGATGGGTATGAAAAGTGAGGAAAAATGAGCGTCCGTGAACCTTCTCGCGCCATCAAACTGTGCGGAACCGAGCAACCCGATGTGGTCGGGCAGATTCTGCGCGCTGGTCCGCTGAGCGCTGAATTCGACAACGGCAACTTGCGCTACTTGCGTTACCAAGGTGTGGAAGTGCTGCGCGCGCTAGCCTACTTGGTGCGCGATGAGAACTGGGGCACCTACACGCCTGTGCTGGAAAAGCTCAAGATCGATCAGCGCAGCGATAGTTTCAAGGTGAGCTACACGGCGACTTGCGCGCGCGCCGATCAGCAGGTCGCCTACGACGCCACTATTGAAGGCAAGAGCGACGGCTCGATCGCGTTTCGCGCGACCGGGCGTCCGTTGACCGATTTCGTCACCGCGCGCACCGGTTTCGTCGTGCTGCATCCGCTCAAAGGCGTGGCCGATCATGCGCTGGAAGTCGAGCATGTCGACGGGCGCATCGTCAAAGACAAGTTTCCAGCGCTGGTGAATCCGGATTGCCCGTTTCGTGACGTGCGCGCGCTCAAGCACGAAGTCGTGCCCGGCGTGTGGGCGACCTGCCGCATGGAGGGTGAGGCCTTCGAGATGGAGGATCACCGCAATTGGACCGACGCGTCGTTCAAGACCTACGTGCGCCCGCTGTCGAAACCTTGGCCCTACACACTGACTAAAGGGGACAACTTCGAGCAGTCGGTGACGCTGACTTTCAGCGGCAATCCTCGCTCGGCCGCTGCCGAAACTGCAGCAAGTCCGATTGAGGTCAAGCTTGGCCCAGCAACGAAACAAAAAGTACCGCCGCTGGGCTTAGGCATGCCGGCCGAAGAAGTCGACAACACGCTGGCGCAGATCGAACTGCTCAAAGCAGTTGCGCCGAAGTTCCTGCAGTGCTGGTTTGATCCGCGGCAAAAGCATGGTGTGTCGCTATTGCACAAGTACCGGCAAATCTGCGATGCGGTGGGCGCGACGGCGGTGCTGGAGATCGTGGTGCAGAGCATCGACGATTTCGGCAATGAGCTGGATCGCGTCGCCGAGTATGCCGAGATGGCGCGCTTGAAAGTCGCCTCCATCGCCGTGTGTCCGGAAGGCGATTTGAAATCTGTGTTGCCGGGCGGCAAGCGGCCGCCGGCGCCGGCGCTCGAAGAACTTTATGTCGCGGCGCGCGATTCTTTCCCCGGCATCAAGCTGGGCGGCGGCATGTTTTCGTTCTTTACCGAATTGAATCGCAAGCGCCCGCCCGCGCAGTTGCTGGATTTCGTCACCAACACCACTTGTCCCATCGTGCATGCGGCGGACGATCGCTCGGTCATGGAGACGTTGGAAGCGCTACCTTATCAAGTGGAGACGGCGCGCTCGTTCATCGGCAATACGCCTTATCGGGTCGGGCCGAGCGGCATCGGCTGCCGCGACAATCCGCACGGCGCCACCTACACACCGAATCCGAACAACGAGCGCGTGTGCTTGGCGAAAGTGGAGCCGCGCCAGCGCGGCATTTTCGGTGCGGCCTGGACGCTCGGTTACATTGCCACGCTGGCGCAGGCCGGCGTGAGCCAGATTTGCATGGGCGCACCGACCGGGCCGCTCGGCTACATTTATGCGCGCGGCGAGCAGGCGCAGCCTTGGTACGACAACGTCGATGCCCCGGCTGTCTATCCCGCTTATCATGTGATCGCCGGATTGACTCGCGGCAGCGGCGCTTCGATTCTGCAGACCCAGAACTCAGCCGAGGGCAAAGTGGCGAGCTTCGCCTACCGCGCTGCGGGCGTGACGCGCGTGTGGCTAGCGAACTTGACCGCGCAGACGCAGGATGTGCGCTTGAACGGTCTGCCGAAGATTCCGCCCAAAGGGCGCGCCACCATTCGCAAGCTGCATGCGGATAACTTCGTCGCGGCGTCGACCGGCAAACCGCTGGGACCGGTGCCGGCGCTGAAAGAGGCGGCAGTGGAGTTGGACGCTTACGCAGTCGCGTGCATTGATATCGGGTAGGTCCGCCGAGCGGGTAGTCCGGAAGGAGCGGTAGCGTATTCCGGGCATCCTCCCCCTCGGCGAGGTAGTGTCTCAGAGACCCTACCCTCCGCGAGCAAGATTTGAACGAGTGCCCGGAATGCGCTACGCTCCTTCCGGGTTACGGCCGTTCACGAAAGGCGCGACATGGACCGCAAAAAGGATTGGAAGGTCTACTCGGAAGAGGAAATCAAGCAGCAACTGACCGGGGAGCTGCGCCATTGGTACTTGGAGAGCGGCTGGATCCGCCGCAAGTACCGCACCGAAGGCTGGAAAGGCACCTTGATGGTGGTCAACACCATCGGCCACTTGGCGGAAGCCGCGTGGCATCACCCCGATCTCACCGTCTCCTACGCCTACGTGATCGTCAAACTAATGAGCCACGACATGAAGGGCATCACCGACCGCGATTTCGCGCTGGCGCGCAAGATCGAGCAAGTGGTGCAGTGGCAGCCGGGAAAAGAGGGCGTGCTGGAAGGCACGCCGAACGAGGATCAGCGTTTCCGCTACATCAAGTACGACGAATAGCACGCGGCTGCGTTGTATCAACGAGGAAAGCCGACGCATGCTTCGTATTGCCGCTCTGTTGTCGTTCTGGCTGGCCGCGGGAGCCAGCTTTGCCGGCGACGCCCTATCGATCAAGGAGCTCGCGCCCGGCGTGTTCGTGCACCAAGGCACGTTCGCGCTGCGCGCAGCGGGCAATCTCGGCGATAACGCCAACATCGGCTTTATCGTCGGTGAAAAGTGCGTGGCGGTGATCGACACCGGCGGCAGCTTCAAGCTCGGCCAGAAACTGCGCGCGGCGATCAAGGAGGCGACCGAGAAGCCGATTTGCTACGTCATCAATAGCCACGTGCATCCCGACCACGTGTTTGGCAACGCCGCGTTGAGAGAGGATAAGCCCAAGTTCGTCGGCCACGCGCTGCTTGCGCAGTCGATGGCCGTGCGTGGTGGGCCTTACCTCAAGTCGCTGCAGCGCGACTTAGGCGAAGCTGCCGCGGGCTCGGAATTCGTACCGCCGGACGTGGTAGTAGAGAAGACGCTGGAGCTCGATCTCGGCGGGCGCAAGTTGCAACTGCGGGCGTGGCAGAAGGGTCATTCGGAGACCGACGTTTCCGTTTTCGACGAGCAGACCAAGACGCTGTGGCTGTCGGATTTGTTGTTCGTGTCGCATATCCCGGCGCTGGACGGCAGCATCACCGGCTGGCTCAAGGTGATGGACGAGATCGGCGCCATGAACCCGGCCTTTGTCGTTCCCGGTCACGGTGTCGCGCCGGCGCCTTGGCCGCAAGCGCTGCAGGCGCAACTCAAGTATTTGCGCTTGGTGGAGGGTGAGACGCGCACCGCGATCAAGAAACACCGCGCCATGCAGGAAGCCACCGAAGAGGTCGGCTACAGCGAGCAGAAGAACTGGGAAAACTGGGAAGATTTCCATCGGCGCAACGTTATCGGCGCTTACAAGGAGTTGGAGTGGGAAGATTGACGGTCGTGACAAGTGACAAATGAACTCTGCCCGTCACCCGTCGGGTATATACTCGTTTTTTCGTATGCTCTCGCAAGGTAGTCCAAAATGATTCTTACTCGCAAACTCCTGCTCGCCATCGGACTTTTCGCATCCGCCGCCGCGCTCGCCAATGAGAACGCCACTGTACCGCTGGAAAAAAGCGAAGCCTGGCCAGCGATCAAGAAGAATGTCTTCGGCGATCGCGACGTCATCGTCGACAAGAAGGCTGAGGTGCTGGAGATGTACCTCGCGCTGCGCGCGGACGACGCTTCGTCGGTGCCGATCATCGTGCGCGCCAAGAACCCGCAGCGCGATGACGACTACATCAAGCAAATCTGGCTGATCGTCGACAAAAACCCCTCTCCGATGGCTGGCGTATTCCGCTACACACAAGCCTCCGGGCTGGCGAACCTGGAAACGCGCATTCGCGTGGAAGATTTCACCCATGTGCGCGCTATCGCCGAGCGCAGCGACGGCAAGCTCTATATGGCAGGCAAATGGATCAAAGCCTCGGGCGGTTGTTCCGCGCCGGCGGGCGGCGACGCCATGAACACGGCGAGCATGGGCAAGATCAAGTTCAAGATGGACGACGCGGTGGCCTTCAACGAACCGAACAAGGCGCAAGTGATGATCAGTCATCCCAACATATCCGGCCTGGCGATGGATCAGCTCTCGCGCTTGTATCCCAGCCCACACTACGTCAATCGCGTCGACATCAGCTACGAAGGCGTGCCGGTGATGAGCGCGGACATCGACTTTTCCATCAGCATGAATCCAGTCTTCCGCTTCTATTTTCAGCCCAAGGGTGCCGGCAAGCTGCGCGCGCTGGTCACCGACAACAAGGATCTCAAGTTCGAGCAAGCGATCGCGATCGAGCCCGGCAAAGTGGCTGGCGAGCTGACACCGGCAAATTGATCGCGCGAACATAGGACGTGATAACTTCAAGGGGCGGCAACGCCCCTTTTTTGTCGCTCATGGGAATATACTTATTGATGTAAATGGTAATAAATGAATATGGTAGAGACTAATCAAGATGTTCTGGAGGGGGTATCTACATGAGCGGCAGCCGCAAGCACTTTTGGCAACAGTTTTGGCGCTTGTTCAAACCGTATTGGTTCTCGGAGGAAAAGGCCGCTGCGCGCTTGCTGCTGTTTTCTGTGGTCGCGCTGACCTTGAGCATCGTCTACATGGAGGTGCTGTTCAATCGCTGGAACAACGACTTCTACAACTCGTTGCAAGACAAGAAGCAGGCGGAGTTCTTTCGCTTGATCGGCGTGTTCGCGTGGTACGCGCTGCTATGGATCATCATGCAAGTGTACCGGCAGTACTTGTCACAGATGCTGCAAATCCGCTGGCGGCGCTGGTTGACCGAGCGCTATCTTGGCGATTGGCTGCGCGACCGTGCTTACTATCGCATGCAGTTGACGGACAAAGGCACAGACAACCCGGATCAGCGTATCGCTGACGACTTGCGCTTGTTCGTCGAACAAACGCTGTCCTTAGCGCTCGGCTTGCTTGATGCCGTCGTCACGCTCGTCTCTTTTGTCGTTATTCTCTGGGGATTGTCGGGAATGCTCAACTTCACGCTATTCGGGCAGGCGATCTCCGTTCCCGGCTACATGGTGTGGGTGGCACTCGTGTATGCGGCGCTCGGCAGTTGGCTCGTTCATCTGGTTGGCCGCCCGTTGATTGGCCTCAACTTCAACCAACAACGCTACGAGGCGGATTTTCGTTTTTCCTTGGTGCGCTTCAGGGAGAACACCGAAGGCGTGGCGCTTTACAAGGGCGAAACGCAGGAGATGGAGGGCTTTCGCGGCCGTTTCACAACGCTGCTGCAGAACTTCAAGCGCATCATGATTCAGGCTAAGCGCCTCACCTGGTTCACCGCGGGGTACAACCAAGTGGCGATTATTTTCCCTTACGTTGTCGCGGCGCCGCGCTACTTTTCCGGTGCCATTCAACTCGGCGGGTTGATGCAAACCGCAAGCGCCTTCAACCAAGTGCGCGTGGCGCTGAGCTGGTTCATCAACTCCTACAGCAGCTTTGCCGAGTGGAAAGCCACGGTGGATCGCTTGACCGGCTTCACCAACGCGATTGAGGCAGCGCGCGCAAACGCGCAGCGCGGACAAGCGCCGTTGGCGCCGGCGACCGGCAGTGCCGTCACGGTTGGTGCGCTCGACCTCGCTCTCCCCGACGGCAAACCGCTGCTGCAAGGCGCCAGCTTCAATGTCAGCGCCGGCGACACCATGCTGGTGGCCGGGCCTTCCGGCAGCGGCAAAAGCACGCTGTTCCGGGCGATTGCCGGCATCTGGCCATTCGGCAAAGGTGTCATCGCCACGCCCGATCCAGCGCACACTTTGTTCCTGCCGCAAAAGCCGTACTTGCCCATTGGCACGCTGCGCGAAGTTGTAAGTTTTCCCGCCAGGGGCGACCAATTCAGCGATGCGGACATCCGCGCCGCGCTAGAAGATTGCAGGCTCGGGCACTTGGCCGGCCGCTTGGAGGAGTCGCAGAATTGGGCGTTGCAGCTTTCGCCCGGTGAGCAGCAGCGCTTGAGCTTCGCGCGCGTGCTACTGATCAAGCCGCGCTGGCTGTTCCTGGATGAGGCGACTTCGGCACTGGACGATGCAACTGAGGCGCGCATGTATGCGCTGGTGCGTGAGCGTTTGCCAGGGGTGACCATCATCAGCATCGGTCACCGTCCATCGCTGCGGCAGTTCCACGGCCGGCGTATCGAGCTGTCGCCCGCGCCGGACGGGCCTTCGACCTTGAGCGAAGCCGCGCCCGCTTGAGCAGGCGCAGCGCCGACTGTGGACGCGCTGCTTGCGTTGGATTAAATTATCCTGAGTGCTGTGGCAAGTGGAGAAGAAACTCATGCTGAAATCAATTTTCCGGGTGTTGTTGGCAACGTTGTTCGCTTGCGTTGCAGCGGGCGGGGTTTATGCGAACGAGAAGGCGCAGCCCGATCCAGAAAGGAGCGAGTATTGGCCGCCAATCAAAAAGAACATGTTCGGCGACCGCGAAGTCGTTTATGACAAAGACAACAAGTATCTGGCTGTCTACACCTCGATCCGAGCCGACGACGCGTCTTCAGTGCCGATCATGGTGCGCATGCGCAACCCGCAGAGCGAGAAGGAGTGGGTCAAGCGCGTTTGGCTGATCGCTGATCGCAATCCGGTGCCGATTCCGGGCGTGTTCACGTTCAGCAAGGAAGCGGGGCTCGCGCACGTGGAAACGCGCATCCGCTTGGAAGACATGATGCACGTGCGCGCGGTGGCGGAGATGAACGACGGGCGCCTGTTCATGGCGGCGCGCTGGATCAAGGCGTTCGGCGGCTGCACTTCACCGTTCTACATCGCCTCGAACAAGAACCTCGGCAAGATGAAGTTTCGCACCGACGAGAATGTGATTCTCTCGGAAGCGCCGAGCAAGATTCAACTATTGATCGCGCATCCGAACATTTCTGGGCTTGCGCTGGATCAACTGAGCAAGACCATTCCCGATCCGTATTACATCAAACACCTGTCGGTGACTTATGGCGGCAAACCGATCATGACCGCCGACATCGACGCTTCGATCAGCGAAAATCCGGTGTTCTATTTTTACCTGAACGCGGACAAGCCCGCCAAGCTGCAAGCCAAAATCGTCGACACCAAGGAATTGGTGTTCGAGAAGACTATCGAGGTCGAGCCGGGTAAACCGCTGGAGTTGTCCGGGGCTTCGTAGGGCG
>CAZAWU010000109.1:0-13217 GCA_964488915.1 uncultured Burkholderiales bacterium
AGCACCGCAGGCTTGCTGCCACTGCCTTTCACCAGGATCTTGTCGCTTGCAGTCGCCACGTCCGGTTCGATCCATTGTGGATTGGTCCACGTCTGAATCGACTCTAGGTCGGCCCAGAGTTGATCCATGTTGCCGTCGTACTTGCCTTGAGCCAGTGACTCGAGAATTTCGTTATTGGCGTTGGCCTGCGCTTCATGCTCCGGATCGGGCGGCAAATCATCTTCACCCGGCTTACCGGAGAGCTTCTTGGTGGGGCCATCGGAAGAGTCTTTGGCAGGCGCATTACTCAGCATGCGTGTGACCGTAAAATTGCCGAGGCAAGTGGCCGCCGCCGGGGCGCAGCGCTTCGCCGAGAGCTCGTAGATGACCGCCGCTCCGCTATCGAGCTTGGCTGCGATCAGAGCACAATCCTCGGACTTGCTCTGGCATGGGTGAAAGTCTATTAGCTTGAGGCCACTGCCCTGCAGCAGCCGAGCCGCGCGCTGCGCCTCAAGCGGCGCGCCGGCAAAGGTTTGGTCGGGTCTTGGGGTGCTCTTCTTCGCTGCGTCGCTAGTCACAGCGAAAGTCGAAAACGCCAATGCTGAAACTGTAATTCCTAACGTAGAGCTCTTTATAGCTATCTCCTTAGTACCACCGCGCGCAGGCGCTGCGTAGCGGATCCGCTTTACTTCGTAGACCATTCAACCAGGCCACCGCTCGCCGTTTCGACGTTGCGACTGCGCAGCCAGTTCTGAGCGAGGTTACTGCCACGCGCGTGTGCGTCCAGAAACGCCAACGCACTTGATTTAAGCCAGCGCGCCATCTCGTCGCACTTCGCTTGATTGGCGGTGAAACCCGGCGGCGCACACTTGTGAGTGCTCAGCGAGAACAACCCGTGAAACGCATCGGCGTCATGCACGTAGAACCGGTACTTGTTCCCCACCGGCATGCGCTCGAACCCGATGCGCCGTCCGTAGGGTGTTTCACCGACGCAGCTACCTGGTTCGACGCCTGGATTGCAGGTGCTATCGCCATCGCCAGTGGCGGCGAGTATTGGTTTGTCCAGGTTGATCCACGAATGTGCGGTGCTACCGGCGCGCGTGTCGAACAGACCTTCGTTGCCCGGCTGCTGCGGTGAGAGCGCGAGCGCTGCGATCGGCCGATCGAGCGGATCGGACAAGTCCAGCACCGGGCCGCCGAACTGCCGTAGCGCGCCGAGCGTGCTGAGCACTCCGCTCGAGCCCGAGGAATGCCCGGCCAATACAATCTTGGTGAGATCGATCTGGCCCCGCAACGGCCCTTGCGCGTTCATGAGCGTGAGTTCGTCCAGCACCGCGCGAATGTCGTGTGGCCGGTCCCAGTTGAGGAATTTGAAATTCTTGCAAGCGGTGCCGTCCAGCGGTGGTTGCATGGCTGCGCATAGCATCGGCCAGCTCGTGCCGTTCGGCGGCTCAAAGCGCGGCGGGTGCGCGATGTTGATGGTGAGATAGCCAGCCTCAGCGGTCGTGATGCCCCACTCGGACAAGCTGTTGCGCGGGTTGTTCTTGCCTTCCGGTCCGCCGTGTGACCAGATCACGACCGGCATCGGTACGGGTGCGCCGCTCGGCATGCGCACCCAGACGTTTACCGTGCGCGATAGCCCGGCGATGTCGGTGTAGGAAGTCGAGCGCTCGACCTCAGTGAATCCATAGCGTATGCCGGGGAAGTACAAGCACCCGGGGGTTAATACCTGGTTGCAGGTCGGCGCTTGGGCATGTGCGTGGGACGCACAAAACGATAGAACGCACAATGCCGTGCGAGCCAAGATGAGAGCATAGGCTTTCATGGAAGGGCCTCCTTGCTTCAGTGCATGGGGGTTAAGGAACGGAGCGTACGAGTGCATCGAAGTCCATTTTTGTAGAACCTGCGTTCTCTACATTAGAGGGACTTTCGTCTTGTGACATCGCGTGAAAACGTTTGCTCATCCCGCCAATGCGGTAAGCCAAACGGCATAGACCCAGAGGCCTACTTCTGCAGCGCCCAACGTCGTTCGGTTGGTTATTGTTTTGCGGGGGCGAAAAACGATCACGCACCGGCGCGGCGGCCGAGCATGACGCTTTCGGTTTCGAGACGTTGGTTAGCCGGCCGGCATCAGCAGCGATAGCAGACTCGGCCTGAATCGTTGTGCTCAGGGCGGAAGCACAGGCGGTGGCCGCGGCGATCAAGCGTGAGAATGTCATTCGCGTTAAGCGTCTCGGCAGGCAAGACAAGGGTCGCGTCCGCATAGTTCATCGGAGAATCTGCGTATTGCACCATGAGCGTGGCGGCGGCGCGCAACGCACGGGCTTGCGAGAATTCGTACACTCGCACGCCGCTGGCCCCAACAAACTCCGCCAGCAAGCGCGCTCCCGTCGCGCTCGTCGAAACGAAATACATGGCTTCGGTGACGACGGCGCTCGTGGTAACGAGTTGGCCGGCGAAGCCATGAAGGTGACCGACTGCTTCTCTATGGGCGGGATTGCTCGCGGCCAAGCACGCCACTAGCGGGCCAGTGTCACGCAACCATAGCTGCACTCGTGCCAGTTGCGGGCGCGGATTTGCTTGCGCCAAGCATCCAGCGGCTCCGATGCCAGATTCGACGATCCTTTGGAGTATCCTGCTTTCACTTCTAAGGTGCGTTCCTTGAGAGCACCCTCAAGAATCTCGCGGACGATCCCGGAGATAGTTTTTCTTTCTGCTTTCGCGCGCTTCTCAAGCGCTTCGCGAGGATTGAATCCCTACGCCGGACCGAGAACGCAGTCACAAAATGTGTCCGGCAATGAATTTTCACGATCTCGACAACGTTGCCGCACTAAAACGGAGCCCAAGAACTCTTCTCCTCTCCACTCAATGCCGTTTCGACCGATTCCGCAGCCGCGCTTGCGTCCGCTTGCCTTTCTCACACCCTTGTTGTTTCTCGGTGCCAGCATCGCGTTGCCGGGCGCGCAGGCGCAGCAACCGACCGATGTCTCGAGCGCGCAAAGCGCTGCCATAGCCACTGACTTGGTCGAGCGCACGCGTCAAGATGCTTCTGCGGTGCACAGTGAGGCGATCAAGCTGGCACGCGAGGGCAACAATTCAGCAGCGATCGACCGACTGCAAGCGCTTGTACACCTCTACCCCAGCAACACAAACTACCTCCATGATCTGGCTGCGGTGCTGAGCTGGGCACGGCGCGACGCGGAAGCCTTGCAGTTGCTGCCTGGCATCAATGTCGCCGTAGCGCCGGCCTACACGCTCGAAGCCCTCGCCAAGTCAGCGCGCAACTTGCGCGACTACGACCGCTCGTTGCAGCTCTATCGCCAAGTGTTGGCAGGCAACCCGCAGCGCGTCGAGGCGCAAGCCGGGCTGATCTACAGCCTCACCGATGCACGGAAGTGGGATCAGGCGCAAGAAAGTGCGGACGGTGCCCTTACAGCGGCACGAGGGGCGAAGGCGGCAACGCTATTAGAAGCACGCGCCTATTTGCACGAGCACCGCGGCGCAGCCTTCGACGCCATGGTCGACTACGACCGCCTGCTTTCGATTGAGCCCGATCACCCCCACGCCCAACGCAAGCGGGCCCTACTGTTGTCCGAACTCGGCGCGCCGAGCCTGGCTCTGAAGCTCTCCACCCAAGCCCCAGGAGCCTTTACCAAAAATGACAACATCAAGATCGCCGGTGATGCTGCTGCCAGCCTGATTCGCTCAGGTGAATCCCGAGACGAGCGCGACCCGCAGCGATTCACCGAGACCGACAGCGCTCTCGATTTGCTGGCACAGACTCAAAAGCAAGACCCAACCCATGCGGAGACACTGCGCTTGCGCTTTGATCGCGTATTGGCCCTACGCAATCGGGTGCGTATGCAGGAGGCCGTCGCAGAGTACGAAGCGCTGCGCGCCGAAAAGGTCGAGGCGCCAGCGTATGTGAGCACGGCTGCGGCGGACGCCTACCTCTACTTGGAGCAACCGGCCGAGAGCCGCGATCTGTATTTGCACTCGCTGCGCACAGACGCGGACAACGTCGACGTCAAGCAGGGGCTGTTCTACTCGTATGTCGACCTCGATGATTTTCGCAACGCCTTCGCCACCATCGACAAGCTTGCTACAGAAACGCCGCCGTGGCGTCGCGCCGATGGCGGTGGTCAGCATCGTCCAAACTGGCCGAAATCGGATATCGATCGCAATGCCGCTCTGGCTCGCGGTTTTGCCGAAATGTATGCAGAGAGCCAAAAGCGCCTTGCCCCCCTAGTCGCGCAGGCCCCAAACAATCCAGATGTGCGTCAAGCCTTCGCCGACGTGAGTCGCTGGCGCGGACATCCGCGCGCCGCCGCGCAGGAATACGAAGTCGTACTGAAGTCGGTAGAACCGGATCACCTCGGGGCGCGAATCGGGCATGCCTATGCCCTCTTGGACCAACGTCGCTACCGTGAAGCCGAGCATGAGATTACGGCGCTGCACCAAAGCCACTGGGAACACAAAGCGGTTCAAGCATTGTGGCGCGCCTGGCAGCTACACAACATGAGCGCGGTCGACGCAACCTACACGACTTCGCGCCATAGCAGTAGCCCCAGCGGTGAGCGCGAGCACGAGCTCGAGCTCTCGCTCACGTCCAAGCCGATCGCCTACGATTGGCGCTTGTTCGCGCGCACCGCCGCGCAGCAGGCCTCTCTCGCCAGCGTCGACGACACGCTCAAGCACTACGGTGCGGGCGTTCGCTTCGCACGCAATGACGTTACATTTGACGCAGAAGCAGGTAGCAACGATTGGCGTAAGAACAGCAATAGCCTGGCGCTTTCCGGCGAATACAGCTTCAGCGACTACTACAGCGCCGGGTTTGGCTATGAGAAATCGAGCCTGCAAACACCGCTGCAAGCCCGTGCAGCGGGTGTGGATGCCGACGCTTATGGCGCCTGGGTACGCTATCGCGCCAGCGAACTCACCTCGCTGCGGGCGGGCTTCACGCACATGAACTTCGACGATGGCAACGATCGTGACTCGTTGAGCCTGTCGGCTTCGCAGCGTCTAGTGACACGTGCTTACTACCACCTCACTTTGAACGGCGATTTATACGCCTCACGCAATTCTATCGACAACGCGCCGTACTTCAATCCCAATCACGACAAGAGCGCAAGCGTGGAGCTAGAGAACCGCTGGCGCACCTATCGGCGCTACAGCAAATCGCTCTATCAAGTGTTGGGGATTGGCGCAGGCGTCTATGACCAAGACGGCTTCGGCTCGGAACCCACCGCCAGCCTGCGCTACCAACACGAGTGGCGCTTCAACGACCGCATCGGGCTTGACTATGGTCTGACCTGGAGTCAGCGCGTCTACGACGGCGATCGCGACCGCGGCGTAGGTGGTTTCATCAAACTCAACGCACTGTTCTGATCATGATGATTCGTCTGCTGCTTTGTTTAGCTCTGCTGTGTACACCCGTGGCGCACGCCGCCGATACGCTTAAGATCCTGTGTTATCACGACGTCACCGATAGCCTGCGTGGCGATTTGGCTGCTGACGAGTATGCCCTGAGTACGCAACACCTGGTGCAACAATTTAACTGGTTGCGCGAGAACGGCTATCACGTGGTGAGCATGGAGCAAGCGCTAGCCGCGCGCAAGGGTGGCGCACCGCTGCCGCCCAAATCCGTGATGCTCACTTTCGACGACGGCTACGAGAGCTTGCACTCGCGGGTGTTCCCGCTGCTCAAACTGTTCAACTACCCTGCGGTGGTCGCGATCGTAGGCAAGTGGGTTGAAGACGGTCAGCTGCCCGGCCCCCGCACGAACGATCCGATGGTCAAGGCAGTGTCCTGGGAACAACTGCGCGAAATGGTGCGCTCTGGTTTGGTCGAAGTCGCTTCCCATAGCCACGATTCTCACCACGGGATTCTGGCCAATCCCCAAGGCAACGAGCAGCCGGCACTCGTAGTGCACGGCTATGCGCCCTCGAGCTACGAATCGGAAAGCGCCTACCTTGAGCGCGTGCGCAGCGATCTGTCGCGCAACAACGCCCTGATCGCCGCGAAGCTCGGCAAGGCGCCGCGTGTCATGGTGTGGCCTTATGGACGCTACAACGGCGCGACCGTTGCCATCGCCGCGGAACTGGGCATGCCCGTTTCCATGAACCTGGATGCCGAAGCAAAGGAGCTGGCTGATTCATCGGGTTGGAACCGCAGCCTAATCTATCGTAATCCCAAACTTAAAGACTTCGTCCGCCAAGTGCGTGCGCCCGTGGCGTGGGGTGTGCCGCACGAACTGCGCCCGCAGCGCGTGCTGCGGGTGGACCTGGAAGAAATCTACGACGCCGATCCCACACTGCAAGAGCAAAAGCTGGGGGCACTGCTCGAACGCATCAAGGCGATGGTAGTAACCACTGTTTACCTAAAGGCGTTTCACGACCCAAATAGTGACGGTATCGCCGATGCGCTGTACTTTCCGAACCGGCATTTGCCGGTACGGGCCGATTTGTTCAATCGCGCCGCATGGCAGTTGCAGCGCCGCGCTGGGGTGGAAGTGATCGCGTGGTTGCCGGTCAAAGGCGTTGATAGCGTGGACGGGCGTCAAAACCTTACGGAAATTTACGAGGACTTAGGGCGCCACGCCCTTTTCAGTGGCGTGCTGTTTGACGGGGGCGTCGCGGACGAGGCGCTGGAACAATACATCGACACGCTCACCAGCGCGCTCACGCGCTATCGCAGCCCGCTAACGACAGTGCGCCAACTTCCGGCCGGGGGCGCGCTTAGCCTATCTTACGCAGCGCAGCTGCCGCGCTACGACTACCTGCTCCTGCCGATTACGGGGGAGGAAAGCCAACGTGACTTGCAGAGACTCCAGGCTACCCCCGGCGCTTTGCGCAAGACCGTGTTGGAGGTTCAAGACATGGAGGCGGGCGCAGCCGCGCGGCTCATGCAAGACCTAAGGCGAGTGGGTGTGTGGCATCTTGCCTATGCGCCGAACGGCGCCGTCGCCGACGATGCGCATCTGCGCGCGGTGCGCTCGGCATTCTCAGCCCAATCCTACCCTTTCCGCGAACCCTGATCGCTTCCCCTAGAGAAGAAGAACATGATCGAAGCGCTGTTTCAGTTCGTCTACTTTTACCCCATCTCGATGGCCTACGTCTGGTGCATCGGTGCGTTGTTCTACTTCTTGCGCTGGGAGCGCAAGCTACAGTACAGCGAAGCGCCCAAATTGGCATTCTATCCAAAGGTGTCGATCGTCGTACCGTGCCACAACGAGGCCGACAACGTGCGTGAGACGATCGAACACCTATTCACGCAGAACTATCCGGATTTCGATGTCATCGCTGTCAACGATGGCAGCAAGGACAACACCGGGGCAATCCTCGACAAACTGATGCGCAAACACCCGCGCTTGCGTGTGATCCATCTGGCGAAGAATCAAGGCAAGGCGACGGCATTGCGCATGGCAGCGCTGTCTTCCGCGAGCGAGTACTTGGTCACCATCGACGGCGATGCAATGCTCGATGCCAACGCGTTGCACTGGATGGTGAAGCAAATGGTGGACAACCCGCGTGTAGGGGCGGTAACCGGCAACCCGCGCGTGCGCAACCGCTCCACTTTGCTGGGCAAGATTCAAGTCGGGGAGTTCTCCGCCATTATCGGGTTGATGAAGCGCGCACAGCGCGTCTACGGGCGTGTGTTTACGATGTCCGGTGTGGTGTCAGCGTTTCGCAAGGCGGCGCTGGAACGGGTTGGATTTTGGAGCACCGATATGATCACCGAGGACATCGACATCACGTGGAAGCTCCAGATCGATCACTGGGATGTGCGCTTCGAGCCGAATGCGGTGTGCTGGATTCTCATGCCGGAAACGCTGCGCGGACTGTGGAAGCAGCGTCTGCGTTGGGCGCAGGGCGGTGCTGAAGTGGCCCTGCGCTATGTGCGCAACCTAGGCGCCTGGCGTAAACGTCGCATGTGGTTAGTGTACGCGGAGTACTGCGTGAGCTTGTTGTGGTCTTACACTTTTGCCGCGGTAGCGCTGTTTTGGGGGATGGGTAAGTTGGGTTTGAGCCTGGGCGGTGTTCAGGTACCTAGCCTCATTCCTGACGCGGTGGGCGCGATGCTGGGCGTAACTTGCGCGATCCAATTCGCCGTGGGCGCCTATATTGACCATCGCTTTGAGCCGCGCGGTACACGTACCTACTACTGGATGATTTGGTACCCATTGGCCTATTTCTTCATCAACTTTCTGACCTCGGTGGTGGCTTTTCCAAAAGCGCTGCTGCGCGAGCGCGGCAAACTGGCAGTGTGGGAAAGTCCGGATCGGGGGCTGCGGGCATGAAACGCATCATCATCGAACAACCGGCGCTGCAGAGCGGCGCGCAGAAACTGATTTACGGCGTGCTCACACTCTTCGCTTGGTGCGTTTGGCTCTACATTACTTGGCCATTTCTCGGCATCGTGGCGCACTTGCTCGGTATCAATCTGCTCGGTCAGGCAGGTTTTGGTGCGGCGGGCGCGGCGCTCGGACGTGAGATTACGATGGTCGCGCTTTGGTGCGGGTTCGTGGTGATCTTTTTTGCGCTCTTCTTTGCTGTCTGGATTGTTTATCACCGCCTTCGTTTTGGCGACGGCAAACGCCGCAAGTACGCCGCGCAGTCAAGCACGCAGGCGGCGGTCGAGATGTTTAACGTGCCCGAAGATGTCGTCGCGCGCATGCAAGCTGCGCGGCGCATCGTTTTTCGCCACGGTGAGGCCGGGTCGATCGAGCAAGTCGAGCTGCGCATCGATCTCTATGCGCCGGTCGAAGAGGACAACATCCTCACTTACGGTTCTTTGGGGCGCGCGGCCTAAAGCGATGCACAGCTCCTTCGCTCGGTGCACTTCAATGCACCATAACAGCAATCGGTTTCACGTTCCTGGGGCGCGCTTCTAAAGTTGTACGCCATTGACGGTTGATTCGGCGAGAACGACTCCCGGTGCTGTGATTGAAGATCGTGCTTGTTGCAGAATCAATCTTGGATCTTGGATCGACGCTAAGAACGCAACGATGTGCGCGCTAAACACCCTCGACGGTGACGTGCCCAATTGTTCGGCCGTTTACCGGAACAGGGGAACACGTCACGATGCGCAGTAGATTGCTGATAGATTCGTTCACGATCCGCTTCTGTTTCTTCCGAGTACTGGCTGCTTCAGAACACGACCGTCCACCCCTGCCGCGCCGCCTCTGCCTTGGTGTAGGACACGCCGTGAATCTTCAGTCCCGCCGCGTTGAGCAGGCTGATGATGCCGCCGTCGTTCGATAGCTGAGCGCCGTCTTTCGGCAGTTCGATCATCGTTGCCGCGCCGGGCGCGAGTTGTGGGCCGGTGAGTACAGTTTTGCGCTTGTTCTTGTCGGCGATCGCCCAGCCGTTCAAATCGATTGTCTGCGGTGTGGTATTGAGAAGCGTCAAGCGTTCGTGGCCGGGGTCGTTACCTGCTGGGTTCAGCAGCGCGGCAATGATGCGCACGTCGCCGTCGGGCTCGGCGGGTTCCGGACCGGGCACGGTCGGCGGCGCGGGAATAGTATGGCCGGTGCGATCGTCGGTGTGCCAGGCTTGCGACTGAAACGCCAGGAAGATGGCCACCCATTGCGCGGGAAAGCGCTCGGTGCCATCGGGTTCGCGCAGTGCCGGAAAGTACAGCAGCAAGCCGCCGTCCTGCCATACGCCGTCTTGCTCGACGAACCGGCCGACGTTGCCTTGGTTCATGTGAATGTCGTGGATGCCGTTGCCGGGCAGGAAGCCGAAGTAGCGGTCCGCAGTCGTGGGCTCGGGGCCCCAGCGTTCGCCGAACGCGTAAACAACCGCATCCTCGTCTTCGATCGCGCGCTGCACGTAGGCATCGAGCTTTTCGTTGAGATCGTTGTCCGGTCCCGGCACGCTATGGGGAAGCTTGCGCATCTCTTCGCGCTTGAACAGGTTGCCGCGAATGAAATCCAGCGCCATGCCGCCGGGCTGGCGCGCGATCGCGCTGAAGCCGAACGGCAAGGTGTCCAGCCCGAGCGTTGCCGGATGACGGAAATCTTCCAACACGACGTACATCAGCTCCGAAGGTGCGAGCTGCGACTTGACGTTTACCGCGATACGCCATTGATTTTCGGCGCCGACGAGATGGATTTGGTAGTGCGGGCTCGGACCGCTGCCGGGGCGGGCGGCGATCGCTTGTCCCTTCAAAACGCCGTAGTTCTTGAGTGGCATGCGTTGACCTCGAAAGTGACGTTCGAATTCATCATGGCCGACATGCCGCGCGGGTAAATATGCCAAACGGCATAGACTGAAAGAGGTAAAGACCCTGCGGCCGCACGGCGCCGTTTATGCGTTCTGCACCAGCGGCCGGTCAATGTCCGGCACAGCCAGCGCTTTGAGCGATTCGCTGCTCAGATCTTCCAAGGCACGCAGTTGCTGTTCGACGCCTTTCTGCACTGCTTCCGCTTCGGCGATGGTCGAGGTCAAGTCGCCGCTCGCGGAGGAGAGTTTCTTCATGCTGCTCAAGCGGTAGTGCAAGCGCTGCTCGCGCTCGGCCACGAAGGCGTTGAGCGGCGCCAGCAAGTCTTTGCTCCACAAGCGCAGGTCGCGGTTCATCGATAGAAAAATATCATCGATGCCTTTGGCCAGCGCCTCGAACGATTTCGCGACCAAAGTCGAGCGCCGATTCAGCAGCAGGGTCAGTACCGACTGAAAATGCTGCTGGTACTGGCCGCGTAGGCGCTCGACGCTTTTCGCGTAGTGCTCGACTGGGAAGCGCAGCGGTGGAGTGATCTTGGCGCCGTATTGGCTGGTGAAAAGCTCGCGCTGCGCCGAAGCCAGATCGTGGATTTTAGTGAGACTGTGACCGGCGTCGGCGAGCTCGCGCTGCAGCGATTCGCACAGGCTAGTGACGCTCTGATGCATGCGGTGGCTGAAGGCGCTCACCAGCAGACCGCGGCGCGTGCGGTCGATTTCGCCGCGCACATCTTCCATGTCCAGTTGCGCGAAGATTTGCTCAAGCCGCCCACCGATGATGCGCTTGACGTTCTGCAGCCCGCGGCCGACGTTATCGGCGATCTGCTTGTCGCGCGAGGCCGACTCGGCGAGTTGTGTGACCAGATGCTCGTTCTTGCCGCGCAACGCGCGCAATTCTTCGACGTGAGCGGCATGACCTGTGCGGCGCGCCTCCAAGATGTTACGCGTGGCGTCGATCACGTTGCGTACCACCGTTGCGAGCTTGTCTTGCAGCGCCCTGCGCCGCGCCGGAATGAGACGCTCGCCGAGCGCGGCTTCGAGCTGCGGCAAGCGGCTGCGAGCCAGGAGTGCGGCGTTGCCGGTCTGGCGCGCACTGAGCGCTTTCTTGGCCGAGAGCGGCAAGATGCGCTCGGGCGGCAAGAGCAGGATCTGCGCGCAGCTCGCCACTTGGCGCTGCAGTTCCGATTCGTAGCGGCTCGCTGCCCCCTCGCCGCTGGGCAGCGTGTCGTCCCACAGTGCGTCGATCTTGTTGAGCGCCACCAACGCCACGCGTTCGGGCGCGCCGTCGGCACGTACACATTGGTGCCAGATGTCGAGATCGGATTTCGTCACACCGGTGTCGATGCCGAGCACGAACACCACCGCATGCGTTTCCGGGATGAGGTTGATGGTGAGTTCCGGTTCGGTGCCGATGGCGTTCAAGCCGGGTGTGTCGAGAATGACCAAACCGCTTTCGAGCAGCGGATGCGCAAAATTGATGATGGCGTGGCGCCAGCGCGGTACCTTGACGGTACCGTCCGGCGCAACGGCGTACGAGGTCGCGTCGGGGTGGTAAAGGCCGTAGTTGATCGCCTCGCTGACCCGCACCGAGATGGTTTCGGTCATGTGATGAAACACGGTGGCGAGCGTGGCGGGGTCGTTCGCATCCAGCGGGATCTGTGTCCATGCCTCAGGCTGCTGTTTGAGCGCGGCGAGCGTCGTATGCAATTCACGCGTTTCTATTGGCAACAGCTTCATACACGGCGCGATGCCGGCGTCGTAGCGCAGCTCCGTCGGGCATTGGGTCGTGGTGCCGACGCTCGAGGGCAGCAGCGAGCCGCGGTAGTTGGAGAAAAACATCGCGTTGATCAGCTCGCTCTTGCCGCGAGAAAACTCGGCGACGAAAGCCAGGCGCAGCTTGTCGTCGCGCAACTGGTCGAGCAGTGCTTCGAGGCTGACGAGCTGATCTTCTGATTGGATGTCCTCCGCTTTAATCCAATCGTGCAGGCGCGTGACGCTGGTAGCCACGCTCGCGCGCCAGCGCGAGAAATCCTGCATGGCCGCGGCAAAGCGTGATATGCCGTCGCTCATCGTGTCTGACAAGCCGGGCAATAGAATGTGCTGCGCTGGCCCTGGCGCAGCACACGAATCTTGTGTTCGCAGCGCCGGCAGCTTTCGCCCGCGCGCGCGTAGACGTTGCAGCGCAGTTGAAAGTTGCCAAGCTCGCCGTCGCTGTGCCGGTAGTTGCGTAAACTGCTGCCGCCCGCGGCGAGCGCGGCGCGCAGCGTGTCCTGCACGGCGGCGACGAGCCGCTCGGCGCGCGGCAAGCTCAACCGGCCGGCGGGCAGGCGCGGATCGATGCCGGCCAGAAACAGCGCTTCACTGGCGTAAATGTTACCGATGCCGACGACTTGGTGCGCGTCCATGAGGAAATGCTTGATGCTGGCGTTGCGCTCGCGCGTTGCCTGGTGCAGCCAAAGTGCGTTGAACTGCGGGGCCAGCGGTTCGACGCCGAGCTGAGCCAGCAAGGGGTGGTTCTCCGGGTGTACGCCCGCCCAGAGCAGCGATCCGAAGCGGCGCGGATCGGTGAAGCGAACTAATTTGCCGTTGGATAGGACTAAATCGACATGGTCATGCTTTTGCGGCGCCGTATCATGGTCCATGACGCGCAAGCTGCCGCTCATGCCCAAGTGCAGCAGCAAGTTGCCGCTACCGCAATCGAACAAGAGATACTTTGCACGCCGCTGAATAGCATTGATGCGCTGGCCGCGTACTTTGCGTGCGATGCTGCGCTGCACGGGCCAGCGTAGATTGGGGTTGCGCACGACGAGGTCGCGGATTTGCGCGCCGACGACGTGCCGCTCCAGTCCGCGGCGCGTCGTTTCGACTTCAGGCAGTTCGGGCATTTCGGGCGCTCGGTTCTCGCGATTTCTGGCCGACTTGGGGCGGATCCAGCTTCGGGCGTGATGCTGGGGGGAGCACCCTCGGTGGGCTTGTTAATACCTTGAAATATACCTAATATTGCCTGGCCAAAGAAG
>CAZAWU010000110.1:0-4225 GCA_964488915.1 uncultured Burkholderiales bacterium
GCCGACAACCATTTGATCGAGTTGGCGGTAGCTGCGCAAGCCGATGCGATCGTCACGCGCAATGTGCGCGATGTGTCGCGCGGCGAACTTAAATTCCCAACCTTGCGGGTGCTAACACCCGTAGAATGCCTGGAGATGTTCCCATGTCCACGTTAACGATTCGCTTGCCTGATGAGAAGCATGAGCGCCTGAAGGCGCTCGCGCGGGCTAACTCGATTAGCATTAACAAATTGATGGACGAGCTGGCGACTGTGGCGCTGGCCAACTACGACGCGCGCGTGCGCTTCGAGACTCGCGCGGCACGCGGAAGCACTAAGCGAGCGTTGGCATTGCTCGACAAGCTGGATCGTGCGGGTTGATCGGCTCGCGTTGGTCGCCGGGCAGACAATGTCGAACGGCCGCTCTGTGACGATGAGCCCCCGCTCTTTTTGCACCCATTGCCGACAGCGCGCTACCGCACTCAGCCCGCCGAATTGCTGCGGAAGTGATAGAAGGCGCGAGGCACGATATATCTTCGAAAGAAACTCGTGCCTGGCCCTTTGATTCGCGAACGTGCGACTCCGGCCAAAAGCTTACCATCTGGGCCGCTACGGGTGGAGCCGTTTGCTAAATCTCAAAGACTTGTCCCCACGCCTCTGCTCGCCACTCACGTTACGAGCACGATCTGCAATCGCGAGTCTACACGAGCTATGTGATAAAAATCGCGATCGCAATGCAATAGTGGAACGCCGTGTTCGATCGCGTACATGGCAATCAAACAATCATTGGCGGATCTCGGCGTGAACCCTTTCCAGCGGCATTGTGCGTAAAGGCGAGCAGCCGCACGCGTGATTGCACGCAAATCGCTTGGCAAAAGCATCGGCAACTCGCCCAACACGCGATCCCAACGCTTAAAGCGGTCTTGCCGATCCGCACCTTGTAGCACCTCTTGCAAAATCGGTGGCGCAAGCCAAATAGCCAGCGATCGTGTCAAGGCGCTAGTCAACATCTCGACTTCTGCTGTGGGATCCCCCCGTAGATACCGCACCCAAACCGAGGAATCGACGAGCATCTAAACGCGCAACGGGCTAGCGGCCTTCGGATCGTAGTCCGGCGCGACGCCACCGCTGCCCCGCAGTTTCAACACCGCCGAATAGTCGCGGCTGCGTACGTAGTGATCCATTGCAACGTGCAATGCATCGCGCGTGGTGCGTACTTTGGCTAGGCGTTTCACCGCGCGCACAAGTTTAATGTCAAGCACTACGTTCGTGCGTTCGCTTGGACTCGACCGAGCAATTCTGGAGGTTTTCATGATATGAGCACGTAAAGTACACAGTGAATGTGTATAGAATAAACAAGATGGGCCGCGTTGACAACCGATTTTTCATCGTCGGCAAGCACTTGTACCGCGTCAAGCGATCGAGAATCAGCCTTTCCCGAAAGCCGACGCAGCCGAAAGTCAACTCCGGGTCGGTTTGCCCCGAAGTCCACTAAAAAATCGCTGACCGGTCTTGATCCGATTGCTGTGGTAACCAGCGGCGGCGTAGGAGTTTTAGCCGAACGTCAAACTCGTCGAGGAGTAGAGGAATGGCACGGTTTACTCGCGAAGTTCGAGAATGACTTCGAACGCGCCGTCTTGCGCTGGCTGTTGGCTGAAGCCGAGCGATTTCGCCAGCGCCGACATGCGGCGGTTTTCCGCCAACACGTAGCCGTACAGTTCGCGCGTGCCGCGCTCGCGGCAGTAATGAATCAGCTTCTGCATGAGCTGGCGACCCAGGCCTTGGCCTTTGAGATCGCTGCGCACGATGATGGCGAATTCGGCGCGCACGTTGTCGGGGTCGGCCACCGCGCGCGCCACGCCGAGGATCTGTGCCTGCGCGCCACTGCCTTGCACCGCGACGAACGCCATCTCGCGGTCGTAGTCGATCTGCGTCAAACGCGCGAGTTGCGCCGGCGGCCAGGCGCGGATGACCTGAAAGAAGCGGAAGTAGGTGTCCTCGGGCGCGAGTTGCGCCAAAAAGGCGCCGTGCGCCGCGGCGTCCTCGGGGCGGATCGGACGCAGTAGTACCTGCTGCGCGCCGAAGCGCGCGCTTTCTTCCAACTGCTGCGGATAAGGCCGGATCGCTAAGCGCGCATCGCCGCTTGCCGTGGCCGGCGCCACACGCACGCGCGCGTCCAACGCGATGACGCCGCGTTGGCTGGCGAGCAGCGGGTTGATGTCAAGTTCTTCGATCTGCGGGTGATCGCACACGAGTTGCGACAGCGCGACCAGCGTACGCAGCAGCGCGTCTTCGTCGGCGGCGGGGACGTCGCGGTAACCGGCTAGCAGTTTGGCCACGCGCGTGCGCCCGACCAAATCCTTGGCGACCGCCGCGTTCAGCGGCGGCAGTGCGAAGGCGCGGTCGCGCACCACTTCGACCGCAGTGCCGCCTTGTCCGAACATGATTACCGGGCCAAAGATCGGATCGACGCTGCAGCCGAGGATGAGTTCTTGATCGGCGCCGCGCTCGGCCATTTGTTGTACGGTGAAGCCTTCGATGCGCGCTTGCGGCGCACGCGCCGCCACGCGCTTGAGCATATTCTGCGCGGCGGTGCGCAGTTCTTGCGCGTCGTCCAAATGCAGCGCCACGCCGCCCACGTCGCTCTTGTGAGTGATGTCCTGCGAGAGAATCTTGAGCGCGACCGGATAGCCGATGGCCGCAGCCAGCGTCACGGCCTGCTCGGTGTCGCGCGCCACGCCGGTGCGCACAACGGGGATGCCATAAGCGGCGAGCAACGCTTTCGCCTGCGGTTCGCTCAGTAGCTGCGCGCCGCTCTCCAGCGCCGATGCGATGATGCCGGCGGCAGCGGCGGCATCGCAGCGCACGTCTTTCGACAGTGCCGGCGGGATCTGCAGCAGCAGGTCCTGCGAGCGGCGGTAATCGGCCAAATGCAGGAATGCGCGCACCGCTTCCTCGGGCGTCTCATAAGTGGCAACGCCTTCTTGCGCGAACAGCGCGCGAGAGGAGCGCACCGCTTCCGCCCCGAGCCAGACGGTCAGCACGTTCTTGCCGCACGCCTTGATTGCCGGGATGCACGCGCGTGCGATGGCCTCGCTCGGTACGATGGCCGTAGGCGCGTGCATGAGCAGGATCGCATCGGCGTCGCTCGTTTGCGCCAGCGTCTGCAGCGTGCGCACGTAGCGCTCCACCGGCGCGTCGCCGATGATGTCGATGGGATTGGCGCGCGACCAAGTGGGCGTCAAGAACTCGTCAAGTTGCGTGCACGCGTCGTCCGGCAGCGGCGCCAAGCTGCCGCCGCCGGCGATCAGCGCATCCGTCGCCAGCACCGCCGCGCCGCCGCCGTTGGTGACAATCAGCAAGCGGCGTCCCCGTATGGGCGCAATGCGCGCCAACGTTTCCGCCGCGTTGAATAATTCCTCGGTCGTATCCACGCGCAAGATGCCGGCGCGCCGCAGCGCCGCGTCGACGATTTCGTCGCTGCCCGCAAGCGCCCCGGTGTGCGAGGCGGCGGCGCGCGCGCCTTCGCGGTTGCGTCCGGCTTTGACCACGATGACCGGCTTGGCGCGTGCGGCCGCGCGCGCGGCCGACATGAACTTACGCGCGGCTTTGATCGATTCCATGTACATGAGAATCGCGCTGGTGTTGGGGTCCGCGCCCAAGTAGTCGAGCAGGTCGCCGAAATCCACATCGGCGCTGTCGCCCAACGATACGAAGCAAGAAAAACCGATGCCGCGCGCTTTACCCCAATCGAGGATGGTGGTGGCGAGTGCGCCGGATTGCGACACGAAGGCCAGCTTGCCGGGCAGGCTGTCGGTGTGCGCGAAGCTCGCGTTGAGGCCAATGCCGGGCGCCAGCAGCCCCACGCAGTTGGGGCCGAGGATGCGCAGCAGATGCGGGCGCGCGGCGTCGAGCATCGCCTGCGCGGCGCTGCGGCCGTCGGCGAGCGTGAGCGCGGAAAGGCCCCCCGTGATGACGATCGCCGCTTTGCAGCCGCGCGCGCCGAGCGCGCCGATTACTTCCGGCACGGTGGACGGCGGCGAGCAGACAACGGCCAGCTCCGGAGTCGTCTCGAGCGCCGCCACGTTGGGCGCGGCGCGCAGCCCCGCCACGTGTGCGTGATTCGGATTGACCGGCAGCACGCGCCCGCGAAAGGTGCCGCTGGTCAAGTTCTTCATGATCGTGGCGCCGACGCTGTGCGGCCGGTCGGAGGCGCCGACCACGGCGATCGAGTTCGGCTTGAAGAA
>CAZAWU010000110.1:4325-13185 GCA_964488915.1 uncultured Burkholderiales bacterium
CGCTGTGCGGCCGGTCGGAGGCGCCGACCACGGCGATCGAGTTCGGCTTGAAGAAAAAGTCGAGGTTGCGGATGCTCATCGGCGGATTATGGCGGGTAGGCCGGAAAAGCGCAGCGCCTTCCGCCGGCGCTACGCTTGAATCATTCGTACAACGAAGCGCCCCCGCCCTAGGGCTCCATGCGTAACTTCGGCTTGCCCGGCGGCAGTACGCCGTGCGCGCGTGCGGAAAGATAGGCGTAGAGATCGAGCACGTGCGGCTTGACGCGCAGATCCGATTCCCACGCCGGCATGGTAATTTCACCTTGTTTGCCGCGCTCTTGCTTGAGCACTTCTTCGATGATGGCGTCGTGAAACGCTTCAGGGCTTTCGCCTTCGGTCGAAGGCACGACCAGCCGGTAGCGCGTCAGCACCTTGGTCACGAAAGCGCGCGGCGTCATGCCGCGCACGCTTTGCACCAGGTTGGGCGCGATGTTCGTGCCTTCGGCGTCGAGGCCGTGGCAGGTAAAGCAGGTGGTGTGGAACACGCGCCAGCCGAGGAACGTGCCGATGTCCACGCGACCGTCTTTGATGCTGTAGGTGCCGGGCGGGGGCAGCGGTTCAACCGCGCGCGTTTGCAGCGAGGCGCCGGCGATTAATGCAGCGATGCAGAGAACGGCGGGGCGCGCTACCAGCGGGTTTTTCTGGATCATGCTGCGGTGTCCTTGAATACGATGTCACGAGCTTAGGGCCGGGCGGAGCCGGCGCGCTTGATCTACGTCAAAGTGCCGATACTGCGGCAAGATCAGGTGATCTACTGAGAACTGGAGCCATTTCTGTAACGATAGATTAAATAGTATACGGCCGCGACGAACACGCCACCGCCCACGATATTGCCGAGCGTTACCGGCAGCAGGTTGCTCGCGAGCGCCGTCCAAGACAGCGGTTCGATCTGCGCGGCGGCCCCGGCCGGCAAATCAGCCGCCGCCAAGATGCCGAGTGGAATGAAGTACATGTTGGCGATGCTGTGCTCGAAGCCGGCCGCGACGAACGCCGAGATTGGAAAGACGATGGCGAGGATTTTGTCCGTTACCGTGTGCCCCGCCATCGACAGCCACACGGCGAGGCAGACCAGCACATTGCACAGTACGCCGCGGAAGAACGCTTCCGCGAATGGCAGCGACGCCTTGGCGTGAGCGATGGCGATCGCTTCCAACGCCACCGCGTGCTGGTTGTTGCTCGGATGGTTGGACCATGCCACCATGATCGCGAGCCCCAAGGCGCCGATGGCATTACTGACGTAGACGATCGCCCAGTTGCGCAACAGTTGCGGCGTGGTGACACGGCGATCGGCCCACGCCATCACCAGCAGGTTGTTGCCGGTAAACAGTTCCGCGCCGCCGACGACCACCAAAATCAAACCGAGCGAGAAGGCCACGCCGCCGAGCACGCGCGTGGCCGCGTAGCCGAGATCGGGGTCGCTGGCGACGATGGTGTAGAACAGCGCGCCGAAGCCGATGAATGCGCCCGCGAGCATGCCCAGCATCGCCGTCTGAATGAAGGTCAGGCGGACTTTCTTGACCGCGATAGTTTCGATGCGCTGCGCGATCTCGGCTGGGGTGTAGGCGTCGAAGTCGAACACATCGGGCATGGCTGATCCTTGCGCTTAGTTTGGCCGCATCGTTGTCTTTACCGGCCGGTGGCGCTTTGATCTCCGTCAAATGCGCCGCCGCCGCTGGGCCTTAGTATGGCGGCACGATCAACCGTGATTGGAGACATAGCATGGGCGCCCTCGATTCTTTGAAGGCTCAGGAACATAAGCTCGCCGGGCAAATGCGCGAAGTCCTCGCCGCAGCCGAGGAATTCATACACAGTGCAGGACATGAAACCGGCGATAAGCTGGCCGAAGCGCGCCGCAAGTTCGACTCGATCACGCGCCGGGCGCGAGACGAGTTCGAGGATACCGAGGCCGCGCTCGTGGCCAAAGCGAAAGCCGCTGCGGCGTCCACTGACGCCTACGTACGCGAGCATCCGTGGACCGCGGCTGGGATCGGCGCCGGTGTCGGTTTGCTGATCGGGCTGCTCATCAACAGCCGGCGCTAAATCGCTTTTTGCGCGAACTTGGCGTCCTCTGGCTTTCGGTTCGCGCCGGGAGGTGGGGGGATTGCCTGTTTAACGCGAGTGTCATCAGAGGCAGACGTTCGTCTTGTCACTTACGCATTGAACGAGCACCCATTGCTTGGTCCGTACCCTTATCGCCCCTTGTTTGACTCATGACATTCTCGGCGTCATTCCGGCTTGCGCCGGAATGACGCCGCGTCGAATAACTTGTGTCGTGAGTTTCTGAAATCTCAATATTGGTTCGACTATGAGTACGACGGGCGAACGCTGGACCAGCCGCGGCGGGTTTATCCTCGCCACGATCGGCTCGGCGGTCGGCATCGGCAGCATTTGGAAGTTCCCGTATGAAGTAGGCGCCAACGGCGGCGGCGCCTTCGTGCTGGTGTATCTGCTTGGGCTGGCGCTGGTGGTGGTGCCGCTCATGTTCGCAGAGTTCGCCCTCGGCCGGCGCGGCGGTGCCGACGCGGCATCCAGCATCGCTGCCGTGGCCGCCGCGCAGCGCGCTTCACCGCGTTGGCTGTGGGTGGGACTGGCCGGTGCGCTCACCTGCTTTCTGGTGCTGAGCTTCTATTCCGTCATTGGCGGCTGGACATTGGCTTACGCGCTCGACACCGCACTCCGCGGTCTGCCGGAGGGCGATCCTGCCGCAGTGCGCGCGCGTTACGACGCTATGCTCGCCTCACCTTGGCGCATGCTGCTGTTTCACGCCGTGTTCATGACGACGGCGGTCGTCATCGTCATGCGCGGCGTGCAGCGCGGCATCGAAAACGCGTCTAAGGTGTTGATGCCGCTTCTAGTGGCGCTCATGTTCGGCTTGGCGGCGTATTCTGTGGTCGAGGGAGATACCGCAAGTGCGCTGCGTTTCTTGTTCTACCCTGATTTCGCGCACTTTGATACGCGCGCGGCGCTGGAGGCGTTGGGCTTGGGCTTCTTCTCCATCGGTGTCGGGCTTGGGCTGATGATTACTTATGCGGCATACAGCGATGCCGCGGTCGATCTCAAGCAAGTCGCCATCTATTCCGTGGTTGCGGACTCGGCAATCTCGTTGATCGCGGGACTTGCGGTGTTTCCGGTGGTGTTCGCGCATGGTCTCGATCCGGCCGGCGGACCCGGCTTGGTGTTCGTTTCACTGCCCTTGGCGTTTGCGCACATGCCCTTCGCACAAGTAGCGGCGTGCGCGTTCTTTGTGCTTCTCTTCGTCGCGGCGCTAGCATCAGCGATTTCGTTGCTGGAAGGCGTGGTGGCGGTGCTGGTGTTCCGCTGGAGGTTGAGCCGGCGCCTCGCCGCGCTCGCCGCCGGGGGCGCATGCTTTTGCTGCGGCATCGCTACCGTGTTGTCTTTCAATCACTGGGCACATTGGCATCCGCTCGGCGCGCTGCCGCTGTTCGAAGATTTCACGGTGTTTGATCTGATCGATCATGTGACCTCGAACTTGATGCTGCCGCTGGGCGGGCTGGTGCTGGCGTTGTTCGTCGGCTGGGTGGTGTCCGAGCGCTTGTTGGCCGAAGAGCTGCGCCTCGGCGCAGCGGGGGCGCACGGGTTGCGTATGCTGCTGCGCTACCTCGTGCCGGTGGCGATTGCGTTCGCTACATTTGCGCCGTTGGTGGGCGCAGCGCGGTGAAGCGGGCGACGGCTCATCGTGTCGCCCGCGCTATAGGAATAATCCTACCCTGCCTCGGAGTTCTCCCACGCAAGGTCTGACGATATTCCGATAGGCGCCCTGGGTCCGGGCGCGCAAGATGCTGGCAACGGCAACACACGTTGCCGGCCAACGAATCCGGAGGAAGCCAGTCATGTCCGTCGCCGCTCAGTCCGTTCAACGCATCGCCGAGATCCGCCCTTTCAGCCGTAGCGCCAATGGCAACTGTGCCGTGTGCGCCTCACGCCGCCTGTGCTGGGCCGGTAGTCATGAAGGAGGCGAAGACGGCTGGTACGGCGGCTTGGAATTCGCCAAGCGTAAGATCAAACGCGGCGAAACGCTGTTTCGCATGGGCACGCGCTTCGACAACTTGTACGCGATCCGTTCCGGTTTCTTCAAAACCACCGTGCTGTTGGAAGACGGCCGCGACCAAGTGACCGCCTTTAAGATGCAGGGCGAACTGCTCGGCCTGGACGGCATCGGCGAAGATCAATACATGAGCGACGCTGTCGCGCTGGAAGACAGCGAAGTGTGCGTCATTCCTTACGAGAAAGTCATACGCCTGTGGCGCAGCGCGCCGGAACTGGCGGCGGAACTGAATCGCTTGCTGAGCCGCGAGATCGTGCAGGATCAAAGCGTCATGGCCTTACTCGGCGCCATGCAGGCGCAGGAGCGCGTCTGTGTGTTCCTGCTCAATTTGGCCCAGCGTTTCAAAGCACGCGGCTATTCGGGCACAGAGTTCATGCTGCGCATGACGCGCGAGGAGATCGGCAGTTATCTGGGTCTCAAGCTGGAGACGGTCAGCCGCATCTTCAGCCGCTTGCAGGCGCAAGGATTGATCGAGATCGAGCAGAACCGCAATGTAGTGCTGTCTGATATCGATCAACTGCGCGCCAACATGTCTGCCGCGGCGATGGCGGCGCCGAGCGAACATCCTCGGTATACCAAGGCCGCTTGAATATGTAAGTCTCTTAGCATTGGTCGTCCTCATCCTCCTCCCTCTACCCGCCTTCGTGGCGGGTTCTTTTTTGTATACTGGGGTATCTTAGTCCTTGTAAATCCATACCAATATAACTCTTGGCTTATTGCTATTGGCTGTATAAAGCAGCGAACGAAAGCCGCCGGAGCCTGCGATACGAGCGCGCTAACATAGCGTGAATGCTGTTGCGACCTAGCGCTGCGGCGCGCCGATGCCCAATCTCTCCGAACCTGTGACGCGCCCGGCGCGGCGGCCGTTGCTGCCATGGCTCATCTTGCTGATCTCTTTTGCCTGCGCGCTGCTTGCGTGGTACTTGTTACGCCAAGGCACCGCCGAAAGGGCGCGGGTTCGTTTCGATGCCGTGGTCGAGCGCCACATGCAGGAAATCGAGCATCGCATGCGCGCATACGAGCAAATACTGCGCGGCGGCGCCGCGCTGTTCGGCGCCTCGGGCGAGGTTACGCGCAGTGAGTGGCGTAACTATGTGGCGGGCCTACAACTCGAGCAGTCTTATCCAGGCGTCCAAGTACTGGGCTACGCCGATGCGCTGGCGCCGCAGGATTTGCCGGCGCACGTGAGCCAGGTGCGCGCCGAGGGCTTCCCACAGTACGCGGTGCATCCAGAAGGAACACGCGAGACGTATGCGCCGATTCGATTGCTGGAGCCATTCGCGGGCGCCAACTTGCGCGCCTTCGGCTATGACATGGCTTCCGATCCGGTGCGCCGCACAGCCCTTGAGCGGGCGCGCGATACCGGCCGCCCGGCGCTCAGCGGCAGGGTGACGTTGGTGCAGGAGACGGAGCAGACCAAAAGCCAAGCGGGCATTCTGCTTTTTGTTCCCGTCTATCGCGCGGCGGTGGGCACGTTGCAAGAACGACAGCGCGCGCTGCGCGGCTATGTGTACGCCGCGTTTCGCATGACCGATTTAATGACCAGCGTGCTCGGTCGCGATTTTGACGACGTGGACGTGGAAGTTATCGACGGTAATGTGGCCGGGCCGGAGATGTTGTTGTTCGACGGCGACGCGAGCTTGCACGCCTTCTCGCGCGACTATCTCACGCCGTTCCGCGCAAGCCGCGACATTACGATCGCCGGGCGTGCCTGGTCCGTGCGCTTTAGCGCGCGCCCGGATTACCTGAGCGCCGCTTACGGTATCACGCCGATGGCGGCGTTGCTCGGCGGCGGCGCCATGGGCCTATTGCTGTTCGCCCTCAGTTCGGTGCAAGGCAACACGCGCACGCGGGCGCAGGCGCTGGCGCAGCAGATGTCGAATGCTTGGCGCCAAAGCGAAGCGCGTCTGGATGGCGTAATTCGCGGCGCGATCGAGGCGATTATCACCATCGACGAGCAACAGCGGATCGTCATGTTCAATCCCGCCGCCGAGCGCATGTTCGGCTGCAGCGGCGCCGATGCGCTCGGCACACAACTCGAGCGCTTCATCCCGATGCGCTTTCGAGCCGAACATCGCCGCCATGTGGAAGAGTTTGGCCGCACCGGCGCAAGCACGCGCATGATGGGGGCGCAGCTCGACTTGCGCGCGCTGCGCGCCAACGGAGAAGAGTTTCCCATCGACGCTTCGATCTCGCAAACGGAGCAGGGTGGACAAAAGTTCTACACCGTGCTGCTGCGCGATATGACGCGGCGCCGGCAAGCCGAACGCGCGATCGAGGAGGCGAACCGCTTCAATCAAGAGATCATGGCGAGTGTCAATGAGGGCATCGTCGTCTACGACCGCGAGCTGTGCGTGCGTACCTGGAACACTTTCATGGAGGAGTTGACCGGTGTGTCGCGCGATCAGGCCATCGGCAAGCACCTGTACGAGATTTTTCCCGGTCTGCGCGACTATTCAGTAGAGCACTCGCTGCGCCGCGCGCTGGCGGGCGAGTCGGTCGTGGCGAGCGAACCGATCGGACGTTACCGCGGCAGCACCGAGTTCCTGCCGCCCAATTCGCACGGCAAAGTAGTCGATGACCCGCGCATCGCTTGGACGCTCACCACGTGGGCGCCGCACCGCAACGAACGTCACGAGATCATCGGGGTGATTGTCACGGTCATGGATGTGACGCAAGTCAAGCGCGGCCAGGATCTGCTGCAGCAGTCCAACGCCAAGCTGCGCGAGATGTCGGCGCACCTGGAGTCGGCGCGCGAAGCCGAGCGCGCCCGTATCGCGCGCGAAATTCACGATGAGTTGGCCGGCACGCTCACCGGCATCAAAATGGACTTGAGTGCGGCGAGCGATCTGACCAGGGAGGTGCCGGCGCTGCAGCAGAAAGTGCAAAAATCGCTGGGCCTGATCGACAACGCCGTGCAGACGACGCGGCGTATCATCAACGATCTGCGTCCCAGCATTTTGGATAACCTGGGGGTCTGGGCGGCGATCGAATGGCTGTCACAGGACGTTGCCGATCGCGCCGGGCTAAACTGTGAGGTAGAGATCGATCCCGATATCTCGGATCTCGAACTCACGCAGGCCAAAAGCACAGCGCTATTTCGTATCGTGCAGGAGTCATTGGCCAACGTATGGCGGCACGCAGAAGCCACCCGCGTTCAGGTGCGGGCGTATCGGGAAGAGGACTCTGTCGTCGTGGAAGTGGTCGACGACGGCAAGGGATTGGTGGCGGTCGACCTGACTCGGCCGGGGCATTGGGGTGTCATGGGCATGCACGAACGGGCGCGCTCGCACGGCGGGGAAGTGGCGCTTTCCAGCGCAATTGGCCGCGGCACAACGTTGCGGGTGCGCATGCCGATCGCCGACTGAGGCAGGCAGCAAACAACTAGTAGAACGGGCAAGGAATCGGGTGGGAACCACCAAGATTGTTGTCGTCGACGATCACGCCATCGTGCGTGAAGGTCTCAAGACGATACTGGCGAAAGCGCCGGACCTGGAAGTCGTGGGCGAAGCCGGGAACGCGCCGGATGCGCTGGTGTTGTTGCGCAAGACGCCGGTGCAACTGCTGTTGCTGGATATCGGGCTGCCGGGTAAGACCGGCGTCGATCTGCTCAAGTCGGTGAAGGTGGAGCTGCCCAAACTGCCGGTGCTGGTGCTGAGCAACTACCCGGAAGACCAATACGCGCTGCGCGTGCTCAAGCAAGGGGCGGCCGGCTACCTCACCAAGGAAAGTGCGCCCGAGTTGCTGATCACGGCGGTGCGCAAAGTCGCCGCCGGGGGCAAGTACGTCAGTCCCGGTGTGGCCGAGCGGCTGATCGAAGACATGGGCGTGAAGGAAAGCGAAATCCCGCACGAGCGGCTGTCGGATCGCGAGTTCGAGGTGTTCAAATTTATCGCCGCTGGCAAGAGCTTGACCGATATCGCCGATACGCTGCACCTAAGCATCAAAACCATCAGCACCCACCGCACGCGCATTCTGGAAAAGACTGGGTTCCAATCAAACGCCGATATGACTCGCTACGCGCTGGAGCGGGGACTACTCAATTAATGCGCTGCAAGAGGCGCAAATGGGACCGAGTTAAGGCAAATCAAGAGCGCCCTGCGTCGCAATGGCGTCACGGTTTGATCTCGATCAAACCCGAGTGGCGCCACCGAGCTAACAATCAGCCGCAAGCCGAAACAAGATGAAGCTAGGGAGCCCGTGTTGAACGTAGTGGTGGTGGAAGACTCGGAAGTCGTACGCGAGCGGCTGATCGAGCTGCTCGACGCTGAACCGGGCATCGCCATCGTCGGACAGTACGAGGACGCCGACAGCGCTATCGACGGCATTCGCAGCGCCAGTCCCGACGTTATCTTGCTCGACATCAAACTGAGCGGCAGCAGCGGTATGCAGGTCATGCAGGTGGTGGCGGCCGAGGCGCCACATATCAAAGTCATTGTGCTGACCAACTACGCCGAGCCGCAATACCGCGTGCGCTTTTTAGCCGCAGGCGCGCTTGAAGTGCTCGACAAGTCCAACGAGTTTCACCTCGTGCCGGCGTTGCTGCGCCAGCTCGCGGCGGGTATCTAGTGTAGTGCTTCACTCTTAATGCTACAAAAGATGGCGAGAAATCGAGCCATAGCGCGTTGCAAATCCTCGCGAGGTGTTCAACCTCGCTGCGGTTTGCGCCTTGTCTGACTCGATTTTTGCCATTTTTGTTTGTGCTCCCGCCTGCATGGATGCTCACATAAGTAGCACTAAGAGTGAAGCACTACA
>CAZAWU010000111.1:0-13010 GCA_964488915.1 uncultured Burkholderiales bacterium
TCCAGGTCGCGTTGTGACTGCGTTTTGGTGTCCAGGTCGGGTGCCGAATGCGTCTTCGTGCCGAAGTCCGACTGCGTGTTGCGGTCCGATTCACCTGGCGGTTGCTGCACACTCGCGGCAGGGGAATGTTGCGCATCGCTGCTAGTGGACGCTCCTGAACTACCTGGCTGCGTAGCCCACACCGCGCCGGCTAAAGTGCTCAGCGCCAAAGCCGAAATTAGGAACAAAAAGCGCGTCACTCGAATCTCACTGATGCTAAGCTTTAATTTGCCCGGTCGTTTCGGCTTCGACCCACGCGAGGTAGGCTGGCAAGCCTTGCGTAACAGGGACAGCGATGATCTCCGGAAGTTCGTAGCTGTGCAATTTCCGGATCGCACTCTCCACTGCGGCATATTGCAGTTGCGTCGTCTTGATCAGCATCGGTACTTCCGCGCTGCGCTCCACGCCGCCCCGCCAGCGATACACCGAGGTACACGGCGCCAAGATGTTCACGCACGCAGCGCAGCCTAGCTCGATCAGTTCTTGTGCCAAACGGTCGGCCAGCGCGGCGTCTGGCGCGTTCGTTAACACTAGCAGTACCGGCATTCGTTGTGACGTAGTCGTACAGCAGGAATTTGCATCATGAAAAGCTTACTCGCACTGATTCTACTCGCCTTCCCCGCCGTCGAAGTGTACGGACTGGTTCAGCTCGCCGGCGTACTGCACTGGTGGCTAGCAGCATGGCTGGGTCTCACTTTTGTCATCGGGCTCGCGCTGATCAAAGAGGCGGGGGCTTCGCTGCTGCTGGAATTGATCGGCTCGCTGATGACCCCGAGCGGGGTGATACCCGCGCCGATTCGAAGCCATCGCACGTTGTTGGCCGGCTTCCTGTTGTTGTTCCCGGGCGCCTTGAGCGACGCCATCGCGCTCGGCCTGCTGCTCTTTGGCCGCGACGAACTGCCGCGCTTTGCCCCGCAACACAGCCACGCGCGCGGCGGCGCGTTTCGAAGCGGCCGTACCTACGACGGGCAGTACCGCCGGCACGAATAGTCCTTTTTATACTCGGCGGAAGAGCGCAGCGACTTTCGTTATTTCCACCCCTACAACCGCCCTGCCTCCCCCGCTTTGATCTCTCGCAGAAAATCCTCCACGCGCCGATAGCGCAAACGCACGCGCAGTTCTTTGCGCATGCGTTCATTCGACATACGCCGCGATTCGGTCATAAAGCTCAGCGCCATTTCCGGCAACACACGCTGCGCCTCGGTACGTGTGATTCGCGGCGGACGCAGCAGGCCGTAGGCATCGGCGACGCGATCGAAGTATTCGCCCATGCTGAGTTGCGACTCATCAGAGGTGATATACACCCGGTTGGATCTACCCCGAAATAAGGCTGCTAGCGATATTCTAGCAAGATCATCGGCATGTATATGGTTCGTGTAGACGTCATCCTCGCTACGCAGCGCCGGCTGGCGCAGCCGCAAGCGTTGCAACGGCAAGCGCTCTTCCGCATAGATGCCGGGCACGCGCAGAATGCAAGCGCGCACGGGTCGGCCGCAGCGCGAACTGCCAGCCGACCAGCGCCGCACACGCCGCTCCGCATCCACACGCCTCCAGGCGCGGGCGTTTTGGGTGCGTAGCCGCGAGGTTTCCTTCACCCACGCGCCAGCGTGATCGCCGTACACTCCGCTCGTGCTCATGTAGACAATACGTCGTGGTACACTCCCGCGCCGCGTGAGAGCCGCCAGCAATCGCCGCGTGCGGGGATCGTGAGTTGCACCGCCGTTCCCGGCGCTCGGCGTTGATGCGGGCGGCGGCGCCAGGTGAATCACCGCGTCGGCGATACCGGCGATGCGCCGGAGTTTGCGCAGTTGATCGAGATCACCCGACACAGGTTTCGCACCGGCGGCAAGTGCCCGAGCGCGCATTTCCGCACCACGCACCAGCGCGTAAACATGGGCGCGCGGTTGCAGCAGCCGCGCCAAACGCTGGGCGATGTCGCCGAAGCCGACGATTAATACACGTAACATGCAGCGATTGTAAGCGTTGCCCGCAAGACCAATGACTTTCAAGATCATCGCCCGACCGAGCAACCGCAGCTTTGGCGCCGAACCCGGCGAAACGATTCTCCAAGCGGCGCAGCGCAGCGGCCTGCATCTGCCCTACGGCTGCAAAGCCGGCAACTGCGGCGCCTGCAAAGGCAAGATCTTGGCCGGCGAAGTCGATTATGGCGAATACCAAGTCTGGGTGCTGCCAAACTTCGAAAAGTCCCTCGGCAAGGCGCTATTCTGCCAAGCCAAGCCGTTAAGCGACATCGAAATTGAATCGCGCGACATCAGCGCCGCTAGCGAAATCCAAGTCAAAACCCTGCGCTGCCGTGTCGAGGCGATCGAGCGCCCGGCGCCCGATGTCGCGCTGCTCAAACTCAAACTGCCGATCAACGAGCGCCTGCAATTTCGCGCCGGCCAATACATCGACTTCCTGCTCGCCGACGGCAAGCGCCGCAGCTTCTCGCTCGCCAACCCGCCGCACGAAGACGCGCTGCTCGAGTTGCACATCCGCAACTACGGCGGAACGTTCTCGAACTTCGTCTTCGAACAGCTAAAGGAAAAAGCGCTGCTGCGCTTCGAGGGCCCGCTCGGCAATTTCCATTTGCGCGAAGAAGGCGACAAGCCGATCATCTTGCTCGCCGGCGGCACCGGCTTCGCCCCGATCAAGAGCATTATCCTGCACGCGCAGCACAAAGGCTTCACGCGGCCGATGACGCTGTACTGGGGCGTGCGCGCGAAAACCGATCTCTACATGGGCGAGCTTGCGCGAGGGTGGGAGCGAATCCATCACAACTTCAAGTTCGTGCCGGTGCTGTCCGATCCGGCGTCGGGCGATGACTGGGCCGGACGCACCGGCTTGGTTCATCAAGCGGTGTTGGATGACTGCGCCGACCTTAGCGGTTACGAAGTCTATGCGTGCGGCGGCCCGGCGATGGTGGCCGCGGCGCATGAGAGTTTCATTAAGACGCGCAAGCTGCCCGACGACGCGTTCTATTCCGATCCGTTTAATGTTGCGGCAGACGTGGGAGCTATCCCTTAACGCATCAACGAGCACCCCACACAGCGCCGGCGCGCCAACATAGCCTGCACCTGCACGTGCTCGCACCAGACACTTCGCATTCTCAGAAGCGCGAAACAAGGTACTCCGATCCTGAATTGGTGAGATGCGAAACATCCCACTGCAGCAGCGACTCTAAGTTTGAACCCGCTCTCACGAGACAACCTCCAACGTCGCATAGTATTGAGTATGGTGAAATGTAGGCCACTCCTTCGTTCTCAGCCATGACTCTCATCTCCGCATCCAAACGCCTGACGTTGGGATCAAGGCCCAACGAAATCCGTTGCGGGATCTCCGAAAACCGAACTTTGTGGCGAACAAGAACGACCGGTAGCGAGGGGATCCACCGAGGAATCGGCCCCACGATTCTGATCTGTTTGACACCAGCGGTTTTTAGCTGACGGATTGTCCTCTCCACTTCTCTCCATTCGTAATTTCCCCACACTGCTGCAATGACAACCAGATCTGGCTGATCCAAGGCAATCTTCCCCAAGACAAACTTGTTGATTGAACGACACGCCGATCGCCCATAGTTGAGCAATGGAGGACAAGCGCCAGAGGTCAGAGTCGTTAGGCGGTACTCGCTCCCCAAGCGCTTCGACAAACCAGAATACAAGTGTGCTGCGTGTGAGTCACCCCAAAGATAGGCGACACGACCACCCGCATCGGCACCCTCAGTGCACGGACCAAAAGCGGAGGCGTCTTGTTCTGGCGCCAGAAAACAATTCTTGCCTGGAAACGCCTTTGATTGGGTAGCTGGATCGTCCGCGAAAGCAAAGATTTCTAGTTGATCTGGACTCAGGCGATTGGGGAATCCATCGGCTAGATGTCCAGCCAGACCCAACGCAACGAAGAAGACAGAGCCTGCAAGCGCTAGACCAAATATACGACGACGAGAGAACCGCCTGCGGTCTCGCAACGGCTGCTCAATGAAACGCCAACTAAAAAACGCGAGAGCCATCGACAGGACGATGAGTGCCAAGATCAGCTTCGGCGAAAGAGCCTCAGTCCCATACAAGCGCGCGAAAGCAAAAACAGGCTGATGCCAAAGATAGAGACTGTAGGAAATCAGTCCGATGGCTCTCACAGGCGTACAGGCCAGGAGTCTGCCAATTAACGTGGTTTCATCCGCAAAACAAATTATCAGTGCGGCCCCAACCGTCGGCGGCAAAGCCCAGGCTCCGGGGAATCTAGTGCTGTGGTCATACACGAAGACGGGAGCCACAATTAATACTATTCCAGCGAACTCTAAGAGCTTCCGTCTCATGGATGGAACGAGACATGATCGAACACCCAGCGCCTGAAACACAGCGAGAAGAGAGCCCAGCGACAATTCCCACGCGCGCGTGGGAGCCAGGTAAAAATTTGCGACTGGGTATGCCCGTGACGCCCACTCGCTCACTCCCAAGGAACTCAATGCTACGATCGCGACTACCCACGCAAACCTAATCAGGCCCCAGCGCCAAGCCAGAATAACGAAAAGTGGAAACGTCAGGTAGTACTGCTCCTCAACACCCAAACTCCAAGTGTGCAACAGGGGCTTTTCGTCAGCGTCGATGTCAAAGTAGCTGCTCTTCAAGAAAAAGTAGATGTTCGGCAAGAACACCGAAGTCGCCACCATGCTTTGCGCGTAGCCCTTGAGATGATGCGGGGTCATCCAAAACCAGGCGAAGGGAATGCCAGCAATCATCAGGAAGAACAGTGCGGGAAGTATTCGACGAGCCCGCCGCTCATAGAAACCCGACATGGTGAATTTCCCGACGGATTTCTCGGCCAATATGATCGACGTGATTAGATAGCCGCTAATGACAAAGAACACATCTACACCGACGTATCCGCCACCGAAACCGCTGACTCCGGCGTGATAAACCACGACCGGTACAATCGCCAGCGCACGCAGCCCATCGATCTCAGGGCGATATTGGTTACTCCCACTGGATGCTGGAGTGCCCTCGACGCTGCGCAACGCCGCCGCCAAACCTTCTGTCGACATGGTCTTGTACCTCCCTCAGCCCCCAGTGAAAGAGTCCACTGCGGCAACAAACACAGCCCGAGCTACGCCACCAACGGTGACGGGGCAACGTTCTGAAACGTCATCTGGTGCTGCGACCCAGAGGCTTCGATAAAAAATGAAAGCGATGGATCCGGTTCGAGGTCAAGGCCTACCGTAGCAATACCTCGCTGGTATTGCGAGGATTTGCAACACCTGCATCGAGCGAAGACGCGCTTTCATGTATCGAAACCCTCGCGTCGCAGTACTAATTTAATACGATCTGGGTAATTCCAACACCCGCTCCGCGATGTAGTTTAAGATCATCTGCGGGCTGACCGGTGCGATACGGCAGATCATCACTTCGCGCAACAGCCGTTCGACGTGAAACTCCTTCGCGTAGCCGTAGCCGCCCATCGACATGACGGCGGTTTCGCAGGCGTGGTACGCGGCTTCGGCACCGAGATACTTCGCAGCGTTCGCCTCCGCCGCGCACGGTTTGCCAGCGTCGTACAGTGCGGCGGCTTTGAAGGTCATCAAGTTCGCCGCTTCGAGTTCCATCCAGCAGCGCGCGAGCGGATGTTGGATGCCCTGGTTCTGGCCGATCGGGCGGCCGAAGACGACGCGCTCTTTGGCGTAACCAGCCGCGCGCTGCAACGCGGCTCGGCCGATGCCCACCGCCTCAGCGCCAACGAGAACGCGCTCGGGATTAAGCCCGTGCAGGATGTACTCGAAGCCGCGCCCCTCTTCGCCGATGCGATCCGCCACTGGCACGCGCAAACCATCAATGAAGAGCTGATTCGAATCCACCGCCGCGCGGCCCATCTTCGGGATCTCGCGCACTTCAACGAACTTTCGATCGAGGTCGGTGTAGAACAAGCTCAAGCCCTGAGTAGGTTTGGCCACCTGCTCGATCGGATTGGTGCGCGCGAGAATGAGCATCTTGTTCGCGACTTGCGCGGTGGAAATCCACACCTTCGCACCGCTAACCACGTAGGCATCGCCCTCGCGCACGGCTTTGGTTTGCAGGTGTGTGGTGTCCAGCCCAGCGTTCGGCTCGGTCACCGCGAAGCACGCTTTGTCTTTGCCTGCTATGAGCGGCGGCAGCCAGCGCTGCTTCTGCTCGTCGGAGCCGATCACGACGACCGGATTCAGCCCGAAGATGTTCATGTGAATCGATGAACACCCGCTCATGGCCGCGCCGGAGGCGGCGATGGTTTGCATCAAGAGAGCGGCTTCGGTGATCCCCAGACCTGCTCCACCGTACTGTTCCGGCATGGCGATGCCGAGCCAGCCGGCATCGGCGAAGGCGCGATGGAACTCGTGCGGGAATTGGGCGTCGCGATCGTGCGTCAGCCAGTAGTCATCGCCGAACTGCGCGCAGAGTTTTTCTACGCTGGCGCGGAGAGTTTCTTGGTCGGGCGTGAAGGAGAAATTCATCTACAGCGCGTAAGTCACCACGGTATCAATGAACTGTCGTCCCCGCGAAAGCGGGGACCTCAAACTATGTCTTCAGACAAATCGCGCCAAGTAGGATTCATCTGCGCGATGAGGTTTATCTTCCATATTCGGTTCCAATTCTTAATGCGCTTTTCCCGCGTGATGGCGGCAAGGACATCCTCATGCGCCTCATACCAAACCAACTTCTTTAAGTTGTACTGTTTCGTGAACCCATCGGCGAATCCCTCTTGGTGCTGCCACGTACGTTTGACGAGATAATTGGTCACACCGCAATACAGTGGCCCGTTGTTCTTCGTCGTCAAGAGATACACAAAGTACATCGCAACCGCTAAGAAACCAGTCAGAGATCCCCGCCGCAGCCTGCCCTCGAATGTTTTTATCGGGGGCGGGGACGACACTTTACTTACACTTTGGTGACGTGCGCACGCAGCATCGCCTCTATCGCCGCCTCATCGTACCCCACTTCACGCAACACCTCGCGGCTGTGCTCGCCCAAACGCGGCGCGGGTCGGAGCATCCCGGGCCGTGCGGTTGACCATGTAGTCGGGCTGCGCATGTAGCGAATTTTCCCCTCGCTCGGATGATCGGCAAGCTGAAAGAAATTCACCGCGTTCAAATGCGGGTCGTCGAGCACGCCTTCGAGCGTGCGCACCGCCATCGCCGGAATATCAGCGCTATTGAAGAACGCCAACCACTCATCCGTGGTGCGCGTCACTAAAACTTCAGCAACAAACGCGTAGACCGCATCGATGTTCTTCGCGCGGCTTTGCATATTCTTGAAGCGCTCGTCGCCGAGCATATCGCTGCGCTCGATCTTGTCGAGAAACGCCGCCCACTGTTTGTCGGTGTAAACCAGAGCGCCGATGTAGCCGTCCTTGGTCGCGTATGGGCGCCGGTCGGGCGAGAGCACGCGCGGATAGCCCGGTGGCGCCAGCGGCGGCTCGAACGCATGCCCGTAGAGATGCTCGCCGAACAGCGTGTGCACCATAGTCTCCAGCATCGGTACTTCCACGGCTTGACCCTCGCCCGTGCGTTCGCGGTGAAACAATGCCATGGTCACCGCATTCACCGCCGCCAGACCGACGCTGCGATCGACGATTGCCGCTGGAACATAGCGCGGCTCGGCGCCGTTCACACGCTGCGGCAACGACGCCAATCCGCTGGCGGCTTGGATGAGATCGTCGTAGGCGGGCTTGGCGGCATATGGGCCTGCTTGACCATAACCGTACGCGCCGACGTAGATGATGCGCGTATTCACCGCACGCACGTCCTCGTAGGAAAGGCCCAAGCGCTGCATCGCCGCGGGGCGCACGTTGTAGATCAGCACGTCGCATTGCGCGGCGATCTTCAGCGCCGCCTCACGGCCAGCCGTTTTCTTGAGATCGAGCACGATGCTGCGTTTGCCGCGATTGGCAAGCAGGAAGATCGCGCTCATGCCGGGGTGGCGCGCCGGCGGAATCTGGCGCACGACATCGCCTTCCGGCGCTTCGAGTTTGATCACATCGGCACCGTGCTCAGCCAGGATTTGCGTGCAATGCGGGCCCATGAACACGGTGGTCATGTCCAGTACTTTGATGCCGGAGAGAGGGCCCGTCATGGCACACTCGCCCTGAGTTCGGACGTAGGTTGGCGGTGAGCTTGCGAACCCCAACACGGGGTGCATGCGAATGCCTTGAGGTTCGTTACCTCACCCCAACCTACATGCTTGCTCACCAATGCCTCACTCAGCCTCAATCCCCGCCGCCTTTACCCTGCCCGCCCACTCATCAACCTGCTGCTTGATGAACACGCCGAACTCATCCGGTTTCATGACTGAGATCTCGGTACCGATGGCGTCAAAACGCTTGCGCACATCTTCGCGCGCGAGAATCTTCGCCAGCGCGCCGTAGAGTTTGTCGACGATTTCCTTCGGCAGCTTGGCGGGGCCGACCATGCTGACCCAGCCGGTCATGTCGTAACCGGGCAGGCCGCTCTCGGCGATGGAGGGCATGCCGGGCAACAGCCGCGTGCGTTTAGCGGGCGTGACGGCGAGCGCGCGCAGTCTGCCGGCGCGCACTTGCGGCATGGCGGTGGCAATATCGCTGACCATGAGGTGCACTTGGCCGTTCACAAGATCGGCGAGCGCCTGCGGTTGCGCTTTGTACGGCACGCGCACCAGCTTGGTTTTGCCGAGCACGTTTATCATTTCCGCGCCGAGCAGCGACAGACTGTTCGAGGTCGCGTAGTTGAGTTTGCCGGGATTGGCGCGCGCATGGTTAAGCAGCTCCGGTACCGATTGCGCCGGCAGCGAGGGATTCACCACCAGCACGAATGGATAGTTGCCGATGCGCGCGATCGGCGTGAAGTCTTTGAGCGGATCGTACGGCAGCTTCTTGTACAAGCTGAGATTCGCAGCGAGCGCGGTGTTGCTCGGCAGCAGCAGCGTGTAGCCGTCGGGTTTCGCGTGCGCGACCAAGTCCGCGCCGATGATGGAGTTGGCCCCAGCGCGGTTATCGACGACAAATTGCGCCCCTAGTTCCGTGGCGAGTTCTTTCGCGAGCAAACGCCCGACGCCGTCGCTGGCGCTGCCCGCGGAAAACGGCACGACCAGGCGCACCGCTTTCTCTGGGTACGCGGCGAACCCGGCGCCGGTGCAGAAGGCAAGCAGCGCCGCGAGCGCGAAGCCTCTCACGCGCGCTCCGCGCGGATGACTTTATCGGGCGACTCGCCGTACGGCGGCGCGTAGATCACCAGCACTTTCACCGGCTCGTCACTCAGCGTCACGAAGGAATGCTGCTCGTTCGCAGGGAAGAAACAACAATCGCCTGGCCCAAGCTCCATGGTCTCGCCGCACACTTGTGCGCGGGCGCGGCCTTCGAGCACATAGCAAACCTGCTCTATGCCGGGATGCGCGTGGGGCAACGCGCCATTGTTCTTCTGCACGACGCCGAGTACTACTTCAAGTTGTTTCGCACCGACCGTTTCGGGGCCGATCAAGCGGCGATTGAGCGTGCCGGTGTGGTTTGCGGGGTGGTAGCCGGGGGCGCTATCGCGCGCAACAAAGTAGTTTCTCTTAATACTCATGAATCTATGCCTTATTGAATAAGGTTGAATCTTAGTCTCGAAACTATAGGCAAAGCAGTATCGACTCTAAGCGCTACGCAGCCGCATCGTGCGCAGGATAAAAATTGTCGCCATTGGCACGACGAACGAAATGACCGCGACCACCACCAACAGCTCGCCCAGTTGCGAGTAGTCGGCCGTCGATTTCACCGCGCCGGTCACCGGATCTTTCACGGCGCGCTTCACGGTGTAGATCTGGTTCATGTACTTGGTGCCGAGGTTGCTGAGCGAAAGCGCAAGGTTAGAAAACGACGCCATCACGGCGAAGTAAGTGGCCTTCAAATTGCGCGGCGCGGATCTCGCCACCCACGCGAGCATCGGCACCATCGCGACTTGCCCGAGCGGCGATTCGATCGCGGTATCGATCAGCGCGATAAAGCGCGCGTCCACCATGCCGCCGGTATGCGCGGCGGTCCACTTGTGCAGTCCGTGATACATGCCGAGCGAGGGTAGGATTAGGATCGTGCCGATGATCGTGAGCGCACCGAGAATGTAGTAGATCGAGCGCTCGCCCATGAAGCGACGAAACACGAACAGCCCAAGCAGAGTAAGCCAGCTCGAGATCGCGCCAAGCTTAGCGAGAAAGGCTTCGTCAAACTTGAGTTCGTCGATCGCGAACCAGGACCAGCCTGGGCCAACACCCGGCAGCGCGCGAAACACGAAAATGATGATCGCCGTGCCGACCAGCGTCAGGCGCGCATCCGGCTCCAACTCGCGCAACAAGCGCCACAACATGACTAGTACAATCGTCATCGACAGTGCGAAGATGATTTCCTGCCCGTACTTCCAGTTTTGCAGACCGATCGCGATCGACGCGACCGCGAAAAGCAAGCCGCCGCCAAGTATCCACCAGTTCACGTTCGGCGTTTCGCTCTGCACGTCGATGCGCTTAGCGATTTCGGCCTCGCTCACACCTTGCGCGCGCAGGCGCGCCGTTTCCTTGCGGCGCAAGTAGCCAGCGAGCAACACGCCCGAGATCGAGACAAGGGGAATCATCAGCGCAGCGAGATACACGTTCGCGTACGCGATCGTCTTTTCCGCGCGCGGCAAGTTCTCGACACCGGAGAGCATCCAGATCTGCAGCAGCGACACCAGCGCGCCACCACCGATCAGCGCCACACGCCCGAGCGTCTGCACTGTCGTATGCATTAGGCGCTGTGTTGCCTCCGGCACTGGCTGCCCCTGCTCGTCGAAGCGCGGCACAGCCTCTACCGTCATCGCATCGGCCACCACGTCTTGCAGCACGTAACCGACCGGCATCAAGATCGAAGCGAGCACGAACCAAGAGTTCATCGGCATGATCGCTTGCATCGCTTCGGTCTTGAGCAGGATGGCAATCATGATGGCCAGCCCGATGCCGACCAGCAGCGCACCGAGGTAAACCAGACCCGCCTTGTGCTTCCACACCAAATCGACGATATGTCCCAGCGGCATTTTTAGGGCCCAGGGAATACCGACCCAAAAACCAAGCGCCGCCAAGAACTCCGCCGACAAGCCCAAGTAGTCTTTGACGACGAACGTGCTGACTACACCGGTGAGCGCCTGAATGCCGTAGGCCAGATACACCATCAGCGGCGGCGCGTAGGACCAGCGCAACTCCCCTAGAATCGTCCGCGCCAGCATGCGGCGCATGCGTGCGACAAAACCAATTTGTTGCGTCGCAGAGCCGGTTTCAGCCATGATTGTGGGTCCCGTCTTGGTCGTTGTACGCAGGCGTGGCGCTGCGTTGGGCGCATAGCATACCCGAGGTCGCCTCGGGCCCATAGCGCAAGGCAAAGATTCGAGAAAGCTTGAACCTTTGCAGCCGGACAATGGATGCACCGGGACCGGGCGCTTTCCGCGCCCGGGGACTGAGTTCAACCTATTGGAGGAAAACAAGATGAAACCTGCAAAACGCATCGCGCTGGCCTGCGCGGCGTGTATGTTCGCGCCGCTGACGGCGCTTGCCGCCCCGGTCATATTCAGCGGCAGCGGCGCCGATGCAACAACGGCACTGAACGATTTCCGCGCGGCGCTCGGCGCGCGCAACACGGCGGCTACTCCGCAAGTGGGCGGGCGGCGCGAGATCGGCTGGGACGGCGTACGCCTGGACGGCACCGACAACAACCCGAACACACAAGTGATCGACAGCGGCAAGACGGTGTCGATCCCGATCGACCGCTTCCGCGCTCAGGGCGCAATTTTTGAAGATCCTTACGCCGTCAGCGGCGACGGTTTCGCCAGCGTCAATCCGGCCACCGCCGGCCAGTTTCCCGCCTTCAGCCCATCCAATACCTTCGTCATGTTCAATGACTCGCTCGGTCAGTTCGACGACCCGTTCATCGAGCAGAGCTTCGTGCTGGCGGGATCCAACACCGCGGCGGGCACGCGCGGATTTGGGGCGATCTTCATGGACGTCGAGAACGCCGGCAACAGCGCCATCGAGTTCTTTGGGCTAAACGCCAGCGACGACGAAGTGAGCCTGGGCAAGTTTCTGGTGCCCACCGGCACCAGCGGCGAGTTTCAGTTTCTCGGCGTGTTGTTCGACAGTCCGATCGTCTCGGAAGTCTCGTTGACGGTCGGCACCAACTCGTTGTTCGCCTTCGACGGCACAGCGTTCCAGGCCTTCGGCGGCGAGAATCTGGTTGGCGGCATCGACTTGGCGGCAACGGACGACTTTGTCTTTGCCGAGCCGGAACAGTTGCAGCGCGTGCCCACGCCGGCGACGCTGCCGTTGCTGCTGGGCGGCGTGCTAGGGCTAGGCGCCACGCGCCGCCGCGGGAATTGACCGCGGCGGCGTCCGATTCGCTACTGACTGTTGCTCTGCCGCGGCCTGAGCGCCACGACATCGCCGCGCGAAGCTGGCGCGGCGGTTGCCTCAGCCGCCCCACCAAGCGCGCGATTTTGCTTACGCCTCCGCCGATACGCCCGCACCCGCCCCGGCAGTTGCAACAAGCGCCGCAGGATGCCAACGAGAAACGACAGCAACCCGACCGCGAGCAATATCAGGAGCGCGAATAGCGTCAACGACATCTCGATGCGCGTGCTCGGCAGCACGATCAGCACGTAACCTTGTGCGTAGCGCGCCGTGAGCCCCACCGCCACGGCAAGCAGCAGCACGGCGACAAATGAGATCAACCATCTCATTGCGCCGTGCCTTTCTCGCGCGCGATGCGCAGATCGTGAATCGCCGTGAGCGTGCTCTGGATGTCCGGCACGCTGATCTCGAGCGAGCTGGCCAGCATTTTCTCGATTGCCTGCAGCGCACTCTGCGCAGATGGCGCGGATTGATCGAAGTAGCGTTGCAGCCACGTCTTGGCAGCCTGCAGATCGGTGCGAAAGGCGTTGTTGTCGCGGCTCGCCACCGCGAAGCGCGCGCCCTGCAAGCGCAACT
>CAZAWU010000112.1:0-1419 GCA_964488915.1 uncultured Burkholderiales bacterium
GCGGCGTGGGAGCAGGCGGTCGCGTACTGGCGCACGCTGGTGAGCGATGCCGGCGCGAAATTCGACCGTGTGGTGGAACTCGATGCGGCGCAAATCAAGCCGCAAGTAACCTGGGGCACTTCGCCGGAGATGGTACTGCCGATCGATGCGCGCGTACCCGATCCCGACAAAGAGAAAGATGCGGTCAAGCGCGAAGGGATCGAGCGCGCATTGACTTACATGGGCTTGCATCCGAATACCGCGATCAAGGACATTCGCATCGACAAGGTATTCATTGGCTCGTGTACTAATTCGCGTATCGAAGACTTGCGCGCCGCGGCGAAAGTCGCGCAAGGACGGCGCGTGGCGTCCAACGTGAAACTGGCGCTGGTGGTGCCGGGCTCGGGTTTGGTAAAGCGCCAGGCGGAGCAGGAAGGATTGGACAAGATCTTCACTGCAGCCGGTTTCGAGTGGCGCGAGCCGGGTTGTTCGATGTGCCTGGCGATGAACGATGACAAGCTGGAACCGGGCGAGCGCTGCGCCTCGACTTCGAATCGCAATTTCGAAGGGCGGCAAGGCACGGGCGGGCGCACGCATTTGGTGAGCCCGGCGATGGCCGCGGCGGCGGCGATTGCAGGGCACTTTGTTGATGTGCGCGAGCTACGCTAGCCAAGAAAGCTTTGTACTGGCCACAGCGTAGATCGGAGAATGTCTTATATGCTCATTGGTGGGCTGTTACTGTCAATTGTATAAGCGCTGCTCGCTGATGCGACGATGCGCGGATCGGATGGCATAAATGGAAAAGTTCGTTCAACTCGAAGGCTTGGTGGCGCCGCTGGATCGCGCCAACGTCGATACCGACGCGATCATCCCCAAGCAGTTTTTGAAGTCGATCAAGCGCTCCGGCTTCGGGCCGAACTTGTTCGACGCTTGGCGCTACAAAGATCACGGTGAGCCAGGCATGGACAATTCCAAACGGTCGCTGAACGCGGATTTCGTGCTTAACCAGCCGCGGTACAAAGGCGCGCAGGTGTTGCTGGCACGTGAGAACTTCGGCTGCGGCTCCTCGCGTGAGCACGCGCCGTGGGCGCTGATGGACTACGGTTTTCGCGCAGTGATTGCGCCGAGTTACGCGGACATTTTTTTCAATAACTGCTTCAAGAACGGCTTGCTGCCGATCGTGCTGGCAGCGCGCGAGGTCGATCAACTGTTCGCTGAAGTCGCGGTCACGCCCGGATATAGGTTGCGCATCGACTTACCGGCGCAGACAGTGGCGACGCCCGGTGGCACGAGCTTCAGATTCGCCATCGATGAGTTTCGCAAGCATTGTCTGGTGAACGGACTCGACGAGATTGGTTTGACGTTGCAGCACGCAGATAAGATCCGGGCGTACGAAGCGCAGCGCAAGCTGCGCGAGCCGTGGGTGTATGCGTAGTTTGC
>CAZAWU010000112.1:1519-9395 GCA_964488915.1 uncultured Burkholderiales bacterium
GTATGCGTAGTTTGCTATCGCAGTGAGTTTCGTCGAGCCACGAACTGTCTAAGGTGAGGTAAGCGAGCCGACGCCCTTCGACAGGCTCGCTGCGAACGTCGAACAGATAACCTCTTTCCGCATTTGCAGCGTGCGGAGATCAAGAACTGAGAATCCAATGAAAATAGCCATCTTCGCCGGTGACGGCATCGGTCAAGAAATCATGGTCGAAGCCGAAAAGGTGCTCGACGTGTTGCGGCGCGACGGCATGAAGATCGAAACCGAGCGCGCGCTTATCGGCGGCGCCGCCTACGATCAAAGCGGCGATCCGCTGCCGCAAGCCACGCTCAAGCTCGCCAAACAATCCGACGCGATTTTGTTCGGCGCCGTCGGCGGCACGCAGTATGACGCGCTGCCGCGCGACAAGCGCCCGGAGCGCGCAATCCTCGGGTTGCGCAAGGAGCTCGACTTGTTCGCCAACTTGCGGCCGGCCACTGTGTTTCCCGAACTGGCTGCGGCCTCATCGCTCAAGCCCGAAGTCGTCGCGGGACTTGACCTGATGATCCTGCGCGAACTGACCGGTGATATCTACTTCGGTCAGCCGCGTGGCGTAAAAACTGAAAACGGCGAGCGCGTCGGTTTCAACACCATGGTGTACAAGGAGAGCGAGATCCGCCGCATCGGCCGCGTCGGTTTCGAGATCGCGCGCAAGCGCGGGCGCAAGCTGTGCTCGGTGGACAAAATGAATGTGCTGGAGACGACGCAGCTCTGGCGCGACGTGATGGTCGAGGTCGCGAAGGATTATCCCGACGTCGAGCTCACGCACATCCTGGTCGACAACTGCGCCATGCAGCTGGTGCGTAACCCGAAGCAGTTCGACGTGCTGGTCACCGGCAACATGTTTGGCGATATCTTGTCGGACGAAGCCTCGATGCTCACGGGCTCGATCGGCATGTTGCCCTCGGCTTCGCTCGACGCCAAAAACAAAGGCCTGTACGAGCCGATCCACGGCTCGGCGCCGGACATCGCAGGCAAAGGCGTGGCCAATCCGTTGGCGATGATGTTGTCGCTGGCGATGATGCTGCGCTACACGTTCGGCCAAGCGGAGGCCGCCAACCGCGTCGAAAACGCCGTGCGGAAGGTGCTTGCCCACGGTCTTCGCACCGGCGACATCCAGCAGACCGGGATGCGCCTGGTCGGCACCAAAGAGATGGGTGCGGCGGTGGTGGCGGCAATGTAAAGCAGGCGCGGAGGGCCCGTCTTCGCGTACGCGCGCTCGTTCTTGATACGGAGTCGACGAAATGGGTGCGCGTAGCGCACGGGTGTGGATGCATGACTTCGCACGTCGCAATTGTTAACACTGGCAACAGGGCTGGCGCGCTGTTGCCCTAATCAGTACTATTGACCCGATTTTCCTCTGATTATATGAGCCGCATGAGTAAGACCTACGACGTATGTGTCCTCGGCGCGACCGGTGCGGTCGGCGAGACGATGATTTCTATCCTGGAAGAGCGTAAGTTTCCGGTGCGCAATTTCTATCCGCTGGCGTCGAGCCGCTCGGCGGGCACCAAGGTCGAGTTTCGCGGCCGGGACTACACCGTGCTGGATGTTTCCAAGTTCGATTTCAGCCAGTGCCAGATCGGCCTGTTTTCTGCCGGCGCGAGCGTTTCGGCCGAATACGCGCCGAAAGCCGCGGCTGCGGGCTGCGTCGTGATCGACAACACTTCGCAGTTCCGCCAGGACGCGGACATTCCATTGGTCGTGCCGGAAGTCAATCCGCACGCTATCGCCCAGTACAAGCAGCGCGGCATCATCGCCAATCCGAACTGCTCGACTATTCAGATGGTCGTGGCGCTGAAGCCGCTTTATGACAAGGCGGGCATCGAACGCATCAACGTCGCTACCTACCAGTCCGTGTCAGGTACGGGCAAGGAAGCGATCGAGGAGCTGGAAGAGCAGACGCGCGCCATCTTTACCCAAAAAGATGTCGTCACAGAGGTCTATCCGAAGCAGATCGCATTCAACGTGCTGCCGCACATCGATGTCTTTCAAGACAACGGCTACACCAAGGAAGAAATGAAAATGGTGTGGGAGACGCAGAAGATCATGGAAGACGACTCCATCCGCGTGAACCCAACCACCGCGCGCGTGCCGGTGTTTTACGGTCACTCGGAAGCGGTACACATTGAAACCAAGCAAAAGCTAAGCGCCGCGGAGGCACGCGCGCTTCTCGAAAAGGCGCCAGGTGTCACGGTCATCGATGAACGTAAGCCGGGTGGTTACCCGACACCGGCGTTGGAAGCCGCCGGTAAGGATCCAGTTTATGTCGGACGCATTCGCGAAGACATTTCGCATCCGCGCGGGTTGGACATGTGGGTCGTGTCGGACAATATTCGCAAAGGCGCGGCGCTCAACAGCATTCAGATCGCGGAGATTTTGATCGAGAAATACCTGAATTGACAGCGGATTGTCAGGCTATGGCTCAGCTTGCAAGCGTAAGCTGTTGATGTTAATCTGTTTCCTTTGGCCACGTCCGATATGGCTTCGGGCTACATCCAATAAGGGCTAACACCTTGAATTCTAAACATCAGTTGCGCAGACTGGTTTGTATTTTGGCAACGTTGTCGAGCGTTGCCTACGGTGCCGGACTCGGCAAGTTGACGGTCCAGTCAGGGCTTGGACAACCTTTCCGCGGCGAGATCGATTTGATCGCCGTGCCTGCCGATGAACTCGGCGCCGTTAGCGCCCGCACTGCGTCGCCCGACACCTATCGCGACGCCAACATCGAGTATCTGCCTTCCGTTGCCAACATTAAATTCACAGTTGAGAAACGGGCAAACGGTCAACCTTACATTCGAGTTTCATCGGCGCAACCGATGGAAGAGCCGTTCGTCGAACTCTTGGTCGAAGTGACTTGGCCTTCCGGCAAGCTGTTGCGTGAGTATCCCATCCTGCTCGATCCCCCCGGTTTCACGGCTTCGCGCACCCTTCCCGAAGCGGGCGTCGCACCGTTGGCGCCGCCAGCGCCGCGCTCGGTCAGCGAAGCTGCTTCGGCGGGCAGCGCGGTCGCTGCGCCACCACCTGCGGCTGTCGCGAGCCCCGTGACCAACCCTGCGCCGCCCCCCGCAATAGAAGCGCCCAAGGCGCCATTAGGCAGCAGCGCTGAACCCGGCAAGAGCGCTGAGGCTTATGGGCCGGTGCGCTCGGGTGAAACGCTGCGCAGTATCGCCGATCGCACTCGTGCGCATGATGTTTTGCTCGAGCAGCAAATGGTCGCGATTTATCGCGAGAACGTCGGTGCATTCATCGGCAAGAACATCAACCAGCTCAAGATCGGTGAGCGCCTGAAGATGCCAGCGGAAGGCGCGGCGGCGAAGGTGTCATTGGACGAGGCGCGCACACTGATCCGCGTGCAAACGGCGCGTTGGGTTGCTTATCACCGCAAGCTCGCCGCGGCCGCGGCGAAGGCCAAGGCGAAGCCCGAGCAAACGCAGCAAGCCGCTGCGGGCGTGGTCACTGCGAAAGCGCCGGAGAAAACACCGGCAGCGGCGCCCGGCACGGACGTGCTGAGTATTTCCAAGGGTGAGGACGCTGCCGCGCAAGCCGGGGCCAAGGACAAGGCAAAACCCGGCAGGCTCACCGCCAAACAGATGCAGGATCGCATCACTGCCTTGGAAGAAGAAGCGATCGCGCGCGAAGGTGCTTTGAAGGAAGCGAATTCCCGCGTGGCGCAACTCGAGCGGCAAGTACAAGAGATGCGCGAGCTGATCACGATGAAGCGCGGTGATCTGGCGCAATCCGGAACGGAACCGGCCGCCAAACCTGCGGACCCCGTTAAACCGGCTGAACCTACGGCCACGGCGCCGATGCCACCGAAGCCGGGGGACATGACGCCGCAGCCGGTAATCAATCCGCCCAAGCCCGCGGTCAGTCCCGTTGCCGAAGACGCAGGCATGATGCAAAAGATCATGGACAGCGTAGGCTCCGTGGTGAGCAACGTGTTCGGCAACCCGCTGTTGCTCGGAGGCATTGGCGCCGCAGTGCTCGGCGTGGTCGGGCTGGTGTTCGTGCGGCGCAAACGCGCGCAGCAGCTCGGTGCGTTCACCGCGAGCAATATGGCGCCTGCACCCGTAGCGGCCACTGCCGCAGCCGTAAGCACGACGACCACGCAGGAACCGGCCACGGCCGAGAAGAAGGGCGGGCTGGTCGAGACCGGCGAAAGCGCATTTCTCTCCGAGTTCAATAAAGTGGCCCCGGGCGCGGCGGAATCGGACGATGTCGATCCGGTGGCCGAGGCTGACGTGTACCTCGCTTACGGGCGCGATGCGCAAGCGGAGGAAATTCTGAAGGAGGCGATGCCAAAAGATCCGCAGCGGGTGGAGATTCCGCTCAAGCTGCTTGAGATCTATGCCGGCCGCCGCAGCATCCAAGCATTCGAGTCGGTGGCGAGCACCGTGCACGCGCAGATCGGCGACGATCATCCAGCGTGGGCACGCGTTTGCGAGTTGGGCCGCGGCATCGATCCGGACAATCCATTGTACGGTGGTCGTGCCGAGCCAAGCTTGGGCACTGACAGCGCGTTAGGGCGCACCAATGTCATCTCTTTCCCGGAGCGCAAGGGGGGCGAACCGGCGCAAGAGCCGGAGTTGAAGGAAGGCTTGGATTTCGATTTGGGCTTTGGTGATGCGCCCGCCGCGACGCCAGAACCAGCGCCGGCGCCCGAGGTGAAAGGCGCGACCGCCAAAGCGGACGTCGACTTCGATTTTTCTGAGATGGGCGAAGCGGCGCCGAGCAAGCCCGATCTCGGACTGGATGAAGGTCCGAAAGCCGACAAGTTCGACCTCGAGTTCGATGTAGGTTCGAAGGAGTCGGCGAAGGTGGAGTTGCCGCTGGCGGCTGCATCCGCCAACGACAGTTTAGCGACCGACTTCGATATCGACTTCGACTTAGATACCCCGGGAACAGCGGGTGGTGCCGCGACCGCTGCGCGCGAGCAGACTAAGCGCTTAAGTGACCTCGATCTCGATGTGCCGGTCGCTCCTGCGACCGCAGCGCCTGGACTCGATCTCAAGGGCATCAGCCTTGATCTCGATGTACCCGTGGCCGAGCGTGCGGCGGCGAGCGCTGAAACGGCGATTGGCGATGCGCCAGCCTGGCGCACGGCTGCGACCAAGCTCGATCTCGCCCGCGCCTACTTGGAGTTGGGCGACAAAGAAGGTGCGAAAGAAATCATCGACGAAGTCATGAAGGAAGGCACGCCTGCCCAGCAGCAGGAAGCGCAGAAGTTGGCAGCGCGTCTGTAGTCTCCCTAGCGGGCGAGCGTTGCGCTCGCCCGCTTCCGCGGCTTCTCCCGCCGCGCCAAAAGCGCAAATCTAGGATAATCCGCGCATTGTCGGCTCGTTTAGTCGCTTTGTGCATCCCGCTGTAGGCCTTGCGGCCTTTATTCTTTTCGCTATCTTCGTTCCGCTGCTCGGCGTGGGTGCGCAGGTGGCTGTGTATGCCGGCGTGTTGTCGCTGCTGGCCGCTCGTGCTCGGCTGCGCGAGTACGCGCGACTGCTTTGGCGCGTGCGCTTCGTTTGGCTCGCGCTCGGCGCTGCTTGTCTGCTCGGGGGCACGTTTGACCAGGCAAACTGGCGGGCGTGGTTGCGCAGCGTGCTTTACCTGGCGGCGTTGCTTGGCGCCCTGCAGTTGTGCGTGCTGAGCCAACCGCGCGCGCGGCTGCTCAGCGGATTGGTCACGCTGTTGCGCCCGCTGTCCGCGCTGGGCGTGCCGACACACGTATTCTGTGTACGCGTCCTGCTGACGCTCGAATACGCCGGTGCCGCGCGTGCGATGCCGGTGCGCGATCTACTTGCTCGAGTTGCAAGCGGAGACGGTGGCGGGCACACGAGTGAGGCGGCGCAACAAGGCGATGAAATCATCACGCTGGAGGCGCAAGCTTGGCGCCGACGCGATACCGCCGCGCTGATCGCTTTGAGCGTCGCCTTCGCAGGTGCGAGCTTCTTGTTCGCGCACGCATGAACGCGCCGTGAGGATAGCGCTGGGAATCGAATACAACGGCGCCGGATATTGCGGCTGGCAGCATCAGCCGAGCCGCTGCTCGATTCAGGACCACATCGAACAGGCGCTTGCGGCGATCGCCGCGCAGCAGGTCAATGTCGTAGCGGCCGGGCGCACAGACGGCGGTGTGCATGCGAGCCTGCAGATCGCGCACTTCGACACCGACGCCGAGCGTCCCTTGAGCGCTTGGGTACGCGGCACCAACACGCATCTGCCGCGTGGCATCGCGGTGTTGTGGGCACGGCATGTCGATGCGCAGTTTCATGCGCGCTTTTCCGCCAAGAGCCGCAGCTACCGCTACTTGCTGTTGAATCATGCGGTGCGGCCCGCGGCGCTGGCCGGCATCGTGGGCTGGTACCATCTGCCGCTGGACGCGAAAGCGATGCACGCGGCGGCGCAGATTCTGCTCGGTGAGCACGATTTTTCCAGCTTTCGTGGGGCGGACTGCCAGTCGCCGACGCCGGTCAAAGAGTTACAGTGCGTGGGTGTGGAGCGGCGCGATGATCTCATCGAGCTTAGTTTTCGGGCGAACGGATTTTTGCATCACATGGTGCGCAATATCGTTGGTTGCTTGGTGCAGATCGGCAGCGGCAAACGCGACGCGGCTTGGCTCGCGCAGGTGCTCGCCGCGCGCTCGCGCGCAGCCGCGGCACCGACCTTCGCGCCGGACGGCTTATATCTGTGCAATATCGAGTACGACGCCAAATGGGCGCTGCCCACGCCCGCTGCGCGCATGCCGTTCTGAGGTCGCCGCGAAACTGCGTGACTGATGTTCCATCGGGCAAACTTTAACGGCTAGGCTGTATGCGCACGCGCATAAAAATTTGCGGTATCACTCGTCTCGAAGACGCACTGCATGCCACGCGCAGCGGCGCGGACGCCGTCGGGTTCATCTTCTATGCCGGCAGCGCGCGCAACATCGTCGCGCAACGCGCCGCTCTCATTGCCGTGGCGCTGCCGCCATTCATTAGCAAAGTGGGGCTTTTCGTAAACGCCTCGGAGGTGGAGGTACGCAGCGTTCTCGCCCAGGTGTCGCTCGATTTGCTGCAGTTTCACGGTGATGAGACGCCGGAGTTTTGCGCACAGTTTGCCCGGCCTTACATGAAGGCGGTTAGGGTGGGGCCGCAGGTTGATTTGTTACAATGCGCCGGCATTTATCGGGACGCTTGTGCGCTGCTGCTCGATGCGCAAGTTTCGGGCAGCTACGGCGGAACCGGGCAGACTTTCGATTGGGCCTTGATTCCGCGCGAGCTGGGTTTGCCGTTGGTGCTGTCCGGCGGATTGCATCCCGACAATGTCACCGAGGCTGTGCGCCAAGTGCGGCCTTGGGCAGTGGATGTGTCGAGCGGCGTCGAAGCCGCGAAAGGCGTCAAGGATCACGCCAAGGTCGAGCGCTTTATTCTAGGAGTTCGCAATGCAGATCTATGATCTTCCGGACGCGCACGGCCACTTCGGGCCCTACGGCGGCGTGTTCGTCGCGGAAACGCTGATGGCGGCGCTGGAGCAGCTGCGCACCGGCTACGAGCGCTATCGCCAAGATCCCGAGTTCGTCGCCGAGTTCACCTCCGAGCTCAAACACTTCGTCGGCCGCCCGAGCCCGATCTACCACGCCAAGCGCTGGTCGGAAAAGCTCGGCGGCGCGCAGATTTACTTGAAGCGCGAAGACTTGAATCACACCGGCGCGCACAAAGTGAACAACACGGTGGGGCAGGCGCTGCTGGCGCGCCGCTTCGGCAAGCCGCGCGTCATCGCCGAGACCGGCGCGGGGCAGCACGGCGTCGCTACCGCCACCGTCGCTGCGCGTTACGGCATGGAATGCGTCGTTTTCATGGGCTCG
>CAZAWU010000112.1:9405-12998 GCA_964488915.1 uncultured Burkholderiales bacterium
GAGGACATCCAGCGCCAAGCGAGCAACGTCTATCGCATGAAGCTGCTCGGCGCGAAAGTGGTGCCGGTGGAAAGCGGCTCGAAAACGCTCAAGGACGCGCTCAACGAGGCGATGCGCGATTGGGTAACGAATGTGGATTCCACTTTCTACATCATCGGCACCGTCGCCGGGCCGCACCCGTACCCGATGATGGTGCGCGATTTCAATTCCGTGGTGGGCAAGGAATGTCGCACGCAAATGCCGGAAATGATCGGCCGCCAGCCCGATGCGATTCTCGCTTGTGTCGGTGGTGGGTCCAACGCCATGGGCATTTTTTATCCGTACATTGAAGACACTTCAGTGCGCTTGATCGGCGTGGAGGCGGGCGGGTTAGGTGTGGCCACCGGCAAGCACGCCGCGCCGCTCTCGGCCGGCACACCCGGTGTGCTGCACGGCAACCGCACTTACCTCATGCAGGATGCGAACGGGCAGATCATGGAAACGCACTCGATCTCCGCCGGGCTCGATTATCCCGGCGTCGGGCCCGAGCACTCGTACTTGAAAGATTCCGGCCGCGCTGAGTACGTCGCCGTCACCGACGACGAGGCGCTGCAAGCCTTCCACCATCTGTGTCACTACGAAGGCATCATCCCCGCTTTGGAGTCCAGCCATGCGGTCGCGTATGCGGCGAAGCTCGCCCCGGCGATGAGCAAAGACAAAGCATTGCTAGTCAATTTGTCCGGGCGCGGAGATAAGGATATGAACACCGTAGCCAAGCTCTCTGGTATTCAGTTATAGGCAGAGTATATTCTAGAGAATGGCTATCCTAGAGATTTCGAAGATAAACCTATAAGTAGTATTCGCATGTCACGCATCGCCGCCGCCTTCGCCCGCTTGCACGAGCGCAAACGCAAAGCGCTCATTCCTTTTTTCACCGCGGGCGATCCCGACCCAGATTCGATCGTGCCGATTATGCAGGCGCTGGTGCGTGCTGGCTCCGACATCATCGAACTCGGCGTGCCGTTCTCTGATCCGATGGCCGACGGGCCGGTGATCCAGCGCGCGAGCGAGCGCGCGCTCAAGCACGGCATCGGCTTGCGCGACATTTTGCAGAAAGTGGCCGAGTTTCGCCGCAGCGATGGGGTGACGCCGGTAGTGCTGATGGGCTACGCCAATCCGATCGAGCACATGGGTGTGCAGCAGTTCGCGCGCGCGGCGCAACAGGCGGGCGTCGACGCCGTGTTGGTGGTCGACTATCCGCCGGAGGAGGGCGGGGCGCTCGCGCAAGCGCTGCAGCAAGCGCAAATCGACGAGGTGTTTCTGCTCGCGCCGACCTCGTCGGCCGAACGCGTGGCGCTGGTGGCGCGCGCGGCGCGCGGTTATGTGTACTACGTCTCGCTCAAAGGCGTGACTGGGGCGGCGAATTTGGATCTCGATGACGTTGCAGCCAATGTCAAACGCATCAAGCAGCAAATCAGTTTGCCGGTCGGCGTAGGTTTCGGGATTCGGGACGGTGCAACGGCGCGCGCCGTTGCAGGTGTGGCCGACGCGGTGGTCGTAGGCAGCCGCATCGTGCAAGAAATTGAAGGCTCGCCCCGCGACAAAGTCGCTGCGAACGTCGAGAAATTGGTGCGCGAATTGCGCGAGGCAATGGATAGAGCGTGAGGCGTGAGGAGTAGAGCGGAAAAGCGCAGCACTTTCGGCCGTCAGTTGCATCGAATCGAGTTTGGCGGAAGCTGCCGTATTGCAAGGAGCCCGGCATGAGTTGGTTTCGCAAGCAGTTGCCACCGAAGATCAAGCGCGAACCGGACACCGAGAAGAAGACCACGGTTCCGGAAGGGCTATGGAGCAAGTGCCCCGCGTGCAGCGCCGTGCTGTACTTCTCCGACATCGACAACAACCAGCGCGTTTGTCCTAAGTGCAGCCATCACATGCGCATCAGTGCGCGCGACCGGCTGGATTGGCTGCTCGACGATGAGGAGCGCTACGAGCTGGGCGATGAAGTGAAGCCCACGGACAGTCTCAAGTTCGTCGACAGCAAGAAGTACACCGAGCGCTTGGCCGATGCGCAGAAAAACACCGGCGAAACCGACGCGCTGATCGTCATTCAAGGTGCGATCAAGAGCGTGCCGGTGATCGTGGCGGCGTTCGAGTTCGAGTTCATGGGCGGTTCAATGGGCTCCGTGGTGGGCGAGCGTTTCGTGCGCGCGGTGGAAGCGTGTATCGATCAAAAAATTCCCTTCCTGTGCTTCACTGCCAGCGGCGGCGCGCGCATGCAAGAGGGTTTGTTCTCGCTCATGCAGATGGCGAAGACTTCCGCCGCGCTGACGCACCTGGCCGACGCTAAGCTGCCGTACATCAGCGTGCTCACGGACCCGACCATGGGCGGGGTGTCCGCCAGCTTCGCCATGACGGCGGATGTCATCATCGCCGAGCCGAACGCGTTGATTGGTTTCGCTGGCCCGCGTGTGATCGAGCAGACGGTGCGCGAGACGCTGCCGGAGGGATTTCAGCGCGCCGAGTTTTTGCTTGAAAAGGGCGCCATCGACATGATCGTCAATCGCCTGCAGTTGCGCGACACGCTGGCGGACCTGCTGATGATGTTGATGCAACGGAAAGCAGCGTGAGCCGAAGTGCGGGCGCGGCTTGACGTGCGCGGAACGGCCTTGTACTTCGTCCGTCGCCCCGGCGCAAGCGGGGATCCTGACCCACGACGCCATGAAGAGACTCGATCCCGGCTTGTGCCGGGATGACGCAATCTTTTCGGTGATTCTGCGGCGTCGCTGGTGCAGGCGACGGTCGGCTGACAGGTAGCGCGAGAGGAGTTGCGCGAATGCAATTGAACTCCGAGCCGCTGCCCACCACTCTCGCCGGCTGGCTCACCTACCTCGAAGCGCTGCATCCCAAGACCATCGAACTGGGCCTGGAGCGCGTCGCGCTTGTGCGCGATGCAATGCAGTTGAAGCCCGACTTTCCCATTATTACCGTCGGCGGCACCAACGGTAAGGGCTCGACCTGCGCGCTGCTTGAAGCCATTCTCACGCGCGCCGGCTTTCGCGTTGGCTGCTATACCTCGCCGCATCTGCTGCGCTACAACGAGCGCGTGCGCGTCAACACCGTGCCGGTGGACGATCCAGCTTTGTGCCAGGCGTTTGCCGCGGTGGAGGCGGTGCGTGGCACAACGTCGCTGACTTACTTCGAATTCGGCACGCTCGCTGCGCTGTGGCTGTTCTGCCGCGCGCATCTGGATGTGGCGATTCTCGAAGTAGGGCTCGGCGGCAGGCTCGATGCGGTCAATGCCTTCGATTGCGATTGCGCGGTGTTGACCAATGTGGACCTCGACCACATGGATTATCTCGGTGACAACGTCGAGGCGATCGGCCGCGAGAAGGCCGGCATCTTTCGGCGCCAGCGCCCGGCGGTGTACGCCGACCGCGCGATGCCGGCGAGTGTGCGGCGCGTGGCCACCGATGTTGGCGCGCAATTTCTGGCGCTGGGCGAGGCGTTCGGCCACGAACACAAGCTAGGGGCGAATCAGTGGGACTATTGGGGACCCGGTGGGCGGCGCTATGCGCTGCCGCTGCCGGCGCTGCGCGGCGCCTATCAGCTGCGCA